>NZ_CP155075.1:363740-727480 GCF_039621805.1 Paraburkholderia sp. PREW-6R | reverse complement strand
ATAGCGAAGCGCGTGGCTTTCCATCAGTGTCGTTTTCCAGAGAATGGACGAACGGATTGTGTAGCGGACAAAAAACCGAGCATAGCTTTTTCCGATGCTATGCATTTTTTGAAAATATTTTATCGATCCTGTTTCGGCGCGTAAATTCTTGCGAGGACATACCGCCTTTGCAAGGACGCAGCCATGACAGCAGGAACAACGTCGATCGATACGCTCGTAGTAGGCGCAGGCCAGGCCGGCGTAGCAATGAGCGAACATTTGAGCCGCAACGGCGTGCCGCATCTGGTGCTGGAACGCGCGCGCATTGCGGAGCGCTGGCGCACGGGGCGGTGGGATTCGCTCGTTGCCAACGGCCCCGCCTGGCATGATCGCTTTCCTGGCCTTGAATTCGCCGAGACCGCGCCGGATGCCTTCGCTCCCAAGGAAGAAGTCGCCGACTACTTCGTTGCGTACGCAAAGAAGTTCGACGCGCCAGTTCGCACCGGTGTCGAAGTAACGAAGGTCGTGCGCAATACGGGCCGCGAAGGCTTTACCGTCGAGACCTCGGATGGCGTGATAGAAGCGCGGCGCGTCGTCGTGGCGACGGGGCCGTTCCAGAAGCCCGTGATTCCGCCGATTGCGCCGCACGCTACATCGCTCACGCAACTGCATTCCGCGGACTATCGCAACCCGCAACAACTGCCGGAAGGTGGCGTGCTGGTGGTGGGCGCCGGATCGTCGGGTGTGCAGATTGCCGACGAACTGCAGCGCGCGGGCCGCAACGTGTATTTGTCCGTCGGCGCGCATGACCGTCCGCCGCGTGCATATCGCGGACGCGATTTCTGCTGGTGGCTGGGTGTGCTCGGCGAGTGGGACGCCGAGGTGATGAAGCCTGGCCGGGAGCATGTGACCATCGCAGTGAGCGGTGCGCGAGGCGGGCAAACGGTGGACTTCCGCCGCCTCGGACATCAGGGCATCACGCTCGTCGGTCTGACGAAATCGTTCGAGGGCAGCGTCGTGCACTTCAATGCCGACCTCGCGAAGAACATCGCGCGTGGCGACGAAAACTATCTGTCCTTGCTCGATGCAGCCGACAATTACGCAGCCCGCAACGGCCTCGATCTTCCTGCCGAGCCGCAAGCGCGCGAGATCCCGTCCGATCCGGACTGTCTGACCCATCCGCTGCTGGATCTCGATCTGGAGCAGGCAGGCGTCGCATCGATCATCTGGGCGACGGGTTACACAACCGACTTCAGGTGGCTGCAAGTCGATGCATTCGATGAGAAGGGCAAGCCGAAACATCAGCGCGGTGTGTCGAAGGAGCCGGGCGTGTATTTTCTTGGCCTGCCCTGGTTGTCGCGACGCGGTTCAGCGTTTATCTGGGGCGTCTGGCACGACGCGAAGCACGTTGCCGATCACATCGTCACGCAGCGCACTTATCAGGCGTATTACGACACCCCGCACGACACCCCGCAATGTCAGGCGCAAGAACCGCGGCGTGAAGAAAGCGTCCAGGTCAATTAAACAGGGAAGGTGAATCGATGAGTCAACCTACGCATACCCGTATCCGCATGTTCAACACCAAGGATACGTACCCGAACCAGACGCTCGACAACGATCTGTGCCAGGCCGTGCGCGCCGGTAATACCGTGTATGTACGCGGGCAGATCGGCACGGATTTCGAGGGCAACCTCGTCGGTTTGGGCGATCCTCGTGCCCAAGCGGAACAGGCGATGAAAAACGTGAAGCAGTTGCTCGAAGAAGCGGGCAGTGACCTTTCGCACATCGTCAAGACGACGACCTATCTCACTGACGTGCGCTTTCGTGAACCGGTGTATCGTGAAGTCGGCAAGTGGCTGAAGGGCGTGTTTCCCATTTCGACGGGCTTGACCGTGGTCGCGTTGGGACAGCCGGAGTGGCTAATGGAAATTGATGTGATCGCCGTTGTTCCCGATGGATGGACGCCGCCGCCCAGCGCGTAAGGAGCACGCATGACTTTCTCTATCGTAGGTCGTTGCGGGAAGACGGGGCAACTCGGGATTGCGATCAGTTCGTCGAGCATTGCGGTGGGCGCACGCTGTCCCTGGTTGCGTGCAGGTGTGGGCGCGGTCGCCACGCAAAACGTGACGTTGCCTGCACTCGGGCCGCAGATTCTCGATCTGCTCGGCGAGAGGCAACTCGCTCCAGCGGAAGCCCTGAAACAGGCACTCGACGCAAACGAATGGCGTGAATTTCGTCAGGTGACCGTGATCGATGCGAAAGGCCGCACGGCTTTTTTCAGTGGCAAGGAAGCGTTGGGCACGTATCACGCGGTCGCTGGCGATCAGTGCGTCGCCGCGGGCAACATGCTGTCCGGCAAGCACGTTATCGAAGCGATGCCGGAAGCGTTTGCAAAGGCCGAAGGCCATCTTGCCGACAGGCTGCTTGCGGCCATGAATGCAGCGATCATGGCGGGAGGCGAGGCGGGTCCGGTACATTCGGCTGCGCTTAAAATTGTGAGCGATCTGACCTGGCCGCTCGTTGACCTGCGTGTCGATTGGGCCGACGAAGATCCGATTGGCAAGCTCGGCGATCTGTGGACCGCCTATAAGCCGCAAATGAACGACTATGTGACGCGCGCGTTAAACCCCACTGCCGCACCACGCTACGGAGTACCCGGCGATGAATGAGATGTCGAGCCGTACCTTGCTCGAATCGCTGATCGGTTTCCCAACCGTCAGCCGCGACTCGAATCTCGCGCTGATCGGGTTCATTCGCGATTACCTGGCGGCGCATGACGTCGAATGCGAACTGTTTTATAACGACGAGCGCACCAAGGCGAATCTGTTCGCGACGATCGGTCCGCGCGATCGCGGCGGCGTTGCGCTGTCGGGGCATACGGATGTGGTCCCGGTCGATGGTCAGGCATGGACTGTCGATCCTTTCACCCTCGTCGAGAAAGATGGCCGTTTGTACGGACGCGGCACGGCGGACATGAAGGGCTTTCTTGCTTCGGTCCTTGCCGCAGTACCGATTTTCGTCAGGCGCGGCCTGAAGATGCCTGTACACCTTGCTTTCTCGTATGACGAAGAAGTAGGTTGCCTGGGCGTTCGTTCAATGCTCGAAGAACTCGCGCGTCGCGAACATAAGCCGGTTCTTTGCCTGATCGGCGAGCCGACCGGACTCAGGCCGGTGCTGGGTCATAAGGGCAAGCTTGCGATGCGTTGCTGCGTGAAGGGCGCGCCGTGCCACTCGGCCTACGCGCCTTATGGCGTCAACGCCATTCAATACGCCGCCCGTCTGATCAACCATCTCGACGAGATCGGCGAAGCGCTTGCGCAGCCCGATCATCACGACGAACGTTTCGATCCGCCTTATTCCACGGTGCAAACGGGTGTGATTAAAGGCGGGCGCGCGCTCAATATCGTGCCCGCTGAGTGCGAGTTCGATTTCGAAGTGCGTGCGTTGCCGGGCTTTGATGCCGCCGAGGTCGCGGACCGCCTGGAGACGTATGCACAGGCCCAACTACTGCCGAAGATGCGCGCGATCAACGCGGACACCGACATCAGCCTGAAGCCGCTGTCGGCGTATCCGGGTTTGGCGACATCGCCTGACAGCGAAGCGGCGCGTCTGCTCGCGTTGATATCCGGATCGACGGAATTCGGCACTGTCGCCTTCGGTACGGAAGGCGGTCTATTCGAACAGGCGGGCATTCCAACCGTCGTATGCGGGCCCGGCAGTATGGATCAGGGACACAAGCCGGACGAGTACGTGACCGTCGAGCAATTGCGGGCGTGCGACGCCATGTTGCTTCGCCTCGCAAATCACCTGTCAAACTGAAGGTTGCCGATGCGTCATGTCGGCATCTGACGCGAGCGGTCCGCGAGACACAGGCGGCGGCAAACAATATCGACGATCGGTATTCGGGCGGTGCCAATCTTGTCAGATGAACGCAAACGCCAGAACGCGAACGAGGCTTTCAAGGCGACACCTGCTGTTGCGCCGCTTTCGGTGGATCGCTCACCAGCGCGTTGTAGGACCAGCCGCCACCCAGGTCGCCGAACAATGACGCCGCGTCCTGCAGGCGCGTCTGTGTCACGTTCAAGGCGGTCTGTTGAAGATTGAGCTGGGTCGTCTGCGCGGTCGCGACCGTCGTGAAATCGACCGTGCCCGCCTCGTATTCGTCCTGCGCGATCTCGGTGCCTCGTGTCGCGTCGCGCACGGCCTGCTCCAGCACGGCCGATTGCTGCGAAAGAATGCGCAAACCCGCCAGATCGTTTTCCACCCCCTGGAACGCCGCCAGCACCGTGCCGCGATAGTTTGCCACCGCGGCATCGTACGATGCTTTCGCTGCGTCGACCTGCGCGCTGCGCTGGCCGCCGTCGAAGAGCGTTTCGCTGGCCTGGCCGCCCAACGACCACACGTAGGCGGCCATGTGCAGCAGCCCCGACAATGGCGACTGCGAGAAGCCGTCCAGCGCCGAAAGCGAAATGGTGGGGTAATACGCGGCGACGGCAACGCCTATCGCGGCGTTCTGCGCCGCCATCTGACGTTCCGCGGCGGCAATGTCAGGCCTGCGCTCGAGGAGCGTGGAGGGCACGCTGACTGGAATGGAGGGCAGCGTCGGCAGCGTGGAGTTCGTTGGGATTTCCAGTTCTTCGGGGTTTTTACCGACCAGCACGGCGATCGCGTGAACGTATTGCGCACGCGACACGCCCAGTGCGATCAGACTCGACTGTGCGGATTCCAACTGGGTCTGCGCGGTCACCAGATCGGAGGGCGGAACAGTGCCGGCGTTATTCTGATCGGAGACGACTTGCTGCGATTTTTGGAACGCTGCGACGGTGTGCGTGAGCAGATCGACATTTGCGTCCGTTACGCGCAGATCGATTATCGCGTTGGCCAGCGCGATCTGCTCGGAAAGCGTGGCATTTGCGAGCGTGGCCTGACTGGCTTGCGCAGTCGCAGCGCTTTGCTCGATGTTACGGCGCACGAGACCCCACAGGTCGGGTGCCCAACTGGCATTGGCTTCGAGCGTGCCGCTGTTGTTGATGCGCTGAAAATTGCCGATGCCCGCGGCGCCGTTCAGCAAACTGCTGTTGAAATTGCCCGACGACGAGCGTTCGCGGGTCGTCGAGCCGGTCACGCCGATCGTCGGAAAGAGGGCGGCGCGCGCAATACGGACTTCCGCGAGCGCTTGCTGATAGTTCGCGTAGTCCTGGCGCACGGTCTGGTTCGAGACCGAGACGAGCGGTTCGAGCGAGTCCATCAGTGGATCGTTGAAGGCCGTCCACCAGTCCCCCTTGGGGCGCTCGGCGGCGGGCTGCGCCTCGGTCCAGCCCGGCAGTTCTTTCCAGGTGGCCGGGGTGGCGATGGGCGGCCGATGATAGTCCGGCCCGACCATGCAGCCGCCTGTCAGTACGCTCGATAGCGCGAGCAACGCGCCGGCCAGTCTGGAGTGGAAAAGTGTCTTCATGACGCGCTCGTGTCCGGTGCTTCGCCGCGGCGATTCCATGGCAGGCGCGCGGACCACTTCGCAAGTCGCGCGCGCAGCCGGTCGAGGTAGAGGTAAATCACCGGTGTCGTGTACAACGTAAAAACCTGGCTGACGAGCAGCCCGCCCATGACCGTCACCCCCAGCGGCTGACGTAGCGACGCACCCTGGCCGATGCCGATCGCTAGCGGTACCGCGCCCAGCACAGCGGCTGCGGTTGTCATCATGATGGGGCGCAGCCGTACCACCGCCGCCTCGTGAATCGCATCGCGCGCATTCATGTTTTCGTGGCGTTGCAACTGAATCGCGACGTCCACCATCATGATGCCGTTTTTCTTGACGATGCCGATCAGAAGAATGATGCCGATCATCGCGATCACCGAAAACGGCGTGCCGAAGATCAGCAAGGCGAGGGTCGCGCCAATGCCCGCCGACGGCAGTGTCGACAGAATGGTCAGCGGATGCACGGTGTTCTCGTAGAGCACGCCGAGCACGAGGTAGACCACTACGAGGGCGGCGAGAATCAGGAGCGGCACGGCGCCCATCGACTGGGCATACGCTTGCGCCGCGCCCGCGAAGGCGCCATGGACCGAAGCGGGCATGCCGATATCGCGCTCGGCCTGCGCGATGATCTGCCCGGCTTCGCTGAGCGAGCCGCCGGCGGGCAGATTGAACGAGATGGTGCCCGCCACGAGGCCGCTTTGATGGTTGACCTGGGTCGCAGTGTGGCTGTTTGCAAAGCTCATCATCGCGGGAAGCGGGACCATGGTTTCAGCCGCGGTGCTGTCCGCGCTGCCGCTCGAATTGCCACCCTTGCTGTTCGAAATACTATTGGTCTGCTGGTTCGCTTCGGCGTCGGCGTTCAGTGAATTCGTATTCGCGCTGCTGCTCGATGCGCTGACGATCGCGGCGGGCTGCTGCACCGCTTTGACGGTGGCGCCCGACATCTGCGTCTGCTGCGTGCCGCTCGCGTTGCCGGCGGCCGTGCTCAGGAAAATCTGGTTGAGCGCCTGCGGATACTGCCAGTATGCCGGTGCGACTTCCATCACGACAAAATACTGGTTGAGCGGGTTATAGATGGTCGACACGGTGCGCTGGCCGAACGCGTCGTACAGCACGTTGTCGATCTGGTTCGGCTGGAAGCCGTAGCGCGTGGCCGTCGCGCGATTGAAATTCACGTACGTTTGCAGGCCGTTCTGTTGCAGGTCCGAGTTCACGTCTTCCATCTTGCCGCGATATTTGCCGAGCTCGGTCACGAGTCTCGGCACCCACGTGAAGAGTGCGTCGGCGTCGTCGCTGGACAGCGTGTACTGGTATTCGGCCGCGGCCTGGCGACCGCCGATCTGCAGATCCTGTTGCGCCTGCAGGAAGAGTCGCGCGCCCGAGACTGCGTTGAGCCTGGGTCGCAGGCGGTTGACCACTTCGGTTGCGGACAGGTGGCGCTGCGCAAGCGGTTTGAGCTCGATGAACACGTTGGCCGTGTTCAGCGCCCGGCCACCCGTGAAGCCCGCGACCGATGCCACGGCCGGATCCTGTTTCACGATGGCCTGCAATTGGGCGAGCTTCCTTTCCATCGCGTTGAACGAGATGCTCTGGTCGGCGATGATCTGGCCGATCAGGATGCCCGTGTCCTGCTCAGGAAAGAATGTCCCGGACAGGAATCGCGCGAGGAATACGTTGAGCACCAGCAGGCCGATCAACAGCAGCACGACCGCCAGCGCGTGATCGAGGGCCAGGGACAGCGAGTGCGAATACGCCTGTTTGAAGCGCTCGAACTGTGCCTCGATCCAGCGCGCCCAGCGCGCCTGGGAATGCATCGCGCGCTCGCGGCTGAGCAGATAGGCGCACATGACCGGCGTGATGGTCAGCGAGATCAGCAGGGACAGCAGGATCGCGATCGACAGGGTGACGGCGAACTCATGAAACAGCAGCCCGACAATGCCGGGCATCAGCAGGATTGGCAGAAACACCGCGATCAGCGACACGCTCATCGAGATCACCGTGAAGCCGACTTCGGCGCTGCCGCGCAATGCGGCTTCCTTCGGATCGAGCCCGGCTTCCAGATGACGCACGATGTTTTCCAGCACCACGACCGCGTCGTCGACCACGAAACCGGTGCCGATTGTCAGCGCCATCAGCGAAAGATTGTCGATGCTGTAGCCGAGCAGATACATCGGTCCGAACGTGCCGACGATCGAGAGCGGCAGGGCGACCGCCGGAATCAGCGTGGCACGCGGCGACAGCAGGAACACGAACACCACGCCCACCACCAGCAGCACCGCGATGAACAGCGTGCGCTCCGTATCGGCCACTGACGAACGCACCGACTCCGAGCGGTCGATCGCGACGTTCACCTGCACCGCACTCGGCAACGCGGCTTCGATGATCGGCAGGCGCGCGCGAATCTGCTCGACCGTCTGCACGACGTTGCTGCCCGGCGTCGGATACACGATCACGAGCACCGCCGACTTGCCGTTGTAGAGCCCCGCGTTGCGGATGTTCTCGTTCGAGTCGCGCACCTGCGCGACATCGCGCAAAAAGACCGGGGCGCCGTCGCGGTAGGCAATCACCACGTCGCGATACGGCGCGGCCTTGCTGATCTGGTCGTTCGAGGTGACCACGTAGCGTTGCTCGCCCTGGTCGATGTGGCCTTTCGCGCTATTGGCGTTCGCGGCGCCGATCGCCGCACGCACGTCCTCGAGGCCGATGCCGTAGCTGTTCAGCTTGCCGGGCTCCAGTTCGACGCGCACCGAAGGCAGTGCGCCGCCGCCGAGCGTGATCTGTCCGACGCCGCTGATCTGCGACAACTGCTGCTGGATCACCGAGTCGGCGGAGTCGTAGAGCTGGGCCTTGGTCAGCGTGTCGGAGCTCAGCGCGAGCACCATGATCGGCGCGCCGGCCGGGTTGTACTGGCGGTACGTCGGGTTGCTGCGCAGCGTGGTCGGCAGATCGGCGCGTGCGGCCTGGATGGCGGCCTGCACGTCGCGCGCCGCGCCGTTGATATCGCGGTTCAGGCCGAACACGACGATGATCATCGACGAGCCCACATAGCTGATCGACGTGAGTTGGCTCACGTCGGCGATGGTGGCGAGGCGCCGCTCCAGCGGCTCGGCGACCGTGGCAGCCATGATTTCCGGGCTTGCGCCGGCCATGTTGGCCTGCAGCGCGATGACCGGAAAGGCGATGTTCGGCAGCGGCGCGACCGGCAGGCGAAAATACGCGAGCGCGCCCGAGATCAGGATCGCGACGGCCAGCAGCACGGTCGCGACCGGGCGCCGGATGAACAGCGCCGAGATGTTCACGGCGCGTTCTCCGGCGGCGCGGCGGCGCCCTCATTCGGAATGCGGCGGCGCGCGTTGACCCGCTGCGCCAGCCGGTCGAAGAACAGATAGATGACCGGCGTGGTGAAGAGCGTCAGCACCTGGCTCACCATGAGGCCGCCGATGATCGCGAGCCCCAGCGGCCGGCGCAATTCGGAGCCGGTGCCGGTGCCGAGCAGCATGGGCAGCGCGCCCAGCATGGCCGCGAGGGTGGTCATCAGGATTGGCCTGAAGCGCAGCAGCGATGCCTCGAAGATCGCTTCGCGCGGCGGCTTGCCGTGCTCGCGCTCCGCTTCGAGCGCGAAGTCCACCATCATGATCGCGTTTTTTTTCACGATGCCGATCAGCAGCACGATACCGATAATGCCGATCACGTCGAGATCGCTGCCGGCGATCATCAACGCCAGCAGCGCGCCGATGCCGGCCGAGGGTAGCGTCGACAGAATCGTGACCGGGTGAATATAGCTTTCGTACAGTACGCCGAGCACGATGTACACCGCGACCAGCGCGGCGATCAACAGATAGACCTCGCTGGAAAGCGAATCCTCGAACGCCTGAGCCGCGCCTTGGAACGACGACGTGATCGACGGCGGCAGATTCACGGCGCGTTCGGCGTCGCGAATCTGCGATACGGCCGCGCTGAGCGACGCGCCTTGCGCGAGGTTAAACGAGATCGTGACCGCCGGGAACTGCGCGAGGTGGCTGATCAACAGCGGCGACTGCGTGATGCTGATCTTCGCGATGCCCGAGAGCGGCACCTGGCCGGTGCTGCTGGTCTGGCTCGGCAAATAGAGATTACCGAGCGACTGCACGGTGGGTATCGTCTCCGGCTTCGCCACCAGAATCACGCGGTACTGATCGGACTGCTGGAAGATGGTGGAGACAATGCGCTGACCGAGCGCATCGTATAGCGCGTTGTCGATCGTGGCCGCCGTTATGCCGTAGCGCGCCGCCAGCTGCCGGTTCACTTCGACGTTCACGCTCAGGCCGTTGGTGTTCAGATCGCTCGTGACGTCCGTGATCGCGGGAATCGCCTTCATGCGCGCGATCAACGCGGGCACGTACTCGTTGAAGGCTTGCTGGTTCGGCCCGCGCAGCACGAAGTTGTACTGGTTGCGCGAAATCGAGGTGTCGAGCGTCAGGTCCTGCTCGGGTTGCAGATAGAGGCGGATGCCCGGCACGTTCGCGACTTCCTGCTGAAGCCGGCGGCCGATTTCCTCGGCGGTGACCGAGCGGTCGTCGCGTGGGCGCAGATTGATCAGGAAGCGGCCGTTGTTTAGCGTCGGATTGGTGCCGTCGATGCCGACATAAGACGTGAGCGACACCACGTCGGGGTCTTTGAGGATCGCTTCGGCGAGTGCGGTTTGGCGCCGGACCATGGATGCGTACGACACCGAATTGTCGGCCACGCTGATGCCCTGAATCACTCCCACGTCCTGCACCGGAAAGAGACCCTTGGGAATCACGACGTACAGGATCGCGGTAAGTGCAACGGTGATGACCGCGACCACCAGCGTCAGCGTCTGGTGATCGAGCACCCAGCGCAAGCCGCGCTCATACGCGGAAAGCGTCCTGTCGAACAGGCCTTCGCTGATGCGCTCGAAGCGGCTCGGATGGCGTTGCGCCTGCGCCCGCAACAGGCGTGCGCACAGCATCGGCACGACGGTCAGTGAGACGACCGCCGAGATTACGATCGTGACCGCGAGCGTGATCGCGAATTCGCTGAACAGGCGTCCAATCACGCCGCCCATAAATAACAGCGGAATCAGCACCGCGATCAGCGAGACCGTCAGTGAGAGAATCGTGAAGCCGATCTGGCCGGCGCCTTGGAGCGCGGCTTCGAGCGGCGTCTTGCCTTCCTCCAGATAACGCACGATGTTCTCGATCATCACGATCGAATCGTCCACAACGAAACCCGTCGCGATGATCAGCGCCATCAGCGAAAGGTTGTCGATCGAATAGTTGAGCTGGTACATCACGGCGAGCGTGCCGATCAGCGAGACCGGCACCGAGATGCTCGGAATGATCGTGGCGGGCACGTTGCGCAGGAACACGAAAATCACCAGCACGACCAGCACGACGGCGAGCACGAGTTCAAATGCGGCGTCCGATACCGACGAGCGGATCACGCCGGTGGTGTTTGCAACCACCGTGACCTGCAGGCCGGCCGGCAACGTCGATTCGAGCGCCGGCAGTTGTTTCATGATCTGGTTGACGGTGGCGATCACGTTGGCGCCCGGCTGACGCTGCACGTTCAGCACGATGGCCGGCGTGCCGTTGTACCACGCGCCGCGCTCGACATCCTGCGCCGCCTGGCTGACGCGCGCCACGTCGCGCAGATAGACCGGCGCGCCGTTCTGATAGGCGATTACCGTGGCCAGATAGTCTTGCGGATCGACGATCTGGTCGTTTGCGTTGATCGTGTAATCGAGATCAGGACCGTCGAAATTACCTTTTGGCTGACTGACGTTGACGTTCGAGAGCAGGGTGCGCAGATCGTCAAGATTGAGGCCGTAAGCGGCGAGCTTTTGCGGGTCCGCTTCGACGCGAACCGCCGGCACATTGCCGCCGGCGGTCGTGACGAGACCCACGCCCGGGACTTCCGAGATTTTCGTGGCAAGCCGGTTGTTGGCGGTGTCCTGCAACTGCGTCAGCGACATGGACTTCGACGTGATCGCGAGCGTGAGGATCGGCTGGTCGGCCGGGTTGACCTTCGCGTAAGTCGGCGGCGCGGGCAGGCCGGTCGGCAGAAAGCTGTTCGCTGCGTTGATGGCCTGCTGCACGTTCTGCTCGGCAATGTCGAGATTGAGCGAGAGATCGAATTGCAGCGTGATGACCGACGCGCCTTCTGAACTGTACGAGACCATCTGCTGCAAGCCGGGAATCTCGCCGAGCTGGACTTCGAGCGGCGCGGTCACGGTGGTCGCCATGACGTTGGGACTCGCGCCGGGGTAGAAGGTCTGGACCTGGATGGTCGGATAGTCGACATCGGGCAGCGACGACACCGGCAGAAAGCGCACCGCCACCAGGCCGACGAGCACGAGCGCGACCATCAACAGCGAGGTCGCCACGGGTCTCAGGATGAACAGACGGGAGAAGTTCATCGGCGCGCGCGCGGGCTACGAGGCGGCGGACGCGGAAGCGGGCGCCGAGGCCGGTCGCGAATGGCTTGCTGCACGCGCATCTGCCGCGCCGGCGGCACCTGAGGCACCTGAGCTACCTGAGGCACCTGAGGCACCTGTGGCGCCTGTGGCCGCGCGCGCGGCGGACGGCTTGATCTTCACGCCGTCGCTCAGGCGATCCAGGCCGTCCGTCACGACGGTATTGCCTGCGGCGAGCCCCGCCGTGATCACCGTATGCTGGCCGTCGCTGGGTCCTAGCGCGACCTTGCGGACGGACACCGTATTGTCGGGGTTGACCAGAAACACATAGTCGCCGGGCGCGCCGCTTTGCACGGCGGAGGTAGGCACCAGCAACGCGTTCTGCAAGGTGTCCACCAGCAGGCGGACGTTGACGAATTCGTTGGGAAAGAGCCGCTCGTCGTCATTGGCGAAGGCCGCGCGCAGCGTGACCGTGCCGGTAGCCGTCGCCATCTGGTTGTTGATCGCGTACAGCGTGCCGGTGGCGAGCTGGTGTGCATTGTCGCTGCTGAACACCGTGACCGGCAGTTGCGCGCCGGCAGTGGTGCGTTGCAGCACCTTGTCGAGCGCGGTTTGCGGCACGGTGAATTCGACGGTGGTCGGCTTCATTGTCGTAATGACCGCAATGCCCGGCTGGCTCGATGCGGTCACATAGTTGCCCGGGTCGACGAGGCGCAGCCCGACCTTGCCTGACACCGGCGCCGTGATACGGCAATAGGTCAGGTCGAGGACGTATTGCGCGATGCTGGCTTCGTCGGCCTTGACCGCCGCTTCGTCCTGCTGGACGAGAAACTGCTGGTCTGCGTAGGTCTGCTGGGCGATCGACTTGCGCTCGTTCAGTTGGCTGTAACGCGCGAGGTCGGCGCGGGCTTGCGCTAGCGCTGCGTTGTCCTTGGCAAGTTGGGCTTCCGCCTGACGCTTGCTGATTTCATACTGACGCGGGTCGATCTGCGCGAGAAATTGCCCTTTCTGGACTTCCTGGCCTTCACGGTAGCCGACGGCGGTCAGGTAGCCGCTCAGCTGCGGCAGCACGGTTACAGTGGCGACAGGGGTGACGGTGCCCAGTTCGTTGAGCGTTTCCGGCATGGGCCCGGTAGTGACGCGGGCGACGGTCACGACCTGCGGCGCCACCACGGGCTTGGGCGCCCTCGCGTGCAGCAGATGGAAGACCACCAGCGCGATGAGCACCAGCGCCACAAGGAGAATCAGGATGCGGCCTCGTCGGGGCCGCTTCGTCGGGATGGCCGGCGCCTCGCTCATAGC
This sequence comes from Paraburkholderia sp. PREW-6R, assembly GCF_039621805.1. Taxonomy (NCBI): domain Bacteria; kingdom Pseudomonadati; phylum Pseudomonadota; class Betaproteobacteria; order Burkholderiales; family Burkholderiaceae; genus Paraburkholderia; species Paraburkholderia sp. PREW-6R. The sequence continues at coordinate 714,305 of NZ_CP155075.1, read as the reverse complement.
GCTCCTTCGCATGAGCCGTTGCACGGGACGAACGCCGTCCACGGACGGCTCGGCCAATTGCTGTCGAAGAGCGCCATACGAACTCCGCAGGAGAGAACACCACCAATGCCGGCGTCAGGATCTCAAACATTAGTAGCAAAGTCTAGCCGACTGTGGAGCTAATTTTCGCAATCTCCGATGGATGGCTGTTTCGATTTGTTACGGTCGGCGTGGCGTCCCCGGCTAACCACTGACCGAAGACCGCTCGCGCTTTAGTCTTTCAAGTCATTACCCGGTCAACGCGCCGTTATACGTCACACCCGCGATCACCACATTGCTGAGCGTGATCGACTTCACGTTGTTCACGAACACCGGTCCCGGCACTGTCGCCGACGCCGGTCCTGCCGCGATCGGCGTGCCGAGGTTGCAGTCGGAGATCGTGACACCGGTGATCGGCGACACGGTAGGCACCGGAAGCGGACCGTTGTAATCCGCGGCGACCGAGCCTTGCGCGACGATCGCCTGGAAGCACGAGCCTGACGTTGCCGTGAAGCCCGACGTCAACGGATAGCTCACCGCGCCGGACGTGTTGGTCGCGTGCACGTTCGAAATATTGACGTTGTTGATCGTTGCGGGGTTCCAGCGCACCGCGTCACCCGACGGGCTGTAATCGCAGTCGAACGTAATCAGGCCACCCTGGCCGGTCGACGGGTTCGCGGCAAGACCCACCGTGCCCGTGCCCGCCACTGAGCCCGGATAACCCGCGCCCAACGCGCCGCCGCCGTACTTGCCGGTCAGATTCACACCGTTCGGCAACGTGACGCCGTTGATCCACACGTTGTTGATGAAGCCGCCGCGATTCATGTTGGTCTTGAACCGCAGCGCGATGTTCAGCGGATTGGTCGCCCAGTTCGCGTTCTGCATCGTCAGCTTGCGCGCGTAGACGTTCTCGACGCCCGCGCTCATTTCGCTACCGATCGTCAGGCCGCCGTGGCCGCTTTGCATCGTGCAGTTCTGGATCACGATGTTCTGCATCGGACCGTACTGCGTGTCGAGGCACTTGCCGGACTTGATCGCGATGCAGTCGTCGCCGGTGTTGAACTGGACGTTCTGCACCAGCACGTAATTGCACGCATCCGGGTCGAAGCCGTCGTTATTCGGGCCGATGCTGTCCGCGAACACGCCGTCGATCACCACGTTCGTGCAGTCGGTCGGATGATGCTGCCAGAACGGCGTGTTCTGTGTGTGGTAGTTCTGCAGCAACACATTCGTGCAACCGATGAACTCGACCATGCACGGACGCAGGAAGTGACCGAGGCCAAACACGCGGTCGAGCACCGGTACGCCCAGTTCAGACAGCGCCGGCAAATAGTTCTGATCCTGATTCCAGCCAGACGCCGTGAGCAGCGTCATCAACGTCGTCGTGGTGCCGTCCTGATTTTTGAACGACACGTTCGCCTGCGGATTCGTGACCTGCCCGGCGGGCAGGCTGGTCAACGCCGTATTGCCCGCGTACGACGCGGAATTGGCCGAGTACGCGGTCGTGCCCGTGTTCGCGTCCGCCTGCGAAACCGGCGCGCCGCCCGATGCGGGCTTCAGATAACCATATTCGCCGCTCGTGCCCTTGAAGGTCCACCAGCAGGAGGTCGGCGCTTTGGTGCTCAATTGCATCGGCGTCATTGCCTGGCCGTTGAGCACGCAGGTGTTGTCGTCGGCGGTCAATGCGATGTTGGTTTGCTGGTAGGCATAGATCGGCGCGCCGAAGTTCAGGCAGTCGTTCGCCTGCCAGCGCGACCAGTACAGATTGCCGTTGGTCGTCGGATACGGGCCGCTCTTTGCGTAGTCGACGGGGTTCGGGCTGAAGTAGATCGTGCAGCCCGAGGTCAGATGGAAGTTGACGTTGCTCAGCAGCACGATCGGGCCGCCGCAATACCAGTTGCCGGCCGGCACCACGACGCGGCCGCCGCCCGCCGCGTGCGCAGCCTGGATGGCGGCGTTGAATGCGGCGCATGAATCGTAGGCGGTGTCCGTGACGTCGTACGGCACCATCACTGTCGAGCCCGGGCTTTGCGGCGAGGCCGCTGCCTGCGTGCCCGTCACCCACGGGATCGTGCCGCCCGGCCATGCGCTCGCCTGGATCAACGCGGACGACAAGAGCGCTTTCGCGCCGTAGCTCGTCACCTGAAAGTCAATCGCCGGGAACATCGACGTCGTGATGGTGGACAGTTTGTTGATGATCGCCGTCGCCTGGCCGGTGGGGCCCCAGATCGGGTCGACCGGAGTGCTCGGCGTGGTGGGCGTGGTGGGCGTGGCGGGCGTCGACGTGCTCAGCGAGTCGCCGCTGCCGCCGCAACCGGGCAAGGTGCTGAGCAGCGTGGCACCCGCTGAGGCGCCGGCCAGCATCATGAAGCTTCTGCGTCTGGGCGAATTCGGCTGGTCGTGGTTGCGGGTTGTCGATGACGCCAGCTTGCCGCTGTTTTTATCGTGGGTTGCCACAGGTGTCTCCTTGCCCCTGGTGGGCGTTGTCAAATCGTGGATGCCGCAGACGGCGCGGCCGATCGAAAGAGTTGGGCTGAGATCAGTGATCCTTATTATTTGTCATCGAGCGCAGAGGCGGATGAAATGGACCTGCGATTCAAAATGCGTGCAGGCGCACAACGCGCGGCTACGCTGTTCCTTCGGCTTTGCTTGCAGGAGCAGGTGGAGCGGCGCGGCCGTGCGTCGGGACGGGTGTCGGGTTAAATGGTTTGCTGGCCGGTCGCGTCATCGACGGATGCTTGTTCGGGTGCGTGGATCTCTTCGGGTGCGTGGATCTTCGCGGAGTGGTCCCGCGTGCTGTTGCCGCGCGCGACGCATCCATTGAACACCGCCTGGCAGCGGCCGCATCCGGCAGCGAGACACCGAGCGCCTGAATAAGGTCGGCGGCCAGGCCGCTGCGCGTGAACGCGGCGAACGCCGTCTTCGGTGCTTCGATGAAGGGTATGGCGAGACGGCCGGCATGATATGTCCTCGAACGTCTATGAATCGGGCGAGCTTCGCGACAATAACTGGTTTGTTATAGGTCGTCGTATGTCATCGGTGACATTAGCATTTTGCTCGTGAGTCATAACAGGCGCGTAAACCCGAACCGCACAGCTGAAAGGTGTTTTTGAATTGTGTGCATATTCGCTATAGTTATAGGATGACGTACATGTAAACGGTCTTCGGTTGGCGGTCGAGGCCCTGTTGATCGTCTGCAGCCGGGCACGGCATGGTGCTGGTCCCCCGCCGTCGTACCGCCGGTTGTATGCGCAATCGACGCGTTTCCGGTGTTGTCCGATTGGGGTCTGGTGGGGAGCACCGTCACCCCGGTTATCGAACAGACACGCGTTGGCTTGCTCCTCGTTGTGTTCGCTAACCTTTGGACGGATCCCGCCGTCAGCCGTCATGACCGATTCACGTACCGTCCTCATGTGCAGCTAACGAAACGACAAAAGGTCCGGCCACCTGCCTGAATACAAAGTTGACCCGAAAGTCACCGGCCGGTGATCGGCAGCACGCGACCCCTCCAGGTCGCTGAGGCGCCACTCGTGAATGCCGGCAACTCAGCGACTAGCTGCCGCTACACCATGTTGTGCATACAGAATGGCCTTGGGCTTAAAACAATCAGCCGCGTTACGTGGACGGAGGTAGCGTCTGCAGCGCCGATTAACTTTTACTTATATCCCCATGTTTTTGGCTGATTAGACGCGAATAAATCGGCTATTGACTATTGGATCGTTAGCGCTGCCTCCTCTCCGGCTCGCAGCGCGCCAATCCAATGGAGGACAGAAATGGTAGCCGATGCGCTAGTCATGGGCGATGCCGAGATTGCCCGTTTGCGAAGCACCCTCGAGGATGCCGCATCGCGATCCAGTCATCAGATCATCGATCTTGCACGCTCCCTCGTAGCCGTTCCCAGCGCCTATCCACCCGGCAATACTCACGCGGTCGCCGACACTATCGAGGCGATGTTCGAAGGCTCCGGTGCGGAAGTCGAGCGATTCGGTACGCTCCCACATGTCATGAACCTCGTGGTGCGCGTGCGTGGTGCGCGCCCTGGGCGTCGGCTTGTTTTCAACGGCCATCTGGACACCTTCCCGCTCGTGAACGCCCATCAATGGTCGGCCGATCCGGACGGTCAGGAACGCGACGGGAAGCTCTACGGACTGGGCGTGTCAGACATGAAGGGCGGGGTCGCCGCCATTGTGTTCGCGTTGCGTCAGCTCGCCGCTCTGCGCGAGTCGTTCGCGGGCGAAGTCGTCGCCACCTTCGCCGGGGATGAAGAAAGCATGGGTACGGAAGGGACTGGCTACCTGTTGAATCACGTGCCGCACGCAGCCGGCGACGCAATGATTAGCGCCGACACCGGATCGCCCAACGTGCTGCGCTTCGGCGAGAAAGGCATGATCTGGCTGCGTCTCGATGCGACCGGCAAGTCGGCACATGCGGCCCATGTGCATAAGGGCGACAGCGCAATCGAGAAAATACTCGATGCTATCCAGGAACTCAAATCGGTGCGCGACTATCCAGTGAACGCGCCGGACGAAGTCCTGGCTGCCATCGCCCGTTCGAGCGAAACATCTGAACTTATTTCTGGCGCAGGAGAGAGCGACGTTTTGCGCCAGGTCACCATCACGTTCGGTACGGTCAACGGCGGGCGTCTGTCCAATCTGATCGCGGACCACGCCACCGCGACCGCCGACATCCGTTTGCCAGTCGGCGTATCAGTCGCGCAGATCGAAGACCGCGTCAAGGAAATCGTTGCGCGTCATCCGGGTGTTTCGCTGGAAATCACGCGACGCTACGAACCGAGCTGGACCGCTCCCGATCACGAGATCATTCGAACACTCAGCCGCCATTGCGCTGCGAAGCTCGGCACACAACCGGTGGTCAATATGCGGGTGGGCGCCTCCGACGCACGGCTTTACCGGCAGCACGGCATCCCCACCGTGGTCTGCGGCTTGACGTCCTACAACATGGGCTCTTGCGACGAATACGTCTACGTAGACGAGTTGCGCGCCCTCGGTGAGATCTTCGCGCTCACTGCGTTCGACTATCTGAGCGCAACAGTCGGCCTCTGAACCGGCCCGCGTATGTCACGACCGCATTGGCCTCATTGACCTCGTTGTCGGAAGCGCCGCAGATGCAGCGCTGCCGTAAGCTCATCGCATCGGAAAAGGAAATGTCATGGCAACCGATAAAGCTTTAACTCCTGAGCAACGCAGCAAATTTCGCCGCATCCTGGCCTCTGCGCTGGTGGGCAACATGCTCGAGTTCTACGATCTGTTCGTCTACGGCTTCCTGGCCGTCGTAATGGCCAAAGCCTTCTTCCCGACGGGCGACGCCTACACCTCGATGCTCGCCGCTGCGACGACTTTCGGCGTCAGCTATTTCATCCGGCCGCTCGGCGCGATGGTAATCGGCTCATACAGCGACAGGCATGGCCGCAAGGCCGGCATGATGCTCACCATCTGGCTGATGGGAATCGGCACGCTCGTGATTGCCTGCGCGCCCACCTATGCGACATTCGGCGTGGTCGGTACATTGATCCTCGTGCTGGGCAAAGTCCTGCAGGGCTTCTCCGCGGGCGGTGAGTTCGGCTCGACCGTCTCCTTCGTCACGGAGCACGCACCGAAGGGAATGAAAGGGTACTTTGCGAGTTATCAGGTGGTCGGCATTGGCCTTGCCACGGGCCTCGCGAGTATCGTCGGGCTCGGTGCGAACAGGCTGATGACGCCCGACATGCTGGCGTCGTGGGGCTGGCGTGTGCCGTTTCTGATCGGCCTCGCGATCGTGCCGTTCGGTTACTGGATCCGCCGGCGCGTCGACGAGACGCCGGAATTCGAGAAGTCCAGTCACGAACGCAACCCCATCCGCGATACGTTCGCGACGGCCAAAGCTCGTCTCGCCGGGGCTATCGGCCTGTATTCGCTCGCCGCTTCGACGAATTATCTGTTGGGCGTTTTCATTCCGCTGTACGCGCAGAAGGTGTTGGGAATGAGCCCGGTGGATTCAATGTGGGGCGCGATTGGCTATTCGGTCGCACAGATTGTACTGCCACCCGTCTTCGGCGCACTGTCGGATCGTATTGGCCGGCTTGCGCTCATTACGACGGGAACGCTGCTTACCGTCGTCCTAACGATTCCTGCATTTCACCTGATGGTCGCGTCCCCCACAGTCGGCGTCTATGTCTTCTGCGTCACTGGATTGACAGCGTGCGTGATGGTGTTCCAGGGTGCGATGCCCGCGTTCGTCGCGGAACTGTTTCCGCATAGCACGCGTACCACCAGCATCGCGGTTGTCCATAACCTGACTTTCGCCGTGTTCGGCGGCCTATCGCTGATGATCTGCACGTGGATTGCAAACGAGACCGGCAGCAAGTTTGTGCCTGCTTATTACGTCATGGTCACTGCCGTCATCGCGCTAGTCTGCATTCTTTACTTTCGCAAGCGGACATACCCTGTTTCTGCTCACGAGAACGTGCTGAAAAACGCCTGATCGCCCAAAGTTCTCCACGTTCCATTTTTGGCTTACCGGATCGCTCGCCCCGTCACCCTTTAAAATCTGCTGGATCCGAGAAGGTCGACATCCGGCGAGCATCCAATGAGACTCAGGCACATAGAGGTAGTAAACGCGATCCGCGTGACTGGCACGCTCAAGGCTGCGGCCGCGCTGCTATCGCTCACCCAGCCGGCGATCACGCAAACGTTGCAGAGCGCGGAGCGCCAGCTTGGCTATCCGCTGTTCGAACGGGTTCGCGGCAAGCTGATCCCGACCCGCGAGGCGCAAACCCTGTTTCCTGAGATCATGCGACTGGACGAGCAGTTGCAGGCGGTCCAAAGGCTTGCGGAAAACCTGCGTGACGGGACCGACGAGTCTTCGATCCGCATTCTGGCCGCGCCAGCCTTGGCGCAAACTGTCGTGGCGGACGCAGTACTCGCATTCAAGGCGTTGCATCCGGGTGTGAAGCTTTCCCTTTGTTCTGATTACTCGTCAACCGCGGTCGCCAACATAGCGCTGATGGAAGCGGATATCGGCGTGCTGTATCACAGCGTGTCTCATCCTGCCATTAAGGAAATCGAACTGGCATCGAGCCGGCTCGTTTGCGTGGGTCACCCGGACGTTCTCGACGAGGCGCCTCTCATGGAGATCAGTGCGCTCGAAGGCCGCGAGATCATTGGACCAGATCCGGCCGATCCACTCGGGCGGCTACTGGCAAAACGGCTCGAAGAACTTTCGGTTACGGTCCGCTCGAGCGTCACCGCGCAGTCGTATCACTCCCTCGTGGCGCTTGCCGCACGTTCGAAAGTCGTGACTATCGTCGACGAAATCGCGGCGCTTTCCGCACGCGGTCAGGGGCTCAATGTCGTGCCGCTTGCACCGGAAATCGCGATTCCCGTCGTCGCGAGCGTGGCCATTAACGGCGAGCGGTCAGCGCTGGTCGAACAGTTCACAAAAGTGTGCCGGAATACGCTGCGCACGTTACGCTGAACCAGTGCAATGTGTCACCTACGCAACTCAAAAGATCCGAGAAGTGCCGGTTCCATCGCTCACTGCTTGGTAGCGTGCAACCGTTGCATCCAACTCACGGAGCGTCGCACATCGCGAGTGTCGGTATGGTCGCGCGGATGGCAAATGAAGCTGCAATCACGCCACCGCCCGACACTCCTCTCAGTGCCAATTGCTTCTTACCTGCAGCGCTAATCATTGATATGAGCTGCCTGGATCGCTCGCCAGCAGCGTCCCGGCTGCCAAAGCGGAGCGCGGCTGCACCGGCCCCACCCAGCGCGCGCGGCAACGGCTGACGCAGGCACGCCCGGAAGGCGATTGCGTCATTAATCGTGCTTTGCGGTCATGCCCACTGCACTATGGAGTGTGGCGTGAGCGTATTTCATGCCACTGTCGTGCATATGGCGGCTTGACGCCTGCTCCCCTCCTGATCAAATGGGGCGACCCACGTCACGGGCAGTTCCGGCTTCGCCCTGTTTCACAGCACTGGTGGCGAGTAGGTCATATCATCCTTGTGCGATTCAAGCTTCTCCAAACACCGCATGGGCGACGTGTGCAACTTCGCCTATTAAACGGAATTCACTCCACCGAGGGTGCCACGCCCCGTTGATGCGCTTCGTCGCTATCGCTTCCCCTTCCTGCGCCCAGCGCATGTGAACGTGCCGCTGCGACAATGCGGGCTCGTGTCTGTTCAGGATTGAGCAGCACCAAGCCGAGCGCGCCGCTCACCAGCAGCATGCCGCCCACCGCGAGAAAACCGTGCTCGTAGCCGATCGCCGGCACACCCTGGTTCGCCTGCACGATGCCGCCCATCAGCGCCGGTGCAATCAATCCCGCCAACGTGCCGATCGAACTGTTGATGCCGAGCAGCGCACCGCGTTGCCTGACCGACACGATGTCGCTGATCATCAACGGTCCGAACGAGAACACGAGCTGACTCATCGCGCCGCCGATCGCGAGACACACGACCTTCACCGCCGGCGTCAGGTCCGCCGAAATCGCGAGGAACATCACGCCGCCAAGCATCGCGAATGCACTCGTCAGCACACCGCGCGCAAGCCGTGAACTGTGGCCGTTGCGGATCATGCGTTGCGACCACCACGCGAGCACCAGCGTCAGTGGAATGAACGAGCCGACGATGCCGGAGAACAGCCATCCGGTGACGATTGGCGAATAACCGAGGCCGAGTCGCAGATACACCGCAAACCACGTGAACGCGAGCGAGATCACTGCGTATTCGACGAAGTAGATGACCAGCACGCCAATAAACGTCTTGTTCAGCAGCAGATGCCGGTAGAGGAACGACGGTCCGCCATCGTTCACGGCTTGCGCCGCATTGGCTTCATCGACCGCTGCGTTCGTGCTGCCGACCGTGCCGTCGCGGCCGATCACGAGCCACGCCAGCATCCACACGATGCCGACGATGCCGAGCGCGAAGAACGCATGATGCCAGTCGTAGCGCACGATGATGTACGACAGGATCGGCCCGGCCAGCATCAATCCGGCGCTGGAGCCTTGCTGCACGATCGTGTTCGGCACATTGCGATGCGCGTTGTCGAACCACTTGTAGCAGGCGTGCTGCGCAAGCGGAAACGCGGGCCCTTCGCCGAGACCGAGCAACACACGGCACGCGATCAGCACCGGCAACGTGACGCTCGCCGAGGCGAGCGGGAACTGCACGGCGCTCCACACGATGGCGAGCACAGCGAGCAACCAGCGGCTTTGCACATGATTCGCGATAAAGCCGAAGCCAATGCCCGACAGCGAGAAAAGCAGAAAGAAGCTGCTGCCGACCAGCCCGAAGTCGCGCGGCGACAAATGCATGTCGTGCATCATCGGCACGGCTGCAAGGCCGAGCACCGCTTTGTCCGCGAAATTGATCACCATGAACAGGAACAGCATGGCGACGATCAGCCATGCCCGGATCGATCCTTTGTCATTCATCTGTCGTCTCCATGCTGGTTTTGTTTATGGCCACGCAAAGCCGCTGCTACGTGTCTTGCATCGTCTGCGCGAGCGCGTCGAATGCGGCGTTCGCCTGGTCGACCAGCGTTGCCATCTGTGCGGCGATCGTCGTCGATTCGGTGATCGCGAATACGCTCTGACCCGCGGCTTCGTAAATCAGGTTCGCGTCGTCGTATTCGTGCATCGCGCTGAAGTCGGCGCCGGTGAGCGCCTGCTGCAACGGCATCGGCAACGGCTCGGGCGCGCCCGCTTCGTGCCACGCGTCGATCCACGCGCTGCGCACCACGCGGCATGGTTTGCCGCTGTGCGCGCGAGAGATCATCGTGTCGGCGCTCTGCGCGGCGATCAGCCGTTGCAGCAACGAAGGCGGCGTGTGGTTTTCCGCAGCGGCGAGCCACAGCGTGCCGAGCCACGCGCCCTGCGCGCCCATTGCCAGCGACGCCGCAACTTGCGCGCCGGTGCCGATGCCGCCCGCCGCAAGCACCGGCTTGCCGCGCGCGACCGCGACGATCTGCGGAATCAGCGAGAAGGTGCCGATGGTGCCGGTATGGCCGCCCGCGTCGCACCCTTGCGCGACCAGCGCATCGACGCCCAGCGCAAGCGCCTTGTGTGCGTGCCGCGCGGTGCCGACGAGCGAGATCGTGTATTTGCCGGCCGCGCGGGCGCGCTCGATCAGTTCGGGCCGGATCCCGATGGCGGTCGCCACGGCGCGCGCGCGGGAGCCAAGCAGCGCGTCGATCTGCGCATCGAATAACGCTTCGCTGCGCACCTGCGTCGTAAAGAAACTTGGACGCGTCGGCGCACGCAGATCGAAGCGCGCCCGCAGTCCCTCGACAAAAGCGCGATGCGCGGGGGGAATCTGCTCGCGCACGCTGGCTAGATCGGCGGCTTGCGGTACGTTTGCGGGCAACATCAGATCAATGCCGTAGGGCTTGCCCGCGAGGCGCGTTTCGACTTCATCGATCACGCGCGGAATCTCTTCCGGCATCTCGCGCGACAGACCGAGCACGCCGAAGCCGCCTGCTTCGGCCAGCGCGACGACCACGTCCGGCTCATGCGAGAAGCCGAAAATCGGATAGCGCACGCCGAGATCGCGGCAAATGGCGGTAGCGGTAAGGCGCGTCATGCGGCGCTCCTCGTGCCGGTCTGCAATCGGGGCTGATGCAGTTGCCGATGCCGCGCATCGTGCGATTCGCCGCGCAGCGTCAGCTTCGCGATGTTCAACTCGTGAATCTGCGACGTGCCTTCATAGAGACGGAACAGCCGCACGTCGCGAAAGAGCCGCTCCACCGCGTTATCCGCGATGAAACCGCCGCCGCCATACACCTGCACCGCCCGATCGGCGACTCGTCCGCACATTTCGGTTGCGAAGAGCTTGCACATCGACGCGGTCATCGTCACGTCTTCGCCGCGATCTCGCGCGCGCGCCGTGTCGAGCACCAGCGCGCGAGCCGCGTGAATATCGGTGTTGCTGAGCGCAATTAGCTGCTGCACGAGCTGGAATTCGGCAATCGGCTTGCCGAACTGTTCGCGCTCGCGTGCACGCAGCAGCATTTCGTCGAGCAAGCGAATCGCCGGTCCGACGCAGAGTCCCGCGAGATTGATCCGTTGCTTGTTCAGCGCTTTCATTGCACTGCGAAAACCCATTCCAGGCTCGCCACCGAGCAGCGCGGACGCATGCACGCGGCAATCCTTCAGATGCACTTCGCCGACCGGCGAGCCACGCTGGCCCATCATTCTGTATGCGGGGGATGTATCGAGTCCCGTCGTGCCGCGTTCGATCAGAAACGCAGAGATGCCGCGCGCGCCAGGCTCGTTGGGATCAGTGCGTGCGAACACGGTAAAGAGGTCGGCAATAGGCGCGTTGGTGATGTAGCGCTTGCTGCCGTTCAGTACGTAGTCATCGCCGTCGCGCACGGCGGTCGTCGCCAGCGCGATCGCATCGGAACCGGCGCCCGGTTCGGTCAGGGCGAACGCGCCGGTCATCGCGCCGCTCGCAAGCGACGGCAGATAGCGGCGCTTCTGCGCTTCGGTGCCGTCGGCAATCAACGCTTCCGAGCCGATGCCGGTATTGCCGCCGAAGCGCGCGCGAAACGCCGGCGCACATTGGGACACCACCATGTTTACGCACGCGAGTTCCTCGGTCGTGAGGCCCGCGCCGCCGTATTCCGACGGAATGCTGTGGCCGAAGCAACCCAGCTCGCGCATGCGTTCGACGATCGTCTCGGGCAGCGCATCGTCGCGGTCGACCTGTTCTTCGAGCGGAATGCATTCGTCCACCACGAAGCGGTACAACTGCGTGAGCAGGGCGTTGAGCGTGTCGGCATCGCGGATCATCTTGTCTCCTTCTTCTGTTCGATGCATGGCGCCAAAGCGCCGTATTCAGGGCGTCGCGTCGATCACGCCGCACGCGCGTTCGATGCGCAGCGCGGTTTCGAGCAGCAGCGGCGCGACCTTGCGTTCGAGCCAGTCGTCAGCAAGACGCCGGCTCACGATCGTGCAGTTCAACGCGATACCTTCTTCGTGCGGCGGCTGGCGCACCGGCACGGCCACCGCGTGAATGTCCTTGATCCAGTCGCCACGGCTATGCGTGAAGCCGCGCTGCGGGAACGCCGCAAGATCGGCTTCCCAGAACGGCAGGTCCTGCGCAAAGCGCTCCGGATCGGACAGACGCAGGCGGTTCAGCACCGCCGTGCGTTCGTTCAGACTCCCGCCGATCAGCAACGCGCGGCCCAGCGCCGTCGACAGCAGCGGGCGCGTGCTGCCGATATCCGGATGCGCGTTGTTGTCGCGCTCAGGACGGCACGTATCCACATAGACGATGTTCAGCCGGTCGCGCATGCCGAGGTTCACGGTGCAGCGCGTTTCGCGCGCCAGCGTCTCCATGTAGGGTCGCGCCACCTGACGAATCTGCATGGCGGCGAGCATCGGATAGCCGAGTGTCAGCACGCCGGGCCCGAGCCGGTAACGCTGGTACTTCTCGCTGCGGTTCAGGTAGCCGAGCAACGTGAGCGTGTACGTGAGCCGCGAAATCGTCGCTTTCGGCAGGCCGGTGCGATCCGCGAGTTCGCGATTGCCGAGCATCGGCTCGGTCGGCGTAAAGGCGCGCAACACCTGCAAACCGCGCGCGAGGTTGATCGCGAATTGGCGGTCGGTCGAATCGTCATCGGGCGGAGCAGGGAGGAGCGGCTCGCCGGGACGCACTGTCGCCTTCAATGCGGCGCGTGGGCGCCTCGCGGCGGCAGGAGAAGCGGCGGCCAGCCCGGCTTTGGGCGCCGCGCGCTCACGCTTGCTGCGGCGGCTTGCCGGCGTGGTGGGTTCGGTTTGCATGTCGGATCGTGATGTGGAAGTGCGCTTCGACTTGGACGAAACCATGGTCGTTTTCCGGGTCGGGAGGGTCAAGGAATTCAGCATAGTGTTTCGCTCTGCGGTATGCCAGTTGAACCCAGCGGCCGATCTCGCCTACTTTGACGGCATCCCGGGACGACAACACAAGCAGGAGACGCCATGACTACGCAGGATTCACCGTCGCAAGGGCCGCTTGCCGGCGTGCGCATTCTCGATCTGTCCGCCGTGGTGGCCGGGCCGTTCGGCACCACGCTATGCGCCGATCTGGGCGCGCGGGTGACCAAGATTGAATTGCCCGACGGCAGCGACGCACTGCGCACACTGCAGCCGGTCAAGGGCAAGCACGCGCTTTACTGGAAGGTGACGAATCGCGGCAAGCGCGGGATCACGCTCGATGTGCGCAAGCCGGCGGGACGCGATCTGATGCTCCGGCTCGTCGCGCGAGCCGACGTGCTGGTGGAAAATTTTCGTGCCGGCAAGCTGGAGGAATGGGGACTCGACATGGCGACGCTGCACGCGGCGAATCCGCGTCTGGTCGTCTTGCGTCTGACGGGTTTCGGGCAAACCGGACCGTACCGGCAGAACGGCGGCTTTGCGCGCATCTTCGAGGCGATGAGCGGTCTGACGAATCTGTGCGGCGAAGCGGGCCGTATGCCGCTGCATATGAATTTCCCGCTCGGCGATACGGTGGCGGGCACCTTCGCGGCCTTTGCGATCGCCGCGGAAATGGTGCGGATGCGATCCGATCCGGATGCGCCCGGCGTGGAGATCGATCTGTCGGCCACGGAAGCACTATTTCGCATGCTCGAACCACTCGCGGTGGAGCACGAACAGCTCGGTCAGGTGCGCGGTCATCACGGCAATCGCGCGACTTATACCGCGCCATCGAACATGTATGCGAGCGCCGACGGCGTGTCGTTTTCGCTGGTCGCGTCGTCGCAACCGATCTTCCGCCGGCTATGCGCGATGCTCGGCATGGAAGCGCTCGCGGACGATCCGCGCTTTATCGACAACGTGAGTCGCGTGGCGCACGGCGAAACGCTCGACGCATTGCTCGCCGAAGCGTTCGCGCAGATTCCGTTCGACACGCTCGATGCGCGCCTCACGGCAGCGGGCGTGCCGCATACGAAGATCTACACGATCGAGGATATCGTCGCCGATCCGCATTTTCAGGCGCGCGAGGCGATCATCCGTTTGCCCGACCCGGACCTCGGCAGCGTGCCGGCGCCGTGCATCGTGCCGCGCGTGCGGGGCCGCACGATGCCGCCGCCGCGCAGCGGTCCGGCAGTCGGCGAACACAACGCGGACGTCTATGGCGAACTCGGGCTCGATTTGGCGACGCTCGCGAAGCTGCGCGAGGAAGGGGTGATTTGAGCGAGTGAAGCGCGCGTCATGGACGCACGCTTCATCTGCCCGCTCTCGTTAAAAGAATCAGAAATCCGTTGTCAGCATGCCTTCGGGCAGACACGGATGCCGTTCCATCTGCGCGTCGCCCATTCGCCGCACGATGTCGCGGCCGATCACCGTGCGATGCACTTCGCTCGATCCTTCGCCGATCTGGTTGAGCTTCGCATCGCGAAAGAAGCGCTCCAGCGGAAACGACTTCAGATAACCGCGTCCGCCGGTCAGTTGCAGCGCGTCGGTACAAACCTTCATGCCGAGATCGGTGGCGAACATCTTCGCCATCGACGCCTGCACGGCGGCGTCGGCATCGTCGCGGTCGTAGCTTTGCGCGGCCGCGTCCACCAGCGTGCGGGCGGCTTCGATCTGCGTGAACGCGTCGGCGAGCATCCATTGCACGCCCTGATGCGCGCCGAGCGCCTTGCCGAAGACGTTGCGCTCGCCGCCATAGGTCGCGGCGATTTCGAGTGCGCCCATCGCGCGGCCGAGCGCCATCGACGCGTGGCCGAGACGGGCGCGCACCAGCGCGTCCTGCGCAAGCGCGAAGCCTTCGCCTTCCTCGCCGAGACGCATCGGCGCTTCGACGCGTACGTTGTCGAAACGCAGTTCGGCGACCGGCACGCCGAACCAGCCGAGCTTCGCATTGGGTTCGCTGACCGACAGGCCTTCTGCGTCGCGCGGCACGAGCAAGGCGACGAATGGATCGTCAGCGCGTGCCGGGGTCTCAGCGCCAGCAGTGTCGAGCGGATCGCGGCAGCGCGCGATCACCACATACCAGTCCGCGACGTTCGCGCGCGTGATGAACTTTTTCTTGCCCGTCACGCGATAGCCAGCGCCGTCGTGCACGGCGACCGTCGCGAGATTGCGCACATCGGAGCCCGCGCCCGGCTCCGTCAGCGCGAATGCAGCTTGCAACGAGCCGTTGCAGAGCGCGGGCAGCAGCCGGTCCGCAAGCGCGTCCGACGCACCCGCGACGATCGCCCGGCACGACAGATCCGCGCCGGTCACGAGCGACGCCGCCGCGCTGCACACGCGCCCCAGTTCCTCGACGAGACGAATCCGCAGACGCTGACGCGCATCGCTGCCGCCATGGCGGCGCGGAAACGCCGTGCCGATGATGCGATGCTCGACCAGCAGACGAAACGTGTCCTCGGCGAACACGTCTTCCTGCGCGACGGCGTCGGCGTTCGGGCCGATCGTCTCGCGCACGAGGCGGCGGGTGGTATCGACGAGCGCGCGTTCGTCGGGTTCGAGGCCGAGCAGAAAACGCTCGCTGAAAAGACGGCTCATGGTGTGTCTCCAAATCCTTATTGATCGATGAAAAGTGCGCCGTCAGCGAGAGAAATCGACGACGGAACGGCCGCGAATGTCGCCCTTCATCTGACGCGCGCACACGGCCGGCACGTCGTCGAAAGCGATCGCCTTGCCGATCGCCTCGACATGGCGTGGGCGCAGATCGTTGGCGATACGCGCCCACACTGCGCGGCGCAGCGGCATCGGACTGTTCGCGTTGATGCCGAGCAGTTGCACGCCGCGCAGAATGAACGGCAGCACGTTGCCCGCGAACGTCGCGCCGCCCGCGTTGCCGAACGCCGCAATCGGCGCGTTGTCGCGCATCGTCGACAGCAGCCACGCGAGCGTGTCGCCGCCGACCGAATCGAGTGCGCCCGCCCACTGGCCTCGCCGCAGCGGTTTGCCGCCCGCTTCCACGTCGCTGCGCGGCAACACCGTCGATGCGCCAAGCGCACGCAGATACGGTTCGGCATCCCGCTTGCCGGTGATCGCCGCGACTTCGTAGCCGGCCGCCGCGAGCATTGCGATGCCGAGACTCGCAACGCCCCCGGTTGCGCCGGTCACGATCACCGGCCCCTGCCCAGGCGCGAGACCGTTGTGCTCCATCCGGTGAATCGCGAGCGCTGCCGTGCAGCCCGCCACGCCAATCGTCGCGGCCTCGAACAGCGTCAGAGAATCGGGCAGTGGAATCACCCACGCGGCGGGCACGCGCACGTAAGGCGCGAAGCCGCCGTCGTGATCCACACCGAGGCCGAAGCCGTGCACGATCACGTTCGCGCCGACGCGTACGCTCGTATCGTCGGCGTGCACAACGGTGCCGACCGCCTCGATCCCCGCGATGCACGGCAGACGGCGGATGATCGGCGCGCTGCCAGTCACCGCCAGCGCGTCCTTGTAGTTGATGCCGCTGTAAGCGGTACGGATCACGACATCGCCGGGATCGAGCGCGTCGAGCGTGGTGTCGACGATCGCGCCCATTGCGCGGCCATCGCTCTCGGCCACCCGGATCGCGCGAAACACAGAAGGAAGGGAAGAAGACAGCGCCCCATGCGGCTGATTCACGCAAAACCTCCGTCGAAGGCAAGTGGTGAATCATGGTCGCACAGCCTGAGCCCGCGCCAAACGGAGCGCGTGAGCAGTTTCGCAGGTCGAAACACCTGGACGGGCTGTCGCGATTCAGCCAGGCGAGCATTCGAGGATGCAGCGAACGGAGTCTGAGAAATACCAGCCGCCGGCCACGCGGACGTTTCCGCATTCCGGCCAATCCGATCATTCTTGCACGCCTCAGCGTGACGTCTTCGCGCGCTCACCCGCGAAAGAATGAAAGCGCCGGCGACGCGTTCAGATGTTCTTTGCCCGCTTCGGCTTGGTGTCGATGTTGGCAACCTCCTCGAGCAATTGCTCTCTAAAGGTCGACGTCAGGGGCGAAAGCGATCCGGCCTTCCGCGCAAGGCAGGCAATGTCGCGAGGCCAGTCGGCACGGCTCGCCGGCACGCCCTGCAATCGGTACTGTTCCGCAACGGGGCGGTGTTGGGTACTGCATATGCCCAACATATCCGTGCTCGCGATGAGTGAGAAAACGCCAACTGGCGAACTATAGTTGCTCTGTACCTGAACAACCGGCCCCTCGACACGGTATCGCGCGAAATAAGCATCGATCTGCTGTCTTGCCGATATGCTTTGCGCGGGAAGTACCCATGTATAGCGGGACAACTGTTGCGGCGATGCGGGCTTTTCCAGCGTGCTCAGCGGATGGCCGCTTCGGCAGACGATTTCGATGGATTCTCTCAATAGCCTGAGGGCCACGAGATCTTCTGGCAGTTCGACAGGCATGGGGGCGACAGCAAGATCGATATCCCCGTCCAGCAGCGCCTGCATGAGTGCATCCGACAGCTGAACGTTCAGATCCAGCCGCAGAGCAGGGCGGCGCTTGAGCAATGCGAGAAACGTGCGATTGACTAGCGGCTCTGTCGCCGGCGTCGCGCCGACCCTGACCTTCGCAAGGTCGCCGGAATGCAGTTCGGCAATCTTGCACAGCGTGTCTTCGTAGGCCGCGCGCAGATTCACGGCATTGCGCTCGAACTCGGCACCGTAGCGTGTCAACTGCATACCTTTCGGCGATCGCTCGAACAGCGGAACACCCAGTTCCGCTTCCAGTCGGCGCACTGCCTTGGTAAGAGCGGGCTGACTGATCCCCACCTTGAGCGCGGCACGATGCAGGAGTCCGGTCTTGGCAATCGCCAGAAAATACGTCAGGTCGTCCAGGTTCACGATAACCAATGGTTATTGAAGGTGAAAGCAGCATGCTTGCCTTGTCAATTTTCACTGTCAATACTGCTCCGATACTTCTCACGGCGAAGACGGACAGGTCATGGAAACAGCAAACTTGGCGTACGAGGGCGCACAGGCCTGCCCTGCGTCGCGGCGACGTCTGCGCATGGTCGTAGCAGCCGCGACTATCGGCACGGCCCTCGAATGGTTCGACCTGGTCGTCTACGGCTTTTTCGCGGTCGTGATCGCGAAACTGTTCTTTCCGTCGCAGCACGAACTGACGTCGCTGCTGGTCGCGCTGGGGACTTTCGGCGGTTCGTATCTGATGCGGCCGCTCGGCGCGCTGCTGCTCGGCTCCTATTCCGATCGCCACGGCCGCAAGAAAGGGCTCACACTGAGTATTGCGCTGATGGCACTCGGCACGGTGATGATCGCCGCGACGCCCACTTATGCGACCATCGGGATCTCTGCGCCGATCATCGTGGTCGCGGGCCGCCTGGTTCAGGGCATCTCCGCCGGCGGCGAATTCGGTGCATCGACCAGCTTTCTCGTCGAGCATTCACCCCGCAGGCGGCGTGGCTTCTATGCAAGCTTCCAGATGGCGGCCCAAGGCGGCACCGCGGTTCTGGCGTCGCTTTTCGGAACCCTGCTCACCCGCTATCTGACGCCCGAACAATTGTCTGGCTGGGGATGGCGGATGCCGTTCATCTTCGGCTTGCTGATTATTCCGATTGCCTGGTATATCCGGCGGCATGTCGATGAGACTCCCGTCTTCACGCACGATGCGCATGCCGGCAGCCCGGTTAAGGAAACGTTCTCCGACAACAAGATCCGCCTGTTGCTGGCGATCGGGATTTACGTTCTCGTGACAGCTTCGTCCTACGTGATTGTGTTGTATATGCCGACCTTTGCAATCAAACAACTGGGTCTGAATCCTTCGGTCGCCTTTGCAGGAACCCTTCTGATGGGCGCAGTGCAGATACTTGCCTGCCCGTTGGCGGGTGCGGTCGCAGACCGGTGGGGACGCCTGCGGGTGCTTCTATTCTCGGCGCTCGGTGTGGGCGTCGTGGTCGTTCCATCCTTCGCATGGCTGATTGCGAGGCCAGTGCCGTCGACTTTCGTTGTCGCATGCGCGTTGCTCGGTCTTGCCATCAGTGCGTACCAGGGTCCAATGCCGGCTGTTCTCAGCGAATTGTTCCCGAGTCGGGTGCGGACGACAGGTCTTGCGCTTACCCATAATCTCGCAGTCGCCACCTTCGGCGGATTCGCGCCATTAATCATCACATGGGCGGTCAGCACGACTCACAGCAAGCTCGTTCCTGCTGCTTACGTCGCGACCGCTGCTTGTATCAGCATCCTCTGTTTGCTGGTTTGCCTGCGCAAGTTCGGCAATCACCAGCCCGCAGATTAATGGACCGGATGGGTGAATTCAGACATGGGTAACACACCGAACATCGTATTGATCGTCGCCGACAACCTTGGGTGGGGCGAGTTGGGATGCTACGGGGGCGGCAAGCTGATGCGTGGCGCCGCGACGCCCCGCATCGACGCGCTCGCCGAGAGCGGCATGCGCCTGCTCAACTACAACGTGGAAAGCGATTGCGTCCCGACGCGCAGCGCCCTCATGACTGGACGGCACCCTATTCGCACGGGTGCGTTCCAGTCCGTTCCGCCTGGGCTGCCGCAAGGCTTGAAGCGCACCGAATGGACGCTTGCCGAGATGGCCTCGGATGCCGGCTACGCGACTGCGCATTTCGGTAAATGGCACCTTGGCGACGTGGAGGGACGTTATCCGACGGACCGGGGTTTTGACGAGTGGTACGGCATTCCACGCACGACTGACGAGACGCAGTTCACGACGTCGATCGGTTTCGACCCGGAAGTCGCCGATATCCCGTCCATCATGGCCGGGAAAAAAGGTGAGCCTTCAATAAACGTGAAAGCGTACGATCTCGAGACACGACGCACCATCGACGAAGAACTCATAGAGAAATCGAAATCGTTCATGGCGCGCAACGCGCGCGCGTCGAAGCCATTTTTCCTCTACTTGCCGCTGGTTCATCTGCACTTTCCAACCTTGCCACACAAGGATTTCGATGGATCCACCGGCATGGGCGAATTGGCTGATTCGCTGGCGGAAATGGACTTTCGCGTCGGCCAGATCATCGATGAAATTGACGCACTGGGCCTCGCCGAAGACACTCTTTTCATTTTCTGCAGCGACAACGGCCCAGAATTTCGCGCGCCGTATCGGGGCACGGCCGGTCCCTGGACAGGCACATACCACACCGCGATGGAGGGCAGCCTGCGTGTACCCTTTATCGCGCGCTGGCCGGGCAGAATCCCCGTCGATGTGAACAATCAGATCGTGCACGTCGTCGATCTCATGCCGACGATTGCCGAAGTGATCGGCGGCAAGGTGCCGGAGGACCGGCCGATCGACGGCGTCTCGCAACTCGATTTCTTGACGGGCGCGAAGGCAGTATCGAACCGCGACGGATTCCTCTTCTACATTAAAGACGAACTTCGCGCCGTCAAGTGGCGAGACTGGAAGCTGCACTTCGTCTGGGAGCCGTACGTCAACGCGGGTGCAAACAGACTGGAGTCGCCCTATCTGTTTCATCTCATTCAGGACCCGAAAGAGGAAACCGACGTTCTCGTCCGTAATACGTGGGTGCTGGGTCCGATGCTGAAAATGGTAAAGGCGTTCAAAGATAGCGTGAAAGCTCATCCGAACACGCCGCCGGGTGAGTCGGACTGAGCTTTGGTTGGCGATTACCACTCAGCGAGCGATCATTGGGGATCGCAGCGGTGTTGGATCGGTACGGCGGGCTGTCATTCTTTGCGAATGAGTGCCCAATTGTCGATTCGGTCTATTGCGCCGAGGTCGGGACGCGTTCCTACCACGATCAGCCGTGAACTGCAGCGCAACGGCGGCGGTCAAGGTGCCGGCAAGACATGTAGTCGGGCGAAGGTGACGGCTGCGCCGATGCGCAGTCGACCGGACAAGCCTTCCGACGATTCACGTACCGCCTGTTCGGCCCGTTCTGGCTCATCAATGGCTCTGAGTGCGTGATCGTAGAACCGTTGACCGGCATCGGTCGGCGCAAGGCCACGTGTCGATCTCAATAGCAA
Organism: Paraburkholderia sp. PREW-6R; assembly: GCF_039621805.1. Classification (NCBI taxonomy): domain Bacteria; kingdom Pseudomonadati; phylum Pseudomonadota; class Betaproteobacteria; order Burkholderiales; family Burkholderiaceae; genus Paraburkholderia; species Paraburkholderia sp. PREW-6R. The sequence goes on along the minus strand of NZ_CP155075.1, from coordinate 693,383 downwards.
ACGGGCACCCAGACGTTCCTCCAGTTGCGCGACTGTCTTCGAGACGGCCGGTTGGCCCAGCTTTAACCGGCGGGCCGCGGCGGAAAACGAGCTCGCATCGACAACAGTGATGAAAGTCTCCATCGCCACCACGCGGTCAATGTGTAGCCTCCTGCCTGGTTGTCAGCGAAAGTGCGCAGTGTGGCGAAACGACGAGCCTCTTCGGTCAAAGCACGTCCAGATCGCGTGAAGACATACGAGCCGCAGGGATCGTACGCCATACGAGACTTCTGCCTTTCCGGTACTGGATTGTCCGCCGCTGCAGCCGGCAGGGTTATCCCCGGGTTCATTCAGAGACGAAACATGTAATCATATGTATGAATTTGAACGGAGACGATTTTGCAAAGCGACGGCCGGTTGCCACGTTATCAGCGCTTGCGGGACGAAATGGTCGCGTTAATCGCGGCTCGTGACTGGCGCCCGGGCGAAGCGATCCCTACCGAGCAAGCTCTTTCTCAAAGCTACGGCATTGCCGTTGGCACGGTGCGAAAGGCCGTGGATCTGCTCGTCGCCGAAGGCTTGCTCGAGCGTTTCCAGGGAAGGGGAACGTTCGTACGCCGCGCGAACTTTGACGGCTCGCTTTTTCGCTTCTTCCGCTTCCAGACACGGCAAGGCGAACGGCGTATTCCCGAAAGCCGGATTCTGCGCCGCGACGTCATCAACGCGCCTTCGACGGTGGCCGCGCGACTGGAGGTATCGCGCAATGCACGCGTGATCCAGATGTCGCGTGTGCGGTTGATCGACGGCGTGCCGCTGCTCGCGGAAGAGATCTGGCTGCCTTACGCACGTTTTGCGGCGTTCGCGACGATGGACCTTAGCGAGGTCGGGGACCTGCTTTACCCGGTCTACGAGGCGCAGTGTAATCAGATCGTGGCGTCCGCTACAGAAACGCTGACCGTCGAAGCCATCGGCTCGCGGCATGCGAAGCTGTTGAATATCGAACCGGGCACACCTGCGGTCGTCATCGAGCGTCTTGCATACGGCTACGATCGGCAGCCGCTTGAATGGCGCCGTTCGCGCGGTCCCGCCAGCGAATTCATTTATCAAGCAGAGATCCGCTAGCCATCGAGCGCTAGCGCAAACACGTCGTCCGAACACGGAACGGCGATGGGAGACGGCATGTTCAGTTGGTTCAGGGAAATATCGGGCAATGAGCGTCGGACGTTCTGGGCGTGCTTCGGCGGCTGGGCGCTCGATTCGCTCGACGTGCAGATGTTCAGCCTCGTCATCCCGGCGATCATTACCGAATGGTCGATCAGCCGCACGCAAGCCGGACTTGTAAGCGGCGTCACGCTGGTTGCGTCGGCGCTGGGTGGATTGATCGCGGGCATGCTGTCGGACCGTCTCGGACGCGTCAAGACACTGCAATGGACGGTCGCGTTCTTTTCCGTTTTTACTTTCCTGTGTGCGTTCGCACAGAACTATCCGCAGTTTCTCGTGCTGAAGACATTGCAGGGTTTCGGCTTCGGCGGCGAATGGGCGGCAGGCGCCGTGCTGATGGCCGAAACCATCCGCAACGAGCATCGCGGCAAGGCAATGGGCAGCGTGCAGAGCGCATGGTCCGTCGGTTGGGGCGCGGCCGTGCTGCTCTATGCGCTGATGTTTTCGCTGATGCCCGCGGCGACGGCATGGCGCGCGATGTTTGCGATCGGCATCGTTCCGGCGCTTTTGATCCTCTACGTTCGACGCGGAGTGCAGGAACCGGGCGCGCCCGTGCATTCGGCCCGCGACGCGCGAGTGCATGGAAACGAGGGGACACCGGGCGTGGTTGCCGGCATCTTTTCGGCAGGCATGCTCCGTATGACGTTGATTGGTGCCCTGCTTGGCGTCGGCGCACATGGCGGCTATTACGCGCTCATGACCTGGCTGCCGACATTCCTCAAAAGCGAGCGTCATCTTTCCGTGCTTGGCACGGGCGGATATCTCGCCGTGGTAATCGTCGCGTTCTTTTGCGGATGTCTCGTGAGTGCGCAATTGCTGGACCGCATCGGGCGTCGGAAAACCATCCTCACGTTCGCGATCTGCTGCGTCATCACGGTGGTCGCGTATGTGTTTCTTCCGCTCGGTAACACCGCCATGCTGTTCTTCGGCTTTCCGCTCGGCTTCTTTGCGGCGGGCATTCCGGCAAGCATGGGCGCGTTGTTCAACGAGTTGTATCCACGCGGGATGCGCGGCACGGGTGTCGGCTTCTGTTACAACTTCGGCCGCGTCGTATCCGCGGGATTCCCCGTGCTGGTAGGGCACATGTCCGCGAAGATGTCGCTCGGATCGGCCATCGGCATTGATGCGGGGCTGGCTTACGCGATCGTCGTATTGTCCGTGCTGATGCTGCCGGAGACGAGAGGGCGCGTGCTCGGCGATGCGGCTCCACACACAGACGACGCCCGCCCGATCGCTCACGCTCAAAGGCATTAACGATGCGCATAACTTGCATAAAGGCGAGAACATTGATGGAGAAACATTCGTGCTTTCTGCGACGCTAACAGGCGCGAACCGCGAGATCGCCTCGATCGATACGCACGCGCATGTGTTCATTCGCGGTCTTCCGCTCGCCGAGCACCGCCGCTATGCGCCGGATTACGACGCACCGCTGGATGCGTACTTCGCGCAGCTCGACGCGCACGGGATCGCACGCGGCGTCCTCGTGCAGCCCAGCTTTCTTGGCACCAACTGCGGCTATCTGCTCGATGCCTTGCGAAGCGCGCCCGACAGACTGCGCGGCGTGGCCGTGATCGCGCGCGATTGCGAGCCAGCTACGCTGGCCGACATGTTCGATGCGGGCGTCGTGGGAATCCGGCTGAACCTGATCGGACATGCCGATCAGCCGCTCGATCATTGGCTGAGCGCGCGCACGCTCGCTCATGTTCGTGAATTTGGATGGCACGTCGAGGTTCACGCGCAAGCGGCAAGACTGCAGCGCATCGTCGCGCCGCTTCTGGAGGCGCAGGTGAACGTCGTTGTCGATCATTTCGGCAGGCCCGATCCTGCCCTCGGTGCGAATGACCCGGGCTTTCGTCATCTACTCGAACTGGCGCGAACGAAGCGGGTGTGGGTCAAAGTGTCCGGCGCATATCGGAACTGGACGGGCAGCGGCACGAGTGACGATGGGACGCGTCACGCATTCCATCTTTTGAAGGAAGCTTTCGGCGTGCAGCGCCTCATGTGGGGCAGCGACTGGCCGCATACGCAGTATGAGACAGCGGAGCAGTTCACGAGATCGCTGGAGCTGTTGCGTGCGCTGCTTCCAGACGAGAACGAGCGCAGCATTGTGTTCGCGCAGACTCCTGCGAGCTTCTATATGTTCGATAAGCAAGCGGGAACTCGTTGATCAAATCGCGATGGCAACTGAAGCCCACCGAACCGTGCTTTCCTTGCCCAACGAGGTTGATTGACAAATATGCTCGGCCAGGCACTTCAAACCAAAGATACATTCCATGACCAGTCTAGATATTGATTTGTTGCTGACCGCGCTAGTCAGCGTTTTGGTGCTCGTCGCGCTCATCGTCTCGCGCATCAAGATGCATCCGCTTCTCGCTTTGCTAGTCGTTTCCGTTGGCGTGGGATTCGCGACCGGCATGGAGCCGGGGAGCATCGTCAAGCACCTGATAAACGGCGCAGGCAAAACATTGGGCGCGGTGGGCGTCGTCATCGCGCTCGGTGCGATGCTCGGCAAGATCCTCGCGGATGCGGGTATCACCGAGCAGATTGCCGAGGCCATTCTGAAGCGCGCTTCGGACCGGATGATTCCGTGGGCGATGACGGTGGTGGCGTTCGTCGTCGGTATTCCGATGTTCTTCGAAGTAGGGCTGGTCGTCATGCTTCCGCTAATTTTCAGCGTTGCCCGCAAGCTGGAAAGTCACACACGCTTCAAGGGCTCGGCTTATGTGTATGTCGGCGTGCCCGTGATTTCTGCGCTTGCTGCGATGCACGGCATGGTGCCGCCTCATCCCGGACCCTTGACTGCGATTGCCACGCTCAAAACGTCGGTGGGTCCGACCATGTTGTACGGCTTCGTCGCGGCCATTCCGGCGATGATTCTGGGTGGCCCGCTCTATGGCGCATTCATTTCGCCGCGCATGAGCACGAAGCCCGATCAGGCGTTGCTCGACCAGTTCACCGTCGTCGAACAATCCGGCGATAGCCGGCGGCCGAGCGTCAGTCTCGGCGTGCTGGCGGCTTTGCTGCCCGCCATTCTGATGCTGGTTCATGCCATTGCGGAAATGATTTTGCCGAAGGACGCACGGATGCTGCATGTGGCGAGCTTCCTCGGCAATCCGCTGATCGCCATGCTGCTCGGCGTGCTGTTCGCTGTCGTGGCGTTGGTACTCTCCCGCGGGGGCGATGCCGAGAAGCTGCGCCACGCGCTCGGCAACAGTCTCAAGCCGATTGCCTCTATCATCATGATCATCGCTGGAGGCGGCGCATTCCAGGAGATGCTGACTAGTGCGAAAGTAGGCGAAGCGATCGTGCATCTGACGCAGCATATCGCCTTCCCGCCGCTGATTCTTGGATGGCTGATCGCTATGTTGCTGTCCGTCTCCACCGGATCGGCCACGGTGGGCATCGTCGGCGCGGCAGGTTTGCTGGCTCCGCTGGCCGGTGCCGATCCGAGCCTCAACCTGCCGTTACTGGCCTTGTCCATCGGCTGCGGTTCGCTGTTCTTCAACTATGCGAATCATGCCGGCTTCTGGATGGTCAAGGAGTCGTTCGGCATGACGATGGGCGAAGCCACCAAGACGATATCGGTGGTGCAATCGATCGTGGCCGTGGTCGGGCTGGTGATGGCGCTGATTTTCAACGCAGTCTTTCACGTCCATTAAATGGCCAGCGAGAGAATAAGCGATCGCGCGGGTATCTGACTTTCAGATAGGCCGGGTTTGGTTCCCGGACCGGGACATCCATCGTCTTGGGCCTGGAGCAACGCCAATGCGGCGGTTTAAACCAAAAGGTGCAATCGGTGCCGACGGCTTGGCAGACGTGACCAGGTCTCTTGTCGTTGTTCATTTGCTAGCGGGTGCAGACCGTCCCTAATGGAAGCGTTGCTAATCCGTTGGCTGCGCTTGTGTTATCGGTGACAGGGATGGCTTCGTGCAACCGGGTGACCGTCCGGTGGCTGGACAGATCAGCAGCTTGCTCACCTGTTTTTTGGTCTTGCCTTCGATCAGATGCCGGCGACCGTACGTGCCGCGAAGGGGCGAGGGCTTTCGTCGTCGGCCGCCGCGCCGACAGCACGCACGGCAGCCCGGACGCACTGCCTGAGCGTCACAGGCATCACGGGTTCGCCTGTCGCCGTGGCGATGAACAGCACGCCGTCAGCCCGGGTGGAGCGCGATCGGTGCGTCAGCGTGGGCGCGAAGCACATCGATACGCGCCACCCCCACGAGAGAAACGCAGGTTCGGGTAAAAGCGAAGTCAGCGGCAACGCGCCCGTCGATAGCGGCACGTCGCCGTAACTGCCCGAATCGCTCCAGCTTCCATAGAGTCCGCGCCGAGGCGCAGGCGCGCTCTCGATACCCAGCACGATCGCCCCGCTCTGCTCGGCGCCGATCGCAAAGCCCTGCAGCACGCGCAGCGTCGTCAGCAGAATGAGCGCCCAGGTGCCGATCGACGCGTATGTCGGCAGGCAACCGGCCAGCGTCGACGCGATGCTCATGACCAGGAGCGTCACCATCAGCAGCATCTTGCGGCCGATGCGGTCACCGAAGTGCCCGCAGATCAGCGCGCCTGCGCCGCGCGCAACATACCCCACGACATAGGTGCCGAGCGACGCAATCGTGCCGAGCGGATCGAGGTACGGGAAAAATAGCTGGTTGAAAACGAGCGCCGACGCGGTGCCGTACGACAGGAAATCGTACTGTTCAATGGCCGTTCCGAGGAACGCGGAGATGAGCACATAGGGCCGGCGCGCACGGGCAGGCCTCGGATCGGGTATGGACTCGGAAACCTCGCATATTCGCTCTGAGGGCTGCAGTATCGTTTTTGACCCGCCATCCGACTTGTCCGTGTGCAAACCGGCGTCTTGCCTGTGCACTACGGACAGTCCATCACGTGTTCCCGCACGCGTAGCTCGACGCCGCATTTACGTCGCCGCCCGTGTAGCGCGGCCACAATGGATAGCGGCAAAGCGGACGCGTGCGCCCCAGCGTCGCCGTGTTGAGGTCGCTCATCGACAGCGTCTCCGGCGCGACGCCGCTCTGCACCCACTGATCCAGCGCCGACAGCGAATCGATCGCGGGATGAAACGGCCCCGTTCCGTGTCCGACACCCGGCATCAGATAGAAGCGCACGAAGCCATCGACGGTACTCTGGCCAAAGCGTTGCACGAGCCCGTTGTAGTAGTCCGTGCTCGAATCGGTGCTGACGATTTCGTCGGCGAGACCGTGCGTCATGATGAGTTTGCCGCCTCGCGCGAGGAATGCGCTCAGGTCGGTGCTCGTCGCATCCGTCAGCGCCGACACCGCTTGCACACGCGACTGATACGCGCCGGGATTCAACGGATCGAACGTCAACGAATCGAACGTCGATACGCGCGTGATGAAATACTTCACCCACTGATCGCCCGTCACCCACTGGTTCGCGTCGTTCTTGCCCGCCGGATTCGCCGGCGTTTTCGACTTGCCGAAATTGCGCGTGGTGTACGGTCCCGCGAATACCGAGCCTGCGAGGATGTTATAGCCCGCGTAAGTCGTCACGCCGTTCGCGATCGGATACGGCAATTGCAACGGCGCAGCGATGGTCTGCACGGTCGCGATCTGCGCATCCGAGAGACACGTATCCCCCGTATCGGCGCCGCCCGCACAGCGCACCGACGCCAGCACCGTCGCCGACTGCGCCTTGCATGCGGCAACATTCGAAATGATGCCGTCCGCGACGCCATCGAGCGTATCGCACGCGTTCATGATGGCGTTTTGCAGCATCACCGTTTTCGCGACGTCGAGCCATCCCGCGCCGTTGTTCAGATAGAGCGCGCGGCCGAGCACGACATTGCTCAGGCGCAGCCCCGTGTAGTTCAGCGCCGGCCGGTTGACGACGATGCCGTCGTAGTCGGCGGGCCAGCGCTGCGCCTCGCTCAGGCCATCACGGCCGCCCGTCGAACTGCCGAAGAAATAGGTTTTGGCAGGCGCGCTCGCGTAGCGCTGTTTGATCAGCACCATCGCAACGTCATGCGTTTTCTTCAGGCTCAGGCCGCCGTAGTTGGCGAGCGATTCGTCGTTGGCCGCGAACTTGCCGTCGGTGATGCTTGAACTCTGATGGCCCGAATCGTCGCCGAAGGTTGCGTAGCCGCTGGCGAGCGGCGTCGCCGTGCCCGTCGGCGCCATGTCGAGGGGATCGACGCCCGTAATGAGCGTGCCGTCGAAGCCGCCACCGCCGTAGTGCAGCGCCTTGTGATTCCAGTTGGTCGGCAGGTTCACCTGAAAGTTGATGGGTGGCGCCGTCGGATCGACGGGCGCAATCGCGCCGTTGACCTGACAGTATTCGCCGCCCGTTTCGACGAGCGTCGCGCTCGCGACGCTCGCGCCACTCGTCGGCTCGCCGATCGAAGATGCAGGGATCGACATGCCGCTCAGCGCGGAGCACTGTGCCGCTGCCGTCGGCTGAGTGGCGGGGGGCGAGGGTGTCGAGGGTGTCGATGTTGCCGATGGCGCGGAACCTCCATTCCCGCCACATGCGCTGATGCAAAAACAGAGGGCGAGCGCCCACCCCAGCGGTCTGTCGGTCATCGTCGTCTCCTTTCGTGATGGACTGATTTTCGTGCGCCGGATCGAGGCCCGGCGCCTGTCAAATGGCGGTGCTATTCGTTCGCGCCGCCCATTCGCATTCGCATTCGCGCCGGATGCTGCGCTCTCCACGAGCCGCGCCTGCGCGCCGAACAGTACGCGCACGCTTTCTTCCGACACGAACATCGCGTCACCGCCATGCGCCGCGCCCGGCACTTCGTGCAACCGATACCGCATCTGCGGATGCCGCGCGCGCAGATACGCGTAATACGCGCGGCCACGCGCAAGCCGCTGCGGACCTTGCGCCAGCGCTGCGCACGAGCGATCGAGCGCCGGATGCTGCGGATCGTTGCCGAGCGTGCCGGGCAGATAGCTCACGTCGTGATCCATGTAACGTTGTTCGAGCGCATGTGGATCGACTGCCTGCGCATAGCAAGGCAGCTTGTCGATGCTTACTTCCACTCGTTGAAGCCGGGACATGTTGCGCCGTCCATCTCGCGCGCCGTGCCATCAGGCTGCGGCCGTAACGCGTCGAAGTACACTCGAGGCCGTTGCCGTTGCCGTTGCCAGATGCGAGCACCGCGCGCCGCACATGGGACGGGCTTAAGGGTTTCGCGCCGGCGCAGGGCATGACGCCATGAAGGACGGATTGCATATGTCTCCTTGTGTGTGCTGCTTTTACATGCAGATTACGTGCTGACGCGGCCAATGTAAAATACATGTCAGCCGCAGTTGCCATATTTTTCACATATAGCGCGGAGGGATTGTTCGGCCATGCACCTCAGGCACCTGCGCTATTTCTGGCCATCGCCGAAGAGGGCCAGTTGACGCGCGCCGCCGCGCGGCAGCATACCTCGCAGCCGCCGCTGTCCCAGCAGATTCAGGAACTGGAACATGAACTCGGACTTGCGCTCTTTGTGCGACAGCCGCGCGGCGTCGCGCTGACTGCGCCCGGTAAGACGTTCTCGGCGTACGTGCGCTCTGTGTTGCGCGATCTCGATCAAGGAAACGTGGCAGGCCGCAGGCTGCGATGTTGTCATCCGATTATCAGTGCATGTAACGGACCGCCGGCCAGAGGCGTTCTGGGCCGATGGCTGCCCGGTCGGTGCACTGGATATTTCTCGGCTGGCGGTTCTTAAGTGAACGGGTAGTGGCTGCGTGAGGGTGTGTCGACTGATGCCCGAGTTCCCTGTTTCGGGAAAACACATCGTCGCCCCACGTACGACATTACAGCTTTGGACTAACAACCAATGTCGAGGCCAGATTGAAATGTCCGGGTTTGGACTTTTTAGAAATGTCCGATTTTGTGGTTCAGAAATCTTTATGTTAGAGGGCTTTTAAGCACCGAGCCAACCCGCGCTCCGGCAGTTCCAAGAATCGCTTCATTCAACTGCTCCCGGGTCAACTCGCGCTGCTTGCGGGTACCCACCTTGCGCTCCTTCGACCGTGGAGCCTCACCCTGATTGGTCCTTGATGGAGCTCCCGACGCCCGCCTGTCATCGCGCTGCGCCTGGATCAACTGCGCCATCTGTAACGTGTGTCCAAGCCGCTTGTTATCGACCACTGCAGCCTGATCGATCTCCGAGAGCCTGTCATAAGGCACATAGGGCAGGGCAGCACCATTCACCCGGATTTCGATACGTCCGTCCGGATACTCGAACACATCCAGATACCCGTGAATCAGGCTGCGGTTCGCTGGCGTATCTTCAAGCAGATAGATCACACGGTCGTATTGCACCGTCAACACTTTCGACACGCGCCGCGGCACACGAACCGTCAGGATCAGATCAAGATCGTCATCCGCCCGCAGCGGCCGGTGTGCATCGAACGTGCTGCGCGGCACCTTGCCAAACCGGCCGTTAAAGTCAGCGATGAAGTGGGGCGCGTAAGCATTGGCAGCTTCCTTCGTGCTGATGCCGCGTAGCCGCAGTTCCTTCACCAGACGATCCTGCAACGTCAGGTTGGCCCTCTCGACACGGCCCTTCGCCTGACTGCTGTTGGCGCAGAACGTATCTACATTCAGCTCATACAGCGCCCTGCCAAACTGCGTCACGCCCTTGCCAGGCGTAACCGAATGGCTGTTGCAGTGAAACACGCTGGCCTTGTCGCTGTAAAGCGCGACCGGCTTGCCATGCTGCTCAAGGTACGCGCGTATCGCCTCGAAATAGCTGAAGGTCGATTCGGTCGCGGTGAAGTGCAGCACCATCAACCGGCCCGTCGCATCGTCGATGAACACCAGCAGCGTACAGGCCGGTGCGCGGTCCTCGAACCAGCGATGATCGCTGCCGTCGATCTGCACCAGCTCGCCCAGACATGCACGACGGTTTCTCGGCTGATGCAGCTTCGGTGGCCGCTGTTTGCGTGGAATCCACAACCCGGCCTCACGCATCCAGCGCCGCACGGTTTCCTTGGCGAGCACGAGCCCATGACACTCGCATAGCTTCTCGCACGCCAGCGTCGGCCCAAAATCCGTGTAGCGCTCACGCACCAGCGCCATGGCTCGCGCCCGCAGATCAACCGGCAGTTCACGATTACTGGGCTGTCCACGCCGCGCCGACACGAGCCCGGCCGGTCCAGCGGACTCGTAGCGTCGCACCAGCCGTCTGACCTGACGCTCACACAGTTGCAGACGTTCAGCCGCCCGTACGGTCGTCAGTCGATGCTGGACGACCGCCTCAATGACCTTCACGCGCTCGAGCTCATGCATGCTGATCGTGATGAATCCACGTCCGTTCATGGTCGGGCTCCGGGCTGGCTGTGATGCCGCAGCATGCGCCACAGCTAGCCCGGAGTTGGAAAACCGGACATTTCCAATGAGCCAGAACCGGACATTTCTAAAAAGCTCTGACACACACAACGTTGATAACTTTACTTATGTCAAGTTGATACGCATTCCTTATTTTTGGCTGATATACGAACATTTCGTCCTATTTTATGAGCTCTGCCGTTTCGCAGCAATGCAGAGTTACCAAACGATCAATGCGGGTGCCCTACTGACTTTCGGTCTCGTCGCGCACCGTCGAAACACTCGCGAAGAACGGCCCGCGAATCCACAGACTCCGATTGACTGAGAATTCAACGGGCACCGTAACAAGATCAGACGGTCGTCTTTGCCTTATCGAGCTGACTCATACCAATGGCTGCAACGAGCTGTGCCTGAATCGGCGCAATGGCGATGTTAGCCGCTGTAGCGCCAAAATCGAGGCCGACAACGACGCGAGCGGCACGCTGCCCGCTTGGCTTGTTGATCAATTCCGCGATTGCAATGGCCACTTCATGCGGATCGGGCGCTTCTGCTGAGGCAAATACTCCTCCCAGGTATTCCTCGAAAGCTGCCGGCAGAGTAGCCACCTCACCGTAACTGACCGCCCGAGCGGTGTCGGCCGGTCGTTGGATCGAGGTGTAAAGCTTTGTCGGATACGGGCCGGGCTGAACGAGTACTACATCGATTCCGTTCTGCGACACCTCGTAGCGATAACCCTCCGTGAGAGCTTCTACGGCGTGCTTGGATGCTCCATACAATGCAAAGAACGGTAGCGTCACACGGCCAAGGATCGAGCCGATATTAATGACAAGCCCTGATCGAGCTTTATGCATACTCGGTAAAGCCGCCCTCGTTACGCGCTGAACGCCAAACACGTTCACATCAAACATTTCACGGGTTTGCTCCGGCGTAAAAGTTTCCTGGATACCGCCGGCTGCTACTCCAGCATTATTAATCAAGACATCCAGCTTACCGTCCGTTTTGCGGAAAAGTAAACTGAACGCTGCGTCCACACTTGCGTCATCTGTGACGTCGAGCTCGAGCGTTTCAATACCTTTCGCGGACAAGGCGTTCGCCGCTTCCCGGTGGCGACCGCTGATATCCCTCATTGTCGCGAACACTCGATGTCCGGCACCGGCTAACGTCTGGGCGATGTCGTAACCGAACCCATTTGAAGTCCCGGTGATAAGAATCGTTTTTGACATAGTGTGCAACCTTCAAGTCGATTAAAATAAGGATCGCTAACGAACGGAGTGCTTAGCGATGCGATGTTTCCTGAGTCGGTACGGCTGGATCCTGACCACTGCTGAATCCGCTTACAGCGAACGCAGATTTTCAGGCAGTTCTTGCACGACTCCCAAAGCATTAGTGTGAGCGCATGTCGCCGCCCCTTGGCTTCGGCTTTATTCCTAACCGAAAAGCTTCGGCAAGTGTGGCACGTCTCGTTAACCCTGCGCAATTAGACGAAAGTACTGGTTGGAGCATGTTGTCGATCGGTGGACTCTCGGGCTTAGTGCGGTGTTATAAAGCTTTCACGCCGGACGGCGTACCCCTTGAGATGAGAAACTTGGGCGGACGTAACCAAAGGCATACCATCGGTGTTGTGGCATGCACTGTAGCGCTAAAAATGCGAGCTGCCTTCCTCTGCGGAGAGGAATGCGTCACATCCATCGGTTCTAGCTGGGATAAGTACACCTGTGTAGGCGCTGAGTTCACTCTACAATGGTGGTGTTCGAATCGACACCGGATGGACGAGTTGGATCGCCTTGAAGCTATGCAAATGCTGGTGAGTGCCGTAGACCATGGAAGTCTCTCAGCAGCCTCCCGAGAGTTGAGGATTCCCGCGAGCACGCTTGCGCGCAAAGTCGCCGACCTGGAAGAGCTGGTCGGGACCCACCTATTGATACGTACCACCCGAAAGCTTGTGTTGACCGACGCAGGCATTGCGTATGTGGAATCAGCAAGGCGTATCCTGCAAATAGTGCGCGATCAAGAACGGGCGGCCGCTGGAGAGTTCACCGCTCCGCGCGGAGAGCTTGTCATAACGGCGCCCGTTCAATTGGGCCGGATCCACGTGCTCCCAATCGTGAACCGCTTCCTCGCCGATTACCCCGAGATAACAGTTCGTCTGCTGTTGTCTGATCGAAATATTGATCTGATCGACGCGCATGCGGACCTCGCAGTGCGTATCGGCGAGCTGCCAGATAGCAGCATGATTGCTACGCGTGTAGGCGCCCTCCGCCCCATTGTCTGTGCCAGCCCGGATTTCTTGAGTGCGTTTGCACCGCTAACACATCCCGAACAGCTCGCCCAGCATTCGAGCATCGTTTTCAACAGCCCCTATCTTTCGCCGTGGCGCTTCCGCGTCCCCTCCGAAGGCAGCGCGTTGACCATTAGAGTAACGCCGCGACTTGAGGTGACTACGCCCGATGCGGCGGTAAGCGCAGCGGTCGACGGCGTCGGAATTACTTATGTGTTTGAGCACGATGCTGACGAGGCGATCAGGAACAATCAGGTCAGAATTCTCCTTCCGGAGTTTGAAATTGAACCGGTTCCGGTCCACCTTGTACACGTATCGCGTAATCTCATGGCCGTTAAGCTGCGCCATTTCCTGGATTTCGCGGCACCGAAGCTAAGACTGTCGCTGTCGCGGTTTGGCAAGATTTAGGGCCGGCGCTGTCTTTCTCAGATTGAGTCCAGGTAACTGTTTCGAAAGCGGACGTCCTCCCAGACCCTTATGCTCTATCGGTGTCGTCGCCAAGGACTCGCGCATTTCTGCTATCGATGACCACTCGCGTCGCCTTTGTGGCGCCTGGGCCAGGCGCATACCGGACTTCACTGAATGAAAGGTGATTTCCGCTTGGCCCACGAACGTCCATCGATTCGATTGCCTGCCCACTTCTTGTTTCGAGCAGCCTGATCGGTGGCTTTCCGTTCGGAGCAAGCCATTTGTCGCCCCACTGCATGAGAGCAACAAGAACCGGATATAAATCAGCTCCCTTCGCGGTCAGTTGGTAACCGAACGTGTTGGCCCGGTCGGTCAACGGAAAACGTTCGAGAATTTCCAGTTCCACCAAGCGCTCCAGCCGTGCTGTCAATACGTTCCGCGCAATACCCAGCTCATTCTGGAATTCATCGAACCTCTTGCTCCCTTGCGTGCACTCCCGGACGATCAGCAGCGTCCACCACTCGCCGACCTCATCAAGAGCCCGTGCAATTGAGCAGTTCATCGAATCGAAGCGTTTCCGATACATGACATTTCCGAAAATGTTGTGTGATTCCATGCCCCAGTGGAGACCTGATGGGTAACCGCGGCACAAAGCATTTTGCCTTCAGCCTTGGCCCATGCCAGATTTTTTCTCCGAAGCGCGTCGATATTGTCTACGCCGCGGATCTACTTTACTCCAAGTTTCGTCACACAACTTCACCAGATTTCGGGGAGCAGTTTCCCGGTATCAGGAGTAGCTTGAACCGCTTTGCTTCTCTATAGTTTCGTCACGCAACTACACTATCGACTAATCGGAGGTGACATGGACCGCCGTCTATTGACTCTAGCGCTCGGAATGTTCGCACTGGGAACCGACAGCTTTGTCTTCGCGGGTATCCTGCCTGAGATCGCACGCAGTTTTCACACTAGCATTGGGGGAGCGGGTCAAATGATTACCGCATACGCTCTCACTTACGCACTCCTGGGTCCCACGATCGCTGCGATGGCAGCCAATGTAGCCCGCAAGCGCTTGCTGCTCGGCGGAATTGGTCTGTTTGTCCTGGCTAACCTCGGAACGATCGTAGCTCCCACCCTAGGTCTCGCATTGACAACCCGAGTGCTGGCGGGTGTCGGCGCCGCAATGTTCTCACCCACGGCTAGCGGCACCGGAGCCATGCTCGTGCCACCTGAGAGACGGGGCTATGCGCTCTCCGTTATTGTCGCGGGCCTTACGACTGCAACTGCGCTCGGCTCTCCGATCGGGGCAGTAATTGGTGGAATGGCGAATTGGCACTGGACTATGCTTTTCGTTGCCGCGCTCGGCGCTGGTGCCTTCGCAGGTATCTGGTGTTTCATGCCTGATGTTCCCTTGCCACCTGCTATCTCGCTCAAACAGCGTCTTGCTCCTCTCACGGATTCGCGAGTTGGGCTAACGTTGACAACGACGGTCCTAGCCCAAGTTGGGACGTTTATCATCTTCAGCTACTTCTCAGTGGTCTTTGACCGGGCGACCGGTCACAATCCAAAAATACTCGGCGCGTTGCTAGTGCTGTGGGGCGTTGCCGGCACGTTTTCCAATCTGTTGACAGGGCGCGTTCTGGACAGAATAGGCTCACGGAAGGTGGTAGTCGCGAAGCTCACTGTCGTCGCAGCTTCGATCCTGACAATGCCGTGGTCTGGCGGTCATCTGTGGAGTGCCGCGGTCGTCGTGACAGTCTGGGGCGCCTGCGCATGGGGTGTACTCGTGCCACAGCAGTTCCGGCTTGCCAGTCTGAATCCCCCGATGACCTCCGTGCTTGTAGGGCTCAATACATCGGGCACCTATATCGGCGTGTCGATTGCAGGCGCCGTCGGAGCGGCCGCGATCCCGCTTATCGGTAGCCACAATCTTGGCTATCTGGCGAGCGTTCTGGTGATTCTGGCGATAGGAGTCTCGGAACTGGCAAGCATGCGCATCGCGTCCGTTGCGAAAGCAACTTCAGGCACCGGACCGGCTACGACGTGAACTGGCGCCTGGCTGGAAGGGCATCCAGGTTCCCCGTGACGAAGCGTCGACCTTTCCTTCCCCGCACCCCCGCGCGAATCGGGACGATGCGTATCCAGAAAGCGCGATCAATACCTTGGTCTAATTGTTAAAGGTGATGCCATCTGGCGTAATTCGTGTCATCCGGTCGGCGATGACCGGATGAATGCCTGAATCCTCTGGAGCGTATAGCCATCGAAGGGGTCGTACGCGGCTTTCACGTTAATCAAAGGCGATGGGGGCAGAGCGAAGATTCAGATTGAACACGGTTAAACACTGCGAGAGTCGCGACCGGTGGTTCGCTAATCCCTGCAGCGACACTTACCCGGCAGTTGCAAGTGTCCCCACCAGTGATTGCACAAAATCAAGCCAAACGACTTCGTCGCTTATCCTTACTGGAGCTATCAAATGTTTACGTTCACTCATCGTAACCCCGAAATGCAGCTTGACCGGCATCACACCGCGCTGGTGCTGGCCGACATCCAAAACGAGTTCCTTTCGGAGCATGGTAGTTATTATCCGATGATCGAGCACAGTCTTAAGCAGAACAACGTTCCCGAACATATCGAACAGCTCCTGATTGCCGCGAAGGAATTCGGGTTTCCAGTTATTCATTCGCCTCACTATTATTTTCCTACGGACCGTCAATGGGTTGCGCCTGGCGGCGCGATTTCCGATTATCTCGCTACGGAGATTAGCTTCGTCGGCCGGAAGGATCCCGTCGATCTTGAGGGCTTTCACGGCTCCGGAGCCGATTACCCTGAGCGCTTCAAGAAATATCTTCAGGATGGAAAGACTGCGAACACCTCTCCGCACAAAGGTGCCTCTGCGCGAACGAATGATGTGATCAAGCAGCTTCGTATGCGTCGCATCGAGAAGGTGATCATGGCAGGCCCGGTTGCCAACATCTGCCTCGAAGGGCATATGCGAGACATCATTGAAGAGGGTATGGAAGTAGCGATGGTTCGAGATGCCGTAGCCGGCGGCCGTAACGAGGAAGGCGATGCCTATCTGGCGGCAATGATCAACTACCGCTTTCAGGCAAACGCCGTCTGGACAACGGAAGACGCCGTCAGGCGCATGAAGGCAGTCGCCGAGGCCTAATTCAGGTAACCGCTTCACGTGCAACCAACGACATCGCATTCTTACCGGAGGGCACGCCAAGAAGGCCCCGGCCGACCATTCCTGTTCCACGAAAGACGCGTGAACCTCATCCGTGATCTGGTGAATGATTCCCGTCCCGCAGCGAACAGATCGTTTGCCACTGCACATTTCAAAGAGTTCGACCAGCACACGTGTGTCGTTGGTTTAGCAGATCGCCTGCGGATGCGATCTCTCACGCCGTACGCCCAACGTGGCGCTAGCTGATACTGAACCGTACTGGACGCGCTGTGCGCCTGAGCCGGGTGGCCACTCCACGGACAAAATAACGGCCGGACGGCACCAATGCGTCAGTAGCATCGTCTGTCTCCACGATTTCCGCTCCAGGTCCGGCCAACCTTGAGCTAACCGGCGATGGGCCAGACGGCAATCGGAAGGTCAGAGGCGATGTTTCACGCGAGTCGACTGCGCTCAGGGCTCAACAATCCCTAGATCGACACGACTGTAACTGCAAAACAAACGTCACGACAATATGACGGGAGCTGAAATGTATCTAAACGCTTATCCTATAAAGATGCCCTCGTTTGTCGAGGTCGACCATGAATGACCGCCTGAATCCTGCGAAAGCAGATGCTGCGATTTCTCGACGTGCGCATTGGTCGAGTGGCAAGCGCTGGGTAGCCAGGGCGGTCCTGCTCGCGGCCATTCTGACTGCCATTGGGGCTACGTATAGGTTGCGCGAATCTGAAGCAGCTCCGGTTGCCGCACCGCCAGCCCCATCAGTCGCAGTCAGCACGCCGTTACAAAGAGACGTTGCCGGCCGAATCGAGCTGCTTGGACAGTTCTCAGCCGTGAACCGCGTTGAAATACGCGCCCAGGTTGGAGGCACCCTCACCCAGATTCACTTCCGGGACGGTGAAATTGTTCATAAAGGCGATCTGCTTTTCGAAGTTGATCCTGAGCCATATCAGATCAAACTGAGCGAGGCCAGCGCGACGCTCGAGTCGGCGAAAGCCCGATCTGCACTAGCTACGCGAGAACTCGCCCGCGCCCAGGAATTGCAGCGCTCTGAAGCCGGCACGATCGAGAATGTCGATCAGAAGATCGCAGAGCAACGGAGCGCCCAGGCGGCGGTTGACGACGCAAACGCTCAGGTGCGCGACGCGAGGTTTGACCTCGACCGGTGCCGCATTTACGCGCCGTTCACGGGCCGGATGGGCACACACCTTGTCTCAATAGGCAATCTTATATCCGGGAGCAGAGCTGCGAGCAGTCCAACAACATTGCTTGCAACAATCGTTTCACTTGATCCGGTTTATCTGGACTTCGACATGAGCGAGAACGACTACGCGGCGTTTCAAAAGACGCGGATCGCTCAGAAAGGGCAACTTGCAGATGCGGTGAACATAGCGCCCACTGGCGACGATACTTTCGCAAGGACTGGTACGTTAAATTTCATCGACAACGCGCTTGATCGTTCGAGCGGGACCATTCATGCCCGCGCGACCATCCCCAACGGTGACTTTTCCCTTACGTCTGGCGGGTTCGCACGCGTTCGTCTGTTGACATCTGCGCCTCGTCCGGAGCTCCTTGTTCCCGACTCCTCTGTGCTGGCAGACCAGACCGACCATATGGTTTATGTCGTGGGGAAAGACGACGTCGTAGCGCCAAAGAAAGTGGAAATCGGGGATCTCCGGGATGGACTCAGGATCATCCGCTCAGGTCTTCAACCGACTGACCGTATTGTCATCGATGGTATCCCGACGGTAAGACCAGGTGCCAAGGTCGCGCCGCATAATGGAACGATCGAAACCTCTGCCTTTCAGGTCGCAGTGGGAGCCAAGCCGTGAAACTAACTCACTTCTTCATTGAGCATCCCCGCTTCGCGGCAGTCTTAAACATATTTGCGGTGCTCATTGGTCTTGCGACGATGGTCAAGTTGCCTATCGCCCAATATCCCAACATCGTTCCGACAACTATTCAGGTAGTAACGTCTTACCCGGGCGCGTCGGCCGACACGATCGCCCGCACCGTCGCAACGCCGCTTGAGCAATCAGTCAACGGCGTCGAAAACATGGATTACATCACCAGTCAGTCGACCAGCAACGGCCAGTTGACCATCACGGTGATATTCAAGGTAGGCACAGATCCGAACACCGCGCTGCTACTAACGCGCAGCCGTGTGGAGGACACTCTCTCCCGCCTACCGGTGGAGGTTCAGCAACAGGGCGTGCAGGTTAAAAAGACGATACAGGCGCTTCTGCTTGGCGTACACGTATATTCTCCGGACGGCTCACGAAGCCCGGAGTACCTGTCAAACTACATGTTAACGATCCGGGACCAGATCGCACGTTTGCCTGGTGTCGCCGACTTCCAGTTGTTCGGTGAGCGGCAGTATGCGATGCGGATATGGATCGATCCGGACAAGGCCGCTTCTTACAACATCAGCGCAAACGAAATCCTTGCAGCTCTGCGGGCTCAGAACGCCGCCGTCTCCGCTGGCGTACTCAATCAGCCCCCAGTGAATAACAAAGGTACCGGCGCTTATCAGATTAATGTCGATGCCCTCGGTCGACTCAGCACGCCTGAACAGTTCGCAGACGTCGTTGTGAAGTCAGACTCCCTGGGTCGGGTGACCCGCGTTCGCGACATAGGACGCGTCGAACTCGGATCTGTCGACTACGGCTCCAAGGCTTACGCTGATCGCTATCCGTCGACGCCCTGGTTTGTGGTAGCCACGCCTGACGCCAATGTTGTAGCGGTCGAGCACGAAATCTGGGACAAGATGGCGGAGCTCAAGAAGAGTTTCCCGCCTGGCATTGATTACATCAGAATTTACGACCCGACTACATTCGTCTCGCAGTCGATCGAAGAAGTCATCAAAACAATCGCAATCGCAATTCTGCTGGTAGTCGGCGTGGTGTATCTGTTTCTCCAGAACTGGCGGGCGACGATCATACCGGTCGTTGCTATCCCCGTGTCCCTGCTCGGGACATTCACCATTCTCGCGTTGTTTGGCGCTTCGATCAACAATCTGTCGTTGTTCGGACTCGTCCTTGCAGTGGGGATCGTCGTCGACGATGCGATTGTGGTCGTAGAGAACGTCGAGAGAAACATGGCGCTTGGTATGTCGCCGCGAGAAGCCGCCCATCAGACGATGAACGAGGTCTCCACTGCAATTATTGCGATCGCGCTTACGCTGTGCGCAGTGTTTGGTCCGACAGCGTTGATGTCCGGAATCTCTGGTCTATTCTTCAAGCAGTTCGCGATAACCATCGCGGCATCCACTGTCATCTCGTGTTTCGTTTCCCTGACGCTGAGCCCCGCGCTTTGTGCCGCGATTCTAAAACCGCACGAAATGGAGCGCCCGCATGAGCCGGCTTCAACGATATTCGGCCGTGCTCACCATGCCACCTTCGGGCGGTTCAACACGGCGTTCGAATGGTTATCAGACAGGTACGGCAGGATCACCGGCCGCTTTGTCCGCGCAACGACCCTGATGCTCGTTGTGTATGCCGGGCTGATTGCAGTAACCGGTCTTCAAATGGCGAGGATGCCCACGGGATTTATTCCCGAACAGGACATCGGCTATCAGGCCATCATCGCGTTCCTTCCGCCCGGCTCGAGTCTTGAGCGTACGAATAAGGTGATCCGCGAAATCAATGACATCGTCCTGACCACGCCAGGTATGAAAGGTGTAACGCATACGTCTCCGGTCACCGGCTTCGACGTCACCACAACCACTATTGCGCCTAACGTCGGTACCCTCTTTTATGGATTGCCATCGCTCTATGGCAAGCATGTCCCCGGCATTAACGCGGCCACGATGCTTGTGACAATGCGCAAACGGGTTGCCACTATCAAGGATGCCGTCGTTGTGGTGGTAAACCCTCCTCCGGTACAAGGCCTGGGTTCAGCAGGCGGGTTCAAACTGATGCTGGAGGATCGCGCCGGTCTCGGTCCGCAGGCGCTGGCAAAGGCGACGAATGACCTTGTCGCGGCGGCTAGAAAGGATAAGACATTCGGCGGCGTGTTCACGCTTTACAACGCGGGTGCGCCGTCCGTCTATGCAGACATTGACCGCCTGAAAGCCGAGAAAGTTGGTCTGACACCAACAGACGTGTTTTCGACCATGGAGTTGTATCTTGGCTCCCAATATGTGAATGATTTCAATTTCATGGGTCGGACGTATCAGGTACGCGTTCAGGGCGACCAGGCGTTCCGGCAAACGCCCGAGGATATTGGAAGGCTTAAGGTGCGCAACAGTTCAGGTGACATGGTCCCCATCAGTAGTGTTTCCACCTTTAACAACACGACGACGCCCTACCGCGTGCCTCGTTACAACCTGTATCCCGCAGCCGAGATCATGGGCGCGGCTGGACCTGGTTTCTCGTCTGGTGAGGCGATCACTCGTATGGAGGAGCTCGCAAATCAGGTGCTGCCAAACGGAGTCACGTTCGAGTGGACTGATCTTGCACATCAGCAGAAGGAGCAAACGATGTCGCCTCTGATTATTTTCGCCGCTTCAGCGTTGTTTGTGTTCCTTGTATTGTCTGCGCAATACGAGAGCTGGAAGACGCCATTGGCAATCGTGTTGATTGTCCCGATGTGCCTCCTGGCCGCGTCGATAGGTCTGAATATCCGGGGCATGCCGATCGACATTCTTGCCCAGATTGGCTTCGTCGTCCTCGTGGGGCTGGCGGCAAAAAACGCAATCCTTATCGTGGAGTTCGCCAAGCAGCGGCAGGAAGAAGATGGTGTGAGTGCAGAAGACGCGGCCGTCCATTCGGCCCACGTCCGTCTGCGCCCAATTCTGATGACGTCGCTCGCATTCATCGCAGGCGTGGCGCCGCTCGCGATCGCTGCGGGAGCCGGCGCTGAAATGCGGCAATCTTTAGGGACCACCGTGTTCTTCGGCATGCTAGGCGTCACGGTCTTCGGCCTTGCGTTCACCCCGGCCTTTTATGCGTTCGTCCGCAAGTTGGGAGTTCGGAAGGAGACAGCTGGAATCAACCCGAGGCTCAGCAGCGGAGATGCGAAATGAGGCATGCACCTATCCCGAAGAAAGCTGCAGTGGCAGGCGCACTCATACTTGGTGCCATTCTCGCCGGATGCGCTGTAGGCCCTGACTACGTTGCCCCGACAATGGAGATGGCCCCATTTCACAACTCACCTGCAGTTTCGGCGCGGCAGACAACACTGGCCGCCCCCACGCTGGATAGATGGTGGACGGGCTTCAATGATCCAATGCTCGAACGGGTCGTACAGCGTGCGCTCGATCAGAATCTGGATCTTCAGTCATCCTTCGCTCGCGTCACACAGGCTCGGGCGGTAGCCCAGGCGGCCGGAGCAGCTTTATTGCCAACCGTTGACGCGCAGACCTCCTACACTGCAGCCCATCAGAGCGTGCAAAGCCCACTAGGCACGCTCGCCAGTGCGTTCCCAAACTACAGTCGCGATCAGAAGGAATATATTGCAGGCATGACTGCAAGTTGGGAAATTGATCTTGCCGGAGGACTCAGGCGCGCGCACTCGGCCGCTCGGGACGAAGAGCAGGCTGCCGAGGCGGCGCACCTCGGGACACGTGTGACAGTAGCGGCAGACGCCGCCGATGCATACTTTCAAGTCCGAGGCCTTCAGGCACAACTTGGTGTCACCCAGGATCAGGTCGACACAGATCAACGCCTTCTGGACCTCGTGACGGCGCGCGTTCACGCAGGCGCGGCCACGCCTCGCGAAGTCGCCCAGGCGCAAGCCGTACTCCGGCAGGCACGCGCCCGCGTTCCATCCCTGCGTGTCGCTCTCGAGGGGCAGCTCAACCGGCTAGATGTACTGATGGGTGTCCAGCCAGGCACTTACTCCGCAGAACTGGGTGCCAACGCCGGAACTATTCCCGAGATTCCCGCTATCAGCACAGACGACCAGCCACTGGATGTTTTGCGTCGACGACCGGACATCATCGCAGCCGAACGACACCTCGCCGCGACCAACGAGGAAATTGGAATAGCAATTTCCGATTACTATCCGAAGATATCGCTTTCGGGCGCGCTTGGCTTTGACAGCATAACCGGTCAGCATTTTTTGTCCGCAAGGTCCTTTCAACCGGTAGGCACAGGCGCACTGCGGTGGCGTCTATTCGATTTCGGCAAAGTGGACGCGGAAGTTGTTCAGGCCCGCGGCGCGCATGCCGAGGCTTTAGCTCAGTACAAACAGGCGGCACTCAAGGCCACTCTTGACGTCGAAAACGCGTTCGTCGCGCTTTCTCAAACAGAAATTCGAGTGCAGGAGCTCAACGCAGAAGTGATCGCGTTGACGCGGGCTCGCGATCTTTCGGAAACTGCGTATCGCGCGGGCTCGATAACGTTGACCGACGTGCTGGATGCCGAAAGGCAACTTCTCACCTCACGCGACGATCTTGATGCGACACGCGCGGACGCAGCTCGCGCAGCGGTCAGCACCTTTCGGGCACTGGGAGGAGGTTGGGATATACCCCAGCATGCGGGGTAGCCGCTACGGGGATCAAATGCCATCATCGTCGCGCGGTCCGATGATGATGGCGTGTGCAACGCTGCTCCACAACGACCTATCCAGCAACCAATTTCCGACACGCCAGCCTCGCATACCGTAAGTGGCCGACGTCACCGCCCTGCGTGGTAGGCCAATAGCCCCCCGCAGAGAACGATCGCGCGCTTCAGCTGAATCGTTGACTTCGAGCTGCTGGCGGCAAGGGGTGCTTCGCAGCGCCAAATGATGACGCGGTACCAGCAGTTGCACTGCCGGTCGCCCATGTCCACTGTTTCATCCGTTCGACAGGATCAACGCTTTCTATAACGTCGTAGCCGATGCTGGTAAGCCGGTACTCGGCCGCCGTCGCGCATTCGGTCACCAGCCCCATGTCTTTCAGCAACGCTAGGTGAAGTCTCACTTCGGGCCATGTATGTCCCTTCTTTTCGCTCACCCCTTTTTTGATATCCTTGCAACACTGTGTCGGATTTTCATGATTCTCCATGAACGACAGAATTTCCCTCAGAAGTTCAGCGTTTCTTCGCATCTCGACCTCCATGAATGTAGACCTACGACGTAACAATACCAGCGCGGATCGGCGACTGCATGTACCGTCCTAACGATATTCATATCGCCCAGGGAACGCAATCAGATGCAACCATTGGATTCAATGCGGGCACACCTCGAGCCAGCATAGCTCGCTCATCTGCACGCGTGCGAAACCGCCATCGATGGATTCGTTTCTATCGCTGACAATGCAGAACGCTCTGCGCACATCGAGTTCGTCGCGCGCGCTCTTCTTGCATGTCTTCACGGTCGCGCCGGATTTTCGCGCTCGAGACACCTCTTGGTTTGGTCACTTCCAGCCGAACCCGCGCGTACGGACATGAACATCTTTACGGGCGAAATATCCTCATCTATCGGCCTGAAAAGTCGATCCAGCTTTCCATGATGCTGAGCCTGGCCGGCGTGCCGCGTATGCGCATAGTTTTCGCCACGCAAGGCATATAGCAACGAGAAAAGCGCGAAAGTTGATGGAGCGATACCTTCGTCCAATTGTCGCCTGGTTGAAGATATGGCGTAATCCTCATCACTTACTACTTGCCGTGAACACGCGCGATGGCAACCACGGCGTTGCCAGTTGTTTTCCGAATCACCACCGATTTGCGCCGCAGGAAGGCAGATAACGATCTGCTCCGCTTATGCGCTGCCGCCGCCTTGTTTAAGGAGATACCATGAACATCGTAACCCGGTTCCGACAACTGCACCGCGACGCTAGCCCTTTGAAACTGGCTAATGCATGGGATGCGGGCAGTGCACGAATGATAGAAAGTCTTGGCGCACGTGCTGTGGCGACGACCAGCGCGGGGGTCGCGTGGGCTATGGGCTATCAGGACGGACGCCAGCTTCCAGTGTCTGAGATGATCGCGACCGTCCGTCGAATTATCCGCGTCTTGAGTGTTCCCCTGTCGGTAGATATGGAAAACGGATACTCGGACGACCCTCAGACCGTGGCCAACAACGTGATGCAACTGGTTGATCTGGGGGTGGCCGGCATAAACATCGAGGACGGACATGACACGCCGTCCATCCTGGCGGCAAAGATTGAGGCTATCCGCAGGGCAGTGACGAGTTCGGGGGCCGATCTCTTCATCAATGCGCGTTGCGATGTTTATCTTGCCCACCTTGTGGAGGAAAAGATGCGGTCGGATGAATCGATATGCCGAGGTCGAACTTACGCATCTGCGGGCGCGGACGGCCTCTTTCTACCGGGTCTTGCGGAGCCCACTGTAATTGCTGGAGTTGCCGGCGCGACTCAATTGCCGTTGAACGTGATGGCGTGGCCGGGACTTCCAGACGCCGAAACTTTAGGAACACTTGGCGTCCGGCGCCTGAGCGCTGGAAGCGCGATTTCTCAGACCGTCTTCGGAAAAATGAAAGCTCTCGCTGAAGGTTTTCTTCGAAGCGGTGAGTCATCGGCGGTCTCCGATGACGCTATGTCCTACGCTGACATCCAAAGCTTGTTCCAGCAATAGCGTTTTCTTGTAAACGGTCTCACTGATCGATCGTGCCGTACCTCTCTGATCGGCGGCGTCGCCGGCTGCTTCTTCCGAACACCTGAACTCACTCGAAGAGAATAGTCATGCCAACTACTGTTACCGCTTCCTCTGCAGGCACATTTGCAATTGGTGGCGACATCGTCGTCAACCGCCTGGGCTTTGGCGCAATGCGGATTACGGGCCCGGGAATCTGGGGTCCGCCCGTCAATCTGGACGCCGCAATTGCGACGCTGAAGCACCTTCCTGAGCTCGAAGTTAATCTCATCGACACGGCAGATTCGTATGGACCGTACGATAGCGAATACCTGATCAAGGACGCCCTGCATCCGTATAAAGGTTTGCTCGTGACCACCAAAGGCGGCCTGACCCGCCACGGACCGGATGTGTGGGCTCCGCTTGGCCGCCCCGAATACCTGCGACAGTGCGTCCTTACAAGCCTCAGACGTCTCGGCCTTGAGCAGCTCGACCTGTGGCAGCTGCATCGTGTCGATCCTAAAGTCCCTCGTGCGGAACAATTTGATGCTGTGGCGGCGATGCAAAAAGAGGGGCTGATAAGGCACATTGGTCTGAGCGAGGTCAGTGTCGATGACATCGAGTCGGCTCAAAGGCATTTTGCCGTCGCGACGGTGCAAAATCAATACAATCTCGTAGACAGAAAAAGTGAGCGGGTTCTCGATTTCTGCGAGAAACATAACATCGGCTTTATCCCTTGGTTCCCGTTAGCTGCGGGGGCACTGGCCCTGCCCGGCTCAATTGTCAGCACGATTGCCACGCAGCAAGGCGTCAGCACCGGCGCCGTTGCACTGGCGTGGCTACTTAAACGCTCACCAGTGATGTTGCCGATCCCCGGTACTGGTAGTGTCGACCATTTGGTAGAGAACGTCGCCGGCGCCGCCGTAGAACTGACCGATGAGCAGTTCGAAGAGCTCGACCGACAGGGACGAGACGCTGTGGCGGCTTAAAGCCCTGACTTGGTCGGCCGGGTTCCGGGTGGCCAGTTCAAGAGCTACCCTAAAATCAACCGGCCCGTACGTCATCAGAACCTGCAGGAGAGAACTAAATGCTGCAATTACGCCCAGGCTGCGAATGCTGTGACACGGACCTTCCACCCGAGTCGGTGGATGCGCGCATTTGCACCTATGAATGCACCTTCTGCAGTGACTGCAGTTCAACAGTCCTCAAAGGTATATGTCCCAACTGCGGAGGAGAGCTTTTGACTCGGCCGCGAAGACCGGCCGACAAATTGGCCACGCATCCCGCGTCAAAAGAACGCGTGTTCAATGCTAACTGTAAGGACCGTCTCGCGGTCTGATTTCGACATCAAGGGCAAGCCCGTGGAGCTTCTTGTATTTGCTTACGCTACCGTAGAGTATGTGATCAGGTATGCCGTCGAGATATCGCCCTCGATCTACCGTACTGTTCGAGCCTTCGCCTGCAGACGGCCTTCGCTGGGTCGAGCCGCCAACGGTACCCTGCGGGCGCTTCACCCGTTCTTCGAAAACACTGATCAGCCATCATTCTCCCGACGATGTGTTTACGCTACGGTCCTGGCATGGTTTGGTCAGCCCCGTGTCTACGACGAAAGAGTCGGCTATGAACCATGATCGGGGGCTTACGCCCGGGCGCGCAAGAAAAAATGGCATAGACCGGCTTCAGGCTATGCAGATCTTCGTGAAAGTCGTCGAACTAAATAGTTTTTCTCGTGCATCAGAGGCGCTTGGAATTCCTCGCGCAACTGCTACCACAATCATAAAAAACCTGGAGTCGCATTTACACGTCAGCCTGATGCATCGGACGACGCGCAAGCTGAACGTCACTGCAGTAGGCGCACACTATTATCAGCTGTGCAGGCGAATCCTCGCAGACATAATTGAAAGTGAAGACGCCATGGCGAACTTGAGCAACGGCCCAACTGGACCCCTGTACGTCGATATGCCGCCTTTCGTCGGTCGACGGCTCGTGGCGCCCAGAGTCGCCGAATTTATTGGACGCTATCCTAAGGTTGAACTGAATATCCGGCTCACCGATAGTGCCTCGCCCTTCTTTGCTGCGAACGTTGACTGCATTATCTGCGCTAGTTGCATGGCGAATGCAGACTATATCACGCGCCCACTCGGTGATCTGCAGATGGTAACCGCCGCTAGTCCGGAATACCTGAGAGCGCACGGTGTACCTCGAGTCCTCGAAGATCTGCAAGATCATCATGTAGTCAGCTATTACTCCGGTTGGTCGGGTACCGCCACACTTCATAACTATCGCGTCGAAAGAAAACGCGTCGAATTAAAGCTAAAGCGGTCGGTGCTGCTCAGCGACATTGAAGCTTCAGTGGATTCGACAGTGGGAGGCGCAGGAATCATACAAGCCCCGAATCTATTGATCGAATCGTTCCTTAAAAGCGGGCGCCTGGTCGAACTTTTTCCGCAATGGAAACCCGCCTCCGTTCCTATGGCGATGCAGTACACCGAAGACCGTCATCTTGTGGCGAAGGTGCGCGCGTTTGCCGACTGGATCGCGGAAATCTTCCGAGAGCAGGAGCACATCGTGGAATCCACGCTAACGGTGGAACAGTAGCCAAGCGTCTGCGCTTTCAAGATTGGAAAGGTTGGGTAGTCGATGGTGAGCGCGGGACGATCTGGATGTTAGCGATGTCTAATGAACTGCAGCATGCACCCTCGGTACCATTAACAACGGGCGTTATGGTCAGCTGATGCGCTGTGGGCGGCGATACCGACCAATACCTTTGTCCAATTGCGAAGCCGTCTGTCCGCAGGTTTAATAAGTATGAAAACGAGGCGGCCATTATTTCGGCTCAGGACCGGCGAGAAGCAACCACTAAGTGGTGCAATAGTCGGCTCGGTCCGAATTCGAGACGCAGCATAGATTACATGCCAAATCGTGGCATCCCTAGTCGTGCTCGCTGCGGCTGTGCTTAACCTATTAATGTCCGTGTCACGCGCGGTTTTATCGTCGGCCTGCAAGCTATCGGGTTGCTTCCACGACTTTCTCCGAAAACAGGACGTTCAACCGTTCACGCGATCGGCCTTGGCGGACCGGCGTTTCGAGCAAAAGAAGGATTCCTCATGGAAACATCATCGTTCGGCACTAGCGAAGGAATGCCCTCGTCACCATGGCTTGGGATATGGGCTATCGCTTTAGGTGCGTTCGCGCTGGTAGTCACCGAATTTCTACCGGTCGGACTGTTGCCCGGGATCATGGCAGGATTCGGTGTCTCGGAGGGAGCGGCAGGTCTCACTGTAACGGCGACGGCGGCCGTGGGTTTCATCGCCGCGCCGATCACTGCTCTGACCGTCGGCAGGCTGGATCGCCGCGCGGTGCTGCTCGCCTTGACTTTCCTGGTCATTGTCTCTGGCGTTGCATCAACCGTAGCAACGAGCTTTGCTGTGTTGCTTGTCGCACGAATGATCTTGGGAATCGGGGTTGGCGGATTCTGGACGGTCTCCATCACCGCCGCGACAAAGCTGGCAGGTAGAGAAAAAGCTCACAAAGCTTCATCGTTGGTTTTCTCCGGAATCTCGGTTGCGTCGGTCGTCAGCGTCCCGCTCGGCTCGTACATCTCCTACCACTATGACTGGCGAATTGCGTTTGCGATAGCCAGCGCTCTGTCGGTTGCCGTCTTGTTCCTGCAGATCTATGCCCTGCCCCGAATTTCCATGGCTAGCGGCACCTCGGTTCAGGACTATCTTCGACTGCTGAAGTCACCCAAAATAGCGCTCATCTATCTCGCGATCACGCTCATGGTCTCGGGTCATTTTTCAGGCTACACGTTTGTGGCTCCGTATCTCCAGCAGTTGGCAAAGTTTGAGCCAAACGCCATCAGTGGCTCGCTTTTCATGTTCGGCCTGGTGGCCGTCCTTGGAAATTTTCTAGGGGGCGCGTTGGCTGGACGTGATCTCCATAAGACGGTGTATGGGAACGCGCTACTGTTCTTCGCGGCGCTGGTGATGATCTCTGCCCTTCCCCAGTATCCTATCGTTACAGCAGGAAGTCTTCTGATCTGGGCTCTTTCGTGGGGCATAGCGCCTGTCGGCACGCAGCTGTGGTTGTCCAGTGAAACCCAAAATGCTCCCGAAGCTGCGCAGAGCCTTAACACCTCCGTTTTCCAGTTTTCGATCAGCGCAGGTTCGATGGTCGGAGGCATAGTGACAGATGACATCAACCTGCACGCTGCGATGTGGGCCGGGGCTGCCATCTTTGCATTAGCCGTACTCATGGTGGTTGCTGTCGGCCGGATGACCGCGGCGCATGGGCCGGATAGCAGTAACCTCTAACATTGCATCAGTCGGCTCTTACATGTAAGACCGGCCGGCTTCATGCAGACGCATACAATCCTGTACGATCTGTATGATCTGATCCACTTCTGCAGAACGTCCAACGTACTTCGGATAAACGAGATAGATATCGTATGTGATTGGCTCGGCCAGAGGTTTAACGATCAGGCCATTCCACAGTTCCGTCGAGGCGCAGAACTGATCAACGATTGCGACGCCGAGGGCGCGTTTTGCCAAAGCACAAGCGAGCTCGGCCCTGGGCACCTCGAATGCTGGTGTAATCTCGACGCCATAGGTCTCGAGCATCGCCGCAACGTACCTTCCGAACGCTATGTTCAGTGCGGGAAGGATGGTCTTGTGCTCCTTCAACTCTGACAAGCTGATCTTTTCTCGCAACGCGAGCGGATGCTCTGCGGTCATAGCGCAGACCATCCGGCCTCGCCCCACCACCTCCACCGTCAGATTCGGATTGCTGGGCGGCAGCAACGTGACCGCCACATCTGTCTTTTTGCTAAGCAACTCGTTCGGTACGTCGATCGCTAACGTCGTGCAATAGTTGATCTTCGTTTTCGGATTTTTCCGATGAAACAGTTCTATGACTCTCGGCAGCAAGCCCAAGCCGAGGGCCGGACTACAGCTTACGCTTACCTCGTTCGCCGACTTGCTTGCAAGGTTCTCGACGAATCGATCTACCTTTAGTGCAGAATCGTAAACCTCCTGCACCTCCGCGAACAACGCCACAGCTGCGGACGTGGGCAACAACTTCCCGCCGGTCCTGTCGAAGAGCTTCAGGCCGAGACTATTTTCAGTGTGGGTGAGGAGCCGGCTGACAGCCGGCTGGGATACGAACAGCATTCGCGCCGCACCACTAACGGTACCAGTCAGCATGACGGCTCGGAACACCTCCATCTGCCGCAACTTGAACTTCATCTCACTCCCCGTTTGCTCTGTCTTCAGCCGTCACGATGATGCTATGCCCCAGACCAGGTGAAATCGGCCTGCCGGAAATGTTTTGAGAACACAGCCGCACCCCGTTGGCCAGGAAGACGCACCTACATAACCAAATGTCATGGACGCACTCATATTGGTATAACCGCCCAGATGCCGCGTTGCTATGATTTCACCAACATAGCAGGTTGTCGAGTCCATCCTCGTTTGCGCGCCTGTGCTTGACTAAAAGCTTCACACATTTATGCGAAAAGTGTACCTCTGACCTGCCCAAGCCCCTGTGGGACGGCGCTTGGCAAGTGCCTGGAGGTTCAATCGTTGGCTGATCTGCTTCTTCCAGATCGGTCGCGTAGTAGCTCATGCGGCGGTTGCTGCGCGATTCGCCGGTCGCCACAACGCTCTTCTTCAAATTGCAAGTATTCGTCAGGGTTGGTGAATCAAATGGACATGGTTGCATGGGGACCCAGCGATGTCAGCGACGGATACGTTGCTAGCGCAGACGTGGAATACCATACACAGCTGTTCATCAACGGCAGCTGGGTTGAAAGTCATGGCTCTGGGTACAGTGAGCTTCACAATCCCATCACTGGGCATGTGAGAGCACGGGTCGCACATGCTGACAACTCGGATGTATTGACCGCCATAGAGGCATCCAGAACGGGATTCGCCGTGTGGCGAAAGCGCTCAGCCTTTAATCGCTGCAAAATTCTTCGGATCGCAGCGGACCTGCTTCGGGAACGGGCGCCGCGGGTGGCTGCACTGGTCACCCGCGAGCAGGGTAAGCCACTACGCGAAGCAGGCGCGGAGATCGAGCTCTCGGCAGATCTCCTTGACTGGTTCGCCGAAGAGGGACGTCGCGCGTACGGTCGCGTCATACCCGCTCGCGCTCCCGGTGTCAGTCAATGTGTCCTTCGTGAACCGATCGGGCCAGTCGCTGCGTTCACACCTACAACTTTTCCTGTTTCACAGGCAATACACAAGATCGGCCCCGCACTCGCAGCAGGCTGTTCCGTCGTCATTCGGCCCCCCGATGAGCTGGCGGGCACCACTGCGGCTCTCGTCGAGGTGTTTCAAGATGCTGGCCTGCCACCGGGCGTTCTTAACGTCGTCTTCGGAGACTTGCACGAGATCTCGGAAAACTTGATTGCTCATCCGGCGATCAAAATGGTCTCTTTTATTGGTGCTCTGGAGCACGGCAAACTTGTCGCCGCGCTTGCAGGTGTCCATATGAAGCGAAGCAACGTCGAAATGAGCGGGCACACGGCGGCGATCGTCTGCGCCGACGCGGATATTGAAACGGCGGCTAAGCTCCTCGCCTACTGCAAATATCGGAACTGCGGACAGGTTTGCGTTTCCCCGACGCACTTCATGATTCAGTCCAGTCGATTTGATGAGTTTCGGCATAGGTTGATTGAAGCAGCGAAGGGGATCATTACCGGCAGCGGAGACGATGTCGGTACGAAAATGGGGCCGCTGGTGAGCGCCAAGCGACTGCACGACATCCAGGCGTTGATTGAGGACGCCATACAGCGTGGCGCGCGTCTTGACCTTGGTGGACATCGGATAGGCTCAGCAGGCCATTTCCTTGAGCCGACGATACTCAGCGGAATAACACCGGATATGCGCATCAACGACGACCAGCTGTTTGGGCCAGTCGCACTTCTGAGCAGTTTCGAGATGCTGGACGACGTTATTGAGCAAAGCAATCGACTGCCATTTGGGCGCGCAGCGTACGCATTCACATCGTCGCCGATAACAGCCTCTCATCTTGTTTCAGGGCTCCAGGTCGGGATGCTGTCAATTAACCATCTGGGCCTGGAGCTTCCCGAATTGCCGTTTGGGGGCATCAAGGACGGCGGGTTTGGATCTGGTCACGTGACCGATTCTATCGATACATATCTCGTACCGAAGATGGTTTCCCACGCTGTTCTCTAGCCGGCCGCGACATATCTGTCGCCACCGGGTTACCCGTTAATAGTCTGGTTTTGAATCCAAGGATATCTCGTGAAAGAACACTCCTGATGCGAGGATCAGCTCGTCCCGGTTGAACGGTTGCATGCCGCCCCGCGTTGCGGGCTTAAACACCGTGTCACCGCGGCGGATGGTGAGGCCGGTCGCCGCACAGATCGCCCGCTTCTGCGATTGGCATGCTCTCCAGGTCTGCTCCCCATAGTAGCCGGATCGCGGATCGCTCCAACGGACAGCGATCGATTTAGGCGAGAGGCGCCCAACAACTACAGCAGGAAACTTTCGGGAATTGCTGCTCACCGCGACGTTGTACCGCCAGACACCGCCTGCGTTCACGGTTCGATCGTCGCCACGACGTGCGGTTGCCGCTATATCTTCCAGTCCTCCTTTTTCAGAAGAGGATAAAAGATCGATCAACGCACGCTTAAATAGACGTCCTTCGTTTATATGATTCATAGCTATTCTCACAGGGGACCAAGTTTCCGAACCGGCTCAACGGAGAGACCCTCGGATGTTGGCCTAAAGGGAACGCATTTATGCAAGAGCTGACCACAGAGCTTCTAACCGATGCGAACGACGTCCAGAGGGTTGCGCAAATTAAGCCATAGGCGTTGTTATGAAACAATTGAACGAAAGTATTGAGCCACTGGTTTCCTTCAGAGTGCTGACATGAAGCGAACTAAAAGTCCCTCCTGGGCAGCGTCAGACCTTGGGGCTCCCCAGAAGGAGCGTTCATTGGCTTTTGCAAAGGGACCCATGCCATGCCCCGACACTGCTACTCGTTGCTTATCTGCGTCATCCGAAAACCCGCTGGGACAGCCGGTCGCGCAGTTGGCAAAGCTGCTAGGCGCTGCTGTCGTCACCCCTCCGCGGGACGTAGCGCAGGTCGTTGACGCTCTCTCCCGCTCGCTGATCAACGCTTTCGGGCTAAGTTACGTCTATGTCACAGTGAAAGACTCCTCCCATGTCACCCGGTTTGAATCGCTCAGTCAGTTCGACTCTAGCGGTGATGGCAACCCCGCGACTGGGTCGGATCAGCTGGCTACAGAGCTTGCGACGCTCGAACAGCAAAGCTGCAACGTGCAACAGGAGGAATCGGGAGCTGACCTATACAAGCTCTGTTTCTCGATTGACGAGGGGGTCGGCGTCTTCATTGCGGGACGTAACAGATCTACCTTCCCGACGCCGCTCGAACTCTTCGCCCTAAAGGCCACAGCGCACACTGTGGCCGCATCTTTACGAATGTTGAGGGTGAGCAGCAATCCGCCAGCCGGCATGCGCAAAGACAGCAAGGCAACGGGAGCTGAAGTCAGCCGTTTCCACAACGTCGAACTCCTGTTCCATGCCCACTCAATCGTGGGCGTGTCGGCCGGCGCCCATGATCTGTTACATGACGAGCTTCGGCTGCGCGAGATGCTTGACTCGGTCCCCATGATGGTTTGGCGCAGTTTGCCCGACGGAAAGTGCGACTTCATGAACCGTGCATACGTTGACTACGTGGGCGCTGAGCAACAGCAGCGGGAAAGCTATGGGTGGGAAGACGCTATACACCCCAGCGACGTCACTCAAAGGATGGCCAAGTGGCGAAAGGCAATACAGACCGGCCAGTCTGCGGAGGCCGAAGTGAGAATTCGGCGCGAAGATGGGGTGTATCGATGGTTTCTCCTTCGCGTCGAGCCCTTTCGAAATAGCACCGGTAAGGTGGTGCGGTGGTACGGCGCGGGCACAGATATCGAAGAGAGAAAGCGTGCCGAGGAAAATTCGTACGACAGTCACAAACAGCTTAGTCTGATCGTCAACAGTATTCCGATGCTTGTCTGGTCAGCGCTACCGGACGGTCATGCAGAATTCTTCAACGACCGCTGGTATCAGTACACTGCCCTATCACCCAGTCAAACCGATGGATGGGGATGGCTCACCGCTGTCCATCAGGACGACTTCCGGAGAGCAGCACAACATTGGCGTACCGCGATTAGCACGGACGGCAATGACGAACACGAGTTCGAGCTTCGTTTCAGGCGGCATGACGGCGAATTTCGCTGGTATTGGCTCAGGGCAAACGCCATGCGATTCAACACTGGAGTTCTGAAACGCTGGTACGTCACATGCACAGACATTCATGATCGAAAGTTCGCGGAAGAAAGCGTTCGTCGCAGCGAGGCCTTACTGACTGAAGCCCAACGGCTTGCCGGGCTCAGTATTGTCTCGTGGCAAAGCGGCTCGGACACCCTGTCATGGCGTGGCGATCTGTGCGAAATGTTCGGCCTTGCACCCCACGAACCAGTAACTCGATCAATGATCGAAGGCCGTATTCATCCAGACGAACAATCCTTTGCTTCTGAGAATGCTTGCCTGCTTCGCGAATGCAGCGAGCGAGGTAGGGACCCTATTCGCATTCTTTTGCCAGACGGCGCCGTCCGCTACCTGCGTTACCACGCATACACCAGACCCACGACCGCCGGAGACATCGAATTTATCGCAACATTCCAGGACGTCACCGAGCAGCATTCGGCCTCCGAAGCGCTTGCGCGCGCTCAAGCGGACCTATCGCGCGCCTCCAGCGCGAGCAGCCTCGGTGTTCTGACAGCTTCAATCGCACACGAAGTGAATCAGCCCCTGGCAGGGATTGTAACGAATGCGAACACATGTCTGCGGATGCTTAACAGTGATCCCCCGAACGTGACTGGCGCGATCGAAACCGCCCGGCGAACCATACGTGACGCAAATCGGGCCGCCGACGTTATCTCAAGGTTGCGGAAGCTCTTCAGTCACAAGGAGATCAATGCTACTTGGTGGGACCTCGAGGCGGCGGTGCGTGAGGTCGTCGAGCTGACTCAAACGGATTTTCGCTCCTTTGGCATCTCTCTCATCGAGAATTACGATCAGCTTTTGCCGCCCGTACTCGGGGATCGCATCCAGTTGCAGCAGGTCGTGATGAATCTGCTTCGGAACGCCATGGATGCGATCGACGCTGCGTCAGGTAGCCCACGCTCAGTCGAGATATGGGTGACTGGAGCGCCTGGATGCGTGCACTTGAAGGTGAAGGATTCGGGCGTCGGGATCGATTCCAACCTTGCTGACAAGGTTTTTGAGCCGTTTGTCACATCAAAACAGAACGGCATGGGAATCGGACTTTGTGTCAGTCGTGCCATTGTAGAAGCCCATGGCGGAAGTTTGTGGGCACACAATAACGACAGCTGTGGGGCGACATTCGGGTTCTCCATTCCGTCCGTAGGTAAAATCACCGACGCTCTCGGCTAGGCTTTGTTCTATGAGAAATTGACGAGACAACCCCATACCTTTGGCTAATAGACAATCATGTATTGGGAAGCTATCGTCCTTCAACGTGTCTGAGAGCTTCGTCGCAGCCAGCAGTCGCGGACAACAAGTCTTTTTCTCGCTTTTGCTGGGGCCTAGTTTGTCTCCAGTACTTCGTCTGGGAAGTACGATGAAAAAACGACTACTCGTGTCGGTGGTCGATGATGATGAATCGGTACGCGAATCGTTGCCCGATCTTATTCGAGAGATGGGCTTCAACGCGCTGGCCTTCAATTCAGCAGAAGCGTTCCTGGAGTCCGATTCGGTCGTGCGGACGCAATGTTTGATAGTTGACCTAAAAATGCCTGGGATGGGTGGGCAGGCGCTTGTGTCGACGCTTAGGAGACTGGGAATAAGCATTCCCGTCGTATTCATCACAGCCAACCAAAGCAGTGCGATCCGGGAACAGTTACTCGGCGACGGCGCCGTGGCATGTCTCTTCAAGCCCTTCAGCGACGCCGAACTTTCTGAGGCACTTCTTCACGCTGTGTGTGAAAAGTAGCCCTGGCTGGTTGTATAGGAGACTTTCGTGAGCTCAACGTACCCTGTGCTGCAACGCCCATCACCTGCCCGACAAAAGCCCCCCTCTCCGACCGTATTCATCGTCGACGATGACATTTCTGTCAGGGAATCGCTTGAGTCGCTGATCCAGCATGAAGGCATAGACGTGAAGACCTTCGTGAGCGCCACGTCATTCCTCGAACATGCTCCTTCGACGGGCCCAACGTGCTTGCTGCTGGATGTTTCGATGCCGGGCCTGAACGGACTCGATCTGCAGAAATCCCTGATCCATGATCGACCGGCAATGCCGATCATATTTGTAACGGGACACGAGGACGCCCGAACGGTCGTGCAGGCGATGAAGGCTGGGGCGATCGAGTTCCTGACGAAACCGTTTGATGACCAAGCGTTGCTGATAGCGGTACGCGGCGCGATTGAACGCAGTTCGTCGCTCCTGCGCAAGGAACACCGCAAAGCAGAGATCAATTCCCGATACAACGCACTCACCCGTCGGGAACGCCAAGTATATGTGCTGATAGTCGAGGGGCTCCTTAATCGCGAGATAGGCCACGAACTCGGTATCAGCGAGATCACAGTAAAGGCACATCGCGGACAGGTTATGCGGAAGATGGAAGCCGAGTCACTCGCTGAGCTGGTCCGGCTGGCAGGTGAAGCCGGGAGTCCTGACAGCAACGGGTCTGCGACTCTCTAATAACCGCCGTTTTTCCCCGGGCATGGAGAGAGCGTGTGGGTAGGGTGTCCATGCGAACGTAAGCAAAAGTGCGGCAGTGCTTGAATTACACGGCGACACAAACGCTGAGCGTCGGCGGTGGTCTTCCAGACATATAAAAAGACGGCGCAATCGAGGTCGAAATGACTGCCTTCCTGGAAAGCCTTCTGGGCGTTTAGAAAACGGTAATCGAGATCGCTTATAGCGGAGTTCCCGCCCGTCACATTCAGTGAGACACAAAAATGATGGTCTTATCCACCGGAAAGTGCATGCCCATTTCTGTATGTGAACAAGGGTCGTGATGCAGCTTCTGTTCTGAAGCCCGTTCTGCTATGAACTTCAGTGGGTTTTGGTGCGTGTGCGCGCTTCAATTCCGTGAATTATCTTTTAGAGAGACGAATGATGAGAGCATGGCTATGGGATGGATCTGCAGGAATCGAACATGTGAAGTTGTCGGACGCGCCAGTCCCGGAACCACAACCAGGCGAAGTCGTGCTGCAACTTAGCCACGCCGCACTAAATCCTGCGGACCTGTACCTTGCGGAGGGGCGATATCCTTATCCCGTGAATCCACCACTTCCTCATGTCCTGGGACGTGACGGCGTCGGAACGATTGTCAAGGTTGGCGACGGAGTGAAAAACGTCGTTGAAGGCGACAGACGGATTATTCTACGGAGCGATGCGGGGGTTTTCCGGTGGGGAACATTTGCCGAGCAGTTATCCATTTCCGCCGACTCTCTAACGCCAATCCCCCAAGGATGGAGCGACGAGGAGGCATCATGCGCATCTCTGGTCTATGCGGCAGGATACCGCGCACTTACGATGTGGGAGCCTCTCAAGCCGCAGTCGGTTGTGCTTGTGACCGGCGCCTCGGGTGGCGTTGGCGTGGCAACAGTACAACTTGCAGCAGCGATGGGGCACATAGTTGTCGCCCTGTCCCGCAACGAGGAAAAGCAGAAGCGCTTAAGGTCGCTTGGCGCGGCGCTCACATTTAATCCCGAAAATCCGGGGTGGCCAGAAGAGTTGAGAGATTCCCTCAAATCACGGGGCGTTGATCTGGCCGTAGATAACATCGGAGGGAAACTGTTCCCGGATGTCGTCGCTGTCATGGGCGAACACGGTCGAATCAGTCTCGTAGGAGAACTTGCCGGCCCGGTTCCCAATTTTGATACCGGAACGCTTTTCTCGCGCCGGCTGCGGATAGGTGCGATGGCTCTAGGCTACTCGTCGCCGGAGGAGACTCGAAAGACATGGGAGGAACTGCTTAAAGTGATGACCGAAGCAGGTGCGCGCCCTCAGATCGATCAGGTCTTCATGTTCGATCAATTACACGAGGCGTTTGAACGTTTGACGAAGGGCCCAATGGGGAAAGTATTGATCCGCATTAATCCCTGAGCAGGCAAAACTGTTTGGCCCTGGTTGCCTTACTTACGCTACCAGCTGCGAGCAGTCGTTTAATAACTAATGTCTCGCTTGAACTGATACGCGCGAATTACGCTGTTCGGCGCGCGCCGTGGACAAGGTATCTATCGATACGCAGTCCCGTCCCGGCGCTTCAGATTCCATGCTTGACCTTCCCTTGCAAGGCGTATGGTTAGCTGCCTGAACTCAAGCAGGCGCTATGCTGGCTTCGCCTCCGTCTGTCATCGCACTTCTGCTTAGCGAATCCCAGATATCTCAACTTGTTACACATCGCATGTAACCAATTCTGCTTCGTAGCCGAACTACTCCCAAGCGCGTTAGTCGCGTTGTACTCGGCGCGTACTTGATTTGTACCTAACAAAAGGTGATTGGAAATGAAACTGAGGATAGCAATGGCGGCAGCTGTGTCGGCCTTTCTGGCGGCGTGCGGGGGCGGATCTGACAACGTGCAAAGTCCTGTCGCGCAGCTTTTCGCGCAGACCAACGACAGCTCTAACGCCGTGGTCCATTTTGTCCGCAACGCGGATGGCTCCTTATCTGCGAGGGGGAGTGTGCTTACCGGAGGAAAAGGTACGGCTGGCGTTAACTACTTTATGGGCAACATCGTTGCTCCGGACGCGCTGACAAGCAACAACAGCGTGATTGTATCGTCCGATAAGACGCGCCTCTTTGTCGCAAACGCAGGCGACAATACTGTCAGCACTTTTTCTGTCGGCACATCCGGCGACCTCACATTGCAGGCCGTATCGCCAACTGGCGGTGTCCGCCCCACTTCTCTTGCCTTTTCAAATAACGTTCTCTATGTTTCTCACCAGCAAGGACTGCAAGAACTTGGCGCGTATCGCGTTAGCGCCGACGGCAAGCTTACCCAGATTGGCCAATACGCCGTCGCGGGACCAGAAGCGCTGCCCACAGAAGTGGCAGTAAGTCCAGACGGGAAGTTCGTCGTCGTCACCGGCTTCCTGAAGACGGTCTCTCCCGTTCAACCCCTCAATATGCTCCTCGCGTACCCGACGAACAGCGATGGCTCGCTCGGTACACCTGTGTCCACTGCAACCGCAGGCGTAGGCCCATTCGGTGGACGATTTGGATCCGGTACACTCGCCTCAGTTTTTTCTGTGGCTGAGGCGGCGGGAGGCACGGCCAGTTCGTACTCGTTGTCCTCAACGGGGGCATTCAGCGTACTCAGCGGCCCAGTCGTCGTTACCAGACAGAAGGCACCGTGCTGGATCGCACTCACACCAGACAATCGCTTCGCTTACGTTGGTAACGGCAGTGGTACGGTTTCTTTGTTCTCGATCGACAGCACAGGTAAGCTCAGCATGACGAACCCTGTCGCTGCGACAGAGACACCAGTCGCGGGCCAAACTTCCGCGTTTGCCAACGATTCCTGGGTTAGCCCCGATGGCAAATACCTCTACCAGGACTATGCGGGGGACGACAAAATCGTGGCATATGCGATCGGCGTTAATGGTGCCCTGAAAAAATTGGGCGAGCAGCCGGCCAATACACAGGCCAAGATCAGTTTGCAGGGTCTTGCAGGCACTTGACGGCACGCTCTGAATCACGAGACTGGGCGCGCGAGAGAGATTCTCTTTGCGCCCTAGCATCTTAATCAGTCGAACGAATCCTGAATCCAGTCACGCGGGAAGGCGAAGGGGTGATGCATGGGATCGGACTCAGCCTTCTCCCGTTGATGGAATATAGGAGGCCTAATGCTGGCCGCGCAACTCCACTCGAACAGCACACGCCCCGGTCTCGCGCGCGCGAGATCGTCGGCGCACTTCGCATCAGATAGGTCACCGCTGTCTGGTCGGCACAGACGCAGCGACGAAAGAACCCCTCTGATGACGAAGCCGTAACAGATCGGGCTGATTGTCGGTGTCCCTCGCGAGGCGGGTTGCATCGGAGGGCGCTCAGTTTGCAAGTCATAGACATGTGGGTGATGCTTGCGCGGCCTTATCTAGGCCATTGCGCAACATGAGTTCGGGAAACGGGAAATTGCATACAGTCGAGTCGCAGCTTAAGGCCTTGTTTGTCCGCGGACTCGAGGGCAACGCATCCGATTACCAGCTTTTCCTCGCCGAATTAGCCGGACATTTACGCGGCTATCTGCGCAGGCGTATCCCAAACTTTCGCGACGATATCGAGGATCTGGTTCAGGAAATTCTGCTAGCCGTGCATAATGCACGTCACATTTTCAGGCCGAACGAGCCGCTGACAGCATGGGTTCACGCAATAGCCTGCTACAAACTGATAGATTTTCTAAGGATACGCACGCGACGCGAATGGCCGGTCGAACCTCTCGGCGATCAGGATGCGCTTTTCGCGGAGTCCGACAAGGAACGCACCGAGGCGCGGCGTGATCTCGGCAAGCTGCTCGCTCATCTGCCTGTCAGGCAGCGACTTTCCATTCTGCACGTAAAAGTCGAAGGACTCTCGGTGGCCGAGGCTGCTCGGATCACCGGGCTCAC
Organism: Paraburkholderia sp. PREW-6R; assembly: GCF_039621805.1. Classification (NCBI taxonomy): domain Bacteria; kingdom Pseudomonadati; phylum Pseudomonadota; class Betaproteobacteria; order Burkholderiales; family Burkholderiaceae; genus Paraburkholderia; species Paraburkholderia sp. PREW-6R. The sequence goes on along the minus strand of NZ_CP155075.1, from coordinate 652,817 downwards.
AGAGTCAGCCGTCAAAAACGGCATTCGTCGCGGGCTAAAGGCGTTGGGCATGCTTGTGCGAAGATTCGACGAAAGTGGATGATCTCATCGAATGCTCGCCGTCGGCATCGCACCGACGGCTTTTTCACTGCACGCTTCTTTGTGTAGCAGCCGCCTGCATGATTGCGCCGCATCGTGCGCATCATTTCAAGTTAACAGCATCGCCAACGATCTGACGTTGAACGACTTGAGTCGCCGTTTTGCCGTATGCTTTCGTTTCCGGTTTTCCTTAGCGAGGAAGCTTTTTTGCGTCGCCGCCTGCACGCATCATGAGTTCCAACGTCGCTTCAAGTCGAATAACGCGCTCTGTCAGCCCCTCGATCTTGGCCTGCTGATCCTTGACGGTGCCAGCCAGTGACACAACCTTGTCGTTCATCTTGATAACAGTCGTGAGCGCGTCCCAAACTTTGTCCGTGACGCCCATCAGTGCTTTCCTTCCGTCAACGCTGCGATACGTTTATTCGACTCCGCGACGAACGCAAGCGCATCGTCCAGCGCATCGTTCGCTTCGCTCGTGGAGGCGTTCACGCGCGCGATAAGAGCATGCATATCCTGCTCATCCTCTGAGGGCGTAAAGCCTTGAGCAGCCTGGCGCATCAGTTCACTGACGTTAAGTCCCAAGCGCTTGGCGGTGCTGGCTATCGCTCGCTTCTGAACGGCCGTTACCTGAACGACGATCCGCTCCGTTGCTGTTGCCATTCCGTTACTCCTATGTACATGGACATGATATGTACATTTTAGCGATATTTAAGGTGAAGTCAAGCAGACGCATCAGGCTACGAGGCAGTGAATGGACGACGTAGATATCGACGTTCTTACTTCGACCGGAAGCTCACGTCGCGTTGTGGCGAACACGCCGGCTAGGGCCAGATGAGAATAAGCGCAAAAGCTGCTCGCGTAGATCTGAGACGTCCAGCAGATGCTGGGCCCGTGTAACGGCGACGTACAGCAGCCGTAGCTCGTCGTCGTCCAACGTCAGCCGGCCGTCGACGTACTTGAAAAGGAAGTCGTTGACCACTTTGACGCGCTTCCATTCGAGACCTTTCGCTCTGTGTACGGTCGAGATCACATAGTCGCTGTTGGCCTCTGAGGACGCGCGTTGCGAAAGCGCTCGCAGATAGTCGGTCCCGAGCTCGTCAACAAACCTGACGATTGGCAGCAGGTCGGAGCCCGCAGCGCTTCTCGCGAAAGACTGTACGTCCTTCCACGACTCAAACAGGGAGAATGCCGCTGGCTTGTAGGCGCGGCGCCCGTCGAGCAGCGCATCTGCACCGTCGGCGTAAGCCACGATCTCCGCGGAGCTCATACGGATTGACGCTCTGTGACCCGCCTCGATGCCGGCCGCAAGATGCCAGATAGCCGAGACGTTCTTCCGGCACAGGATCGCATCGACGGGAGGAGCCAGCGACGGGTCATCGACGCCTATTGAACCGATCGAGTTTTGTCCGCGGACCGGAGTGCTCTCACCCAGCAAGGCAAGCAGGCGGCTGGCGAGGGTGGCGATAACAGGGCCGAAACGGAAAGATTCCGTCAGCGCGTACTCCGGCGCGGAGATCTGCGCCATCGCGTTCACGGCCCCGCGCCATTCGTAGATCTGCTGGTACGGGTCGCCAACGAAAACGGTCTGTGCGTGGGTCTGCTGGTTCAGGAGCCACAGCATCACGCCGTCGCTGTCCTGCGCCTCGTCGAACAGGATAAAGTCAGAGTCAATGCGGGGGACGCTCTGCGCCCACACCTTCAGATAGACGTCGGGAATGATGGCGCTGTGGCCTCGCGGCTGCCTGCTCTCATCCCATAGCCGGGAAACATAGGGGAGAAGACCGTTGCGCAGCCAGTCCGCGGCTCGCGGATCGATCTTTTCGTCGACGGGCACGTGAATGGCGGCCGGGATTTCGTCGGCCGACCGGCAGAACCGGCCTAACCCGTCGACGATCATCCGGCCGATTTCGAACGGCGTGATCTCAACCGCCTTGCCGGTGACAAGTGGCACCTCCAGCGCTGACAGTCCGAATCGGGCTGCAAGATCGTGCGGCGGCTCGGCCGGATACCCTACCCTTGCCGCTAGCTCGGGCGCGACAGACCTGTAGGCAAGCGAGTGCACGGTCGCCGCCGAAACGTTCGCGGGGAAACTGCGGCGCGCGTGTTCGGCAATCTCACGGTTGAAGGCCAGATAGGTGCCACGCTGAGGCGACAGACGATCGGCAACCAGGCGAAGCGTTAAAGTCTTGCCCGCGCCGGCATACGCCTTTATCTTTAGCCTGCCGCCCGCCGGTACGGCGTCGAGAATCGCCTGCTGTTCCGTTGTCGGATGGATTGATCGAGCCATTGCGGGCGGATGGTCTACTCAGTTGGTTCGGCGGGGGTATTCTGGCCGGAGTTCTGCCGCCCTAAAGGATCAGTGCGCCCTGCAGGCCCCCGCCCGACGCCAACTAAAAAAAAGCGCCACTCTGTGGCGCCTGCTGTATGCGATCTTGGTGCTGGACTGTCAGGTTTCTGACGCAGCCGTTTTGCGCGCGAGTACGCGCACCTTGCCTCGATACGTCTCCTTGGCCTTTACGTCCTCAAACGTGCCCTTCGCAGCCGCCGCTTCCACGCGATCGAGGATGACTGCAGCCCCGCGCTTCTGAAGCGCGACCACCTTCGGTCGGACCTTGCTAGATGCGTTCAAAGCCATAAAAGCCTCCCTCGTCTGATGCTGGATGTGTGACACATCGGACTGATACGTCGAGATCGCCACGCTCAAATTTCCTGGCAAGCCTATTATATAGCGCGTCCAGCTTGCCGGTCTGAGGCATGTAAAAGTACTGTGACGTCCGGGGGATTGCCTCTGCGTGCCCGACAAGGGCCAGACAGAGCGCCTCGCTGAACTGCCAGATCATGGCCGGGTCTGGCAGGGGCCAGTCTCCCGGATTGAACATCGTCTGTCGGTCGGCCTCGGCCCGGAAAAACTTTACCAGCCGTGAATCTGGCGCCGGTTGGAAACCGCCATTCCAGGCCGCAGCAGTCTGGCGCACGAACTCTTCATCCTGAGCGGCGTATGCCATCACGTCGATGAAGAAAACGAGATGGCGCGTTCCGGCGTACCCGATACCGCTGACCTCCACCGCTTCGTCCACGACTACTGGCCCCGCGACTCGCAAAATGTCGGGGCTGCCGGCGTCCGGCTGAAAAAGCGCCGCCAGCAAGGCGTCACTCACATATTCAATCATGTTACCGCGCACTCCGATCGACCAGGACCGGATCATTCTCTCACCGGGTTCGCAATGTCAAACCGTACTCTGCGGACCGCGGCCGCGCTTATTCGCCCTCGCCGTGACCAGAGCACCCAGTTACCTGCCCTGAATCGATGACAGGGAGACCGGCCTGAGAGGGTCGAAACGAACCTCTCCAACGCATTCCGTCTCGAGGATCGGCCTGAAGCGCGCGGCCGCCGCCATTGACCGGTCCGTGCTCAGACTGCGTTCACAGCATCCTTGAACGCCTTGCCCGCCGAGAACTTGACCGTCTTCGCCGCTGCGATCTGGATCTCAGCGCCGGTCGATGGATTACGACCGACCCGCGCCGCACGTGCGCCCGTCGAAAACGAGCCGAACCCGACCAGTTGGATGGTTTCGCCTTTCGCGACCGCCCCGCTCACCGTGTCCAGCAGCGCATCAAGGATTTCCGCGGTCTTGCCCTTGGCCAGTCCCGTCGTTCCGGCCACCGCGTCGATGAGTTCCTGTTTGTTCATGCTGAGCTCTCCTTCTGCTGTGTGAAAGCCCGCCACCCTATCGCATTCCGCGTGGCTCCGGCAAGAACGGCCCGCTCGTCTGACCCATGCGCCATTGCCATTTGTTGTGCCGCCGGCGCCCGGCAGCGGTTCAGCACCATTTTGCGCACGCGCCTCGCTCGCGCAACGAAATTGGTTACTACTGCTGTGCGATGCACCATTCTTCGCGACGACGCTCACAGGAAGGTGCAGGCGCAAATTCCACGTCAACTAATTTTGTTAACACTGTACCGTCTTGTTGCAACAAATTATGTAACGCAATGCGCACCAATGGCCGCGACGCGGCTGTGAATTAGTCGAACGGTGCGGTAGTTGACCGGCCTCCTTCCGGTCCGTCGCAAACCGGCCTAGCGCCGGATCGATGCGTCGCGTGATAGTCGGAGGCTGCCGCCAGCGCACTGTCGGACCGGGCCGTCGGTCGAAGTCGCCTTCCGATTGAATCTCCGAGGTCTCGCCCGCCCATGCTCAATGGCTGGTCTTCAGCGAGCAAATCGCAGGTGCCATTGCCTCTACCCGGCCATGAACGGTCGGTCGCCATCAGAGTTGAGTAGCCGTTCGAATGGCTGTTCCACTTCGAAACCTTCCAAATGAAACGCGCAGTCCGCCGTGAGACGCAGCGAACGCTACAGTACATATCACGGGGGGCGCTTTCGCCGACTCGGTGTAAATTCCACTTTGAGTCAGCCATGCCTTGTCATCCTGCGAGATTTGATCACCAAACTTTATGTGGAAAGTTGACAGCTAGGTGCTGCTCGACCACTCCTGTAAATCAATGCGATAAGCGGCACGTCGAGGCTGCCATTTAGAAAAATGAGAGCAAAAATCGAACAATCAGCTCGAACCGCCGTCTGCTTAGGCATGTTGGCCGTCACTGCTTCTTTTTTCACCCCATGGCACGCTGAGCGAGTCACGAGTCTTTGTGCGACAGACGCGCATGGCGTTGTCATTCCAGATCGCAGTGTTGACGGAATCCTGCGCTATTTTGAGGGCAGTTACTATCTGGAACGACCTCGCTCAGACAATGCAGTGGTCGCCCGCTGCCATCCAAAAACAGGGTGCGACAATGCCGCCGAGGCAGCTCAACGTTTTCTCGGCTCAAGCGCTCAGGCACAGTTCTGTGGAGAAAGACTTTCACGGCTCAGAGTGTCCGGAGCGGTAGTTTTCGAGCTTACACAGGCCTATTTAAACCACAACTATGAAAGTGGTCGAAAGGCGATGCGATGGTCGGGAATACTTTTTACAGCAACCGGTGGCCTTGTCCTATTGCTTCTATTTCGAAAGCATCGGTAGTGCCGCAATAGATCAAAACGCCATAAAGGCAATGAGACAGACAACGACCGTTGTCATGCTGGAAGCGGCTCTGGCAGCGGCACGAGCGTGAAAGTCAGGCCAATAGCCGTCATTCGAGGCATCCACCTAGATCGTCGACGAATATGCCGATGTAAGAATCGGCCCCTCTTCCCCGGTCCCTCATTGCCATAGAATGAGCCTCCTCCATCACTCCGATAGCAGGCACTACGATGAACGTTCGCGTTGGGATTGTGGGGATCAGCGGCTTTGGCGGTGGTGAGGCGATGCGTCTAATCGTTGGCCACCCGTCTTTCGAGCTAGTCTATGCTGCGGGCGAGGGCAGCGCCGGCAGCCGGTTAGCCGACCGTTTCCCCGGGGTGCCGGCGAGGCTGGCAGAGCTGGTAATCCAGAAGTGGGATCCGGCGACCCTTCCAAAACTTGACGTTCCGTTTGCGTCTCTGCCAACGGGCGCGTCGGCCGAGGCGTTGGCTCGCGTCCCACGCGACGTGAAGATCGTCGACATTGGCGGTGATCACCGATACGTGGACGGTTGGGTGTACGGGCTCGCCGACGTCTGGCCAACCCGAATCGAGGGACAACTTCGCATAGCCAACCCTGGCTGCTTCCCCGCCGCGACGCTCAATGCCTTGGCGCCTCTTCTTGCTGAGAAGCTGATTGAGCCCGCAAACATTGTGATCGACGGGAAGACCGGGATATCCGGTGCGGGCCGAGGCGGCGGCGAAAGTACGGCTACGCAGAGACAAACGAGAATCTGATGCCCTATGGCCTTCTACAGCACGTCCATATGCCCGAGATCGAGCGGACGATTGAACGGCTGAGTGGGGGCAGCGCGGCCGGTTTAGTCTTTACGCCACACTTGGTGCCGATGACCCGCGGCGTACTGGTCACAGGGTATTGCCGTGGCCGGGCGACGACCGGGCAGTGCCTCGAGGCGGCTCGACGCTTCTACGCGGGGCGCGCCTTCGTTCGCGTGACCGACAAGCCTCCGCAGACTAAATGGGCTACCGGTTCGAACCTTGCCTTTGTCAGCTACGCCGCAGATCCGGAACGCAACCTGGTGATCGCCATGTGCGCGGTTGACAATTTGGGTAAGGGCGCTGCCGGCCAAGCGGTGCAGAACGCAAACCTGATATGCGGTTTGCCTGAAACCGCAGGGCTGGATGGCGTACCAGTGTGGCCATGACAACCTGCGCTGAACGGGCCAGGCTTTGCTTGATTCTTGGACTAGCCCGCCGGCGCAGCACCCGGGGCTGAGACATAGTGTCGCTGCTCGGCCATCAAGAGCCACTCGCCCCGATGCTTACTACGCCGCCTGAACGGCGCGTCTTCTCTTGGTAAAGGCCATTCGAACTCCAGATCCATGTTCGTCAGGTTGCCTAGGCGGCGTCGAGATGAGAATGGGCTTGTGCTCCCGCTGCGCCACTCAGGATGTTCGAGGTTGTCCGGGTTGCTCTTCTTTCAAGCTCCTGTACGACCTCGCGCAACCGCCTCCGCTGCGGTATTCCGTAGCCGTTCCACGGAAACTGACCATCGAGCAGTATCGCTCGAAATCGTTGGCGAACAGGCCGCAATCCTTGTAGGCGACTGGCTAGCGGTGCTTGCTGTAAGGTCGTATTATTGGTATGCCAAGCGAGCCACAAAAATTCCGGACGCTATGCCCAATCTAAGGATGAATAATGCCGAGTATGTTTAGCGAGATGGAATTGATCACTGAGAGTGACGTGGAGCAAAAATTCATACTGAAATTGCTAACCGAGGCGTTGCCAACCGGCCTAGGTTATAAAAATGGAGATTTTAAAACCAAAGCGAATATTAAGCGCATCTCCATCGACAAGGGAAATAAAAAACATCTTTATTTCCCTGACTATGCTGTAATCATTGATGGCTTGCCGCTTTTGATAATCGAGGCAAAAACTCCAGGATCAGACTTAAAAGAGGCGATGCGCGAAGCTCGTCTTTATGCAACCGAAATCAATGCGTCGTATCCTAGAAACGTTAATCCGTGCGAGCGCATTTTGGCAACCGACGGTAGGACTCTATTAGCGGGATACTGGGATAGCGATGAATATATAATTGAGATTGCAAGCGAAGAGTTCACAGCTGTAAGTCCGGACTTTCTTAAGCTGACGGATTTTGCGGCTCACCCCGCACTCACTGCGCGAGCGCGTGAAATTCTCGGGTCGATAAAGAGCGCTGCCCGCTATTTCAAGCCGCTGCATATGCTCGGTGGCAAGGCAGTTATTAATGAAACTATCGGAGACAATTCGTTCGGAACAAACGTTTCGATAGAGTACAAATACTTGTTCAACCCAGACAGTCCGGAAGATAGAGCTTCGATCGTTCATCATGCTTACGTGACATCCAAGCGCAAGCAGGCTCACGTGGCGCCTATCGATAAACTGATTCGTGCAGCAATGCCCCGTAACGTTGTAGATGCCCGAGAGATAGAAGACTCGAGAAAACCAACAGAGGTGTTGGAAGCGGTCGGAAATATCGACAGAGTGAAGAACGAGATTTGCTTGTTAATTGGTAGCGTGGGCTCTGGTAAATCTACGTTTACGGATTATCTTCGTTTGGAAGCGCTGCCCGCAGCCGCAGTCAATGCGACGGACTGGGTGAATTTGAATTTGAATAAGGCCCCGCTGTCTCGCGAGCTTATTTATGAGTGGATAGTCGCAGAAATTATCTCGGCAATCGCGAAACATCATTCTAAGATCGATTTTTCAGAAATCTCATTTTTGAAAAAGATCTACGCTAAGCAGCTGGCCGCGGTGGAGAGAGGCAAGGCTTCCCTATATCCGAAGGATTCGGAAAAATATATCGATGCGATATTCAACGAAATCGACAAGCTTCAGGAAAGTAGCGTTGCAACGCTTGCTGGAATCATCGACTATTTATACAAAAGCAATAACAAACTTCTCGTTGTGGTGCTCGACAACTGCGACAAGCGCAACCGGGAAGATCAACTGCTTATGTTCGAGGTGGCATCGTGGCTAAAGAATACATTCATTTGCATGGTTTTTTTGCCGTTGCGAGACACTACGTACGATCAGTATCATAATGAACCCCCTTTGGATACGGTGATCAAGGATTTGGTGTTCCGGATTGACCCTCCGCTTCTAGAGCGTGTTATCTATGCGCGCCTTAGCTATGCGCTAAGGGAGATCGACATGCAGAACAATAAGTTCAGTTTCTTTCTGCCTAACGGAATGAGAGTCGATTGTGCGCGATCGGAAGTGGGTTTGTATTTAAAATCTATGGTCGCATCGTTGTTTCAAGACCAGCTATTTAGACGAATAATATCGGGACTTGCTGGCCGGAACATAAGAAAAGGGTTGGAAATCCTTTTGGATTTTTGTAAGAGCGGATATATTGGCGCGGATCAAATATTGAAGATCAGGGCGTCCGATGGTGATTATCATCTGCCTCCTCATCTAATTGCACGAATCTTGCTTAAAGGAAAACGGAAATACTATAGCGATACGGAATCTAATGTTAGAAATCTTTTTGCCTCCGATGACTCTGACCCGCTACCCAATCCATTCGTTCGGATTGCGGTACTTCAATGGCTAAAGAATCGGGCCCGTGAATATGGGCCGAACCGTACCCTCGGATTCCATCAAATAGCGACGTTAGTAAGCGATCTTCAAACAGCGGGTTATCCGGAAAAATCGGTTATCCGGGAAATCATGGTTCTGACATCGGCCGAATGCATAAGGTCTGAGGCGCAGACCAACGAAATATCCCCAAACGATCTTGTTGCGATCGGCCCTGCCGGCCATGTGCATTTGGATTTATTGCGAAACATCAACTATCTATCGACAGTAGCGGAAGACGTATTATTTCGAGAAAATCAGGTGGCGAAGGCTATTGCCGACAACGTGGTCGGAAGGGGTAAGTTCCGAACCGACAGCCGCCAAACGGCAATCAACAATGCAGCCTTGCTTACCGGCTATTTGACCTCGTATTACGAGAAATACTTCCTAGGCGAAGCTAAGTTGGTATATTCCGAATCGACTGAACAGTTAGTTGATATTCCGGAAATCGAATTATTTGTGAAGCAGCAGGTAGAAAACGACGATATTCTGAGAAACGTTGGGCGGCTTGAGGCTGAGTACCCTGTCGGTTCGCAATTGGAGGCGCAGATAGTATCGGTGCAAGATTATGGAGTTTTCGTTGAGTTTGGCTTAGACGGAAGTGGTTTGGTCCATAAGTCAAATTTCAACGGCGTGAAGACCGATACGATAGACGCTCTTGAAGCCGGAGATTGGGTTACCGTACAAATCTTGAAATATAATCATGAGCATCGGAAATTTGACCTGAAATTGGTTGCAGTCTCCGATATTCCGCAGGTGCCACAGCTATAGGTTGGGGTGGGGCGTCCGTCGCTTGTCTGGTCCAGAGCAGTCATCCAAGCCATTTCGGGTCAAACGGCTCATGTGGGTCGGGAGTACTCACCTGCGACTGGCCGCTTCCGGGAAGCGGATTTTCGGTGGCCGCTTTCCGGCGTCGAATTTGAATAGCGACTTGACGCAACCCGACCCGTTCCCGCCCCTCAGCTTGTTTCTGCGAACGTCACCAACGTGCTCCAAAGCTGTCACACGTTGTGCGGTCGGCGTCTCAGGAGGCAGTCTATTAACGTTCGCTCCCGCTCGAACTGGCGTAGACCGTATTAATTCTGTCACCGTTACGACAATAAATATGTCAATCTCCGGGCGTGCCGCGTCATCGCCTGAAAAGCCTTGCCGCATACGGAATCGATGGAGCGAAATAAAATTGTCAACTGCATGCGCAGATATGATAAAGCGACTGCCCGGTACGCGCCACGCCACACCGAAGGCAATTGGCTTGTCTCACGACCCATCGCCCCGGCCGCGGGGTTTCCGAGATCGGCCAAGAGTCGCCGCTCAAGGCGTCTATCCACTGGCGTTCCTGCGGTCTCGTCCGTCCCTTCGCAATGGCCGGTTTGCGGCGAGCAAAATGACAGCGGTGTTGCCTCAAGGCGGCCACGAAGGGACGTTCGACAAGCCAAGAGAAATCATCGAAAATCGTCGATCCCTAAGGTTCATCCTCTATAACCGTTCTATTCGCTCACCAATTCCGATGATCGAAGCCGAGAAGGCGATTGTTGAATGCCTGTCCGTGTTGGTCGGAGAAGAGCTTTCCGCGTGTCACAGGGCTGCGGATATGCTCACGCTGCACTTTGGGCCGGTTAGGCAGGACATCGGGCCACTGGGCAACCGGCGTTTGATTGGCGCATGGGGGTTGCACATACAATGCCCGTGGCGGCTCGAAGTCGGCTCGTCAATATATACGGGGAGATCGGATCTATGGGAGCCCGAGACCGAGCCGGGTGACGACTTCGATTGGCAAACATGGGACTTCGAAGCTGGAAACTTGCGAGACAAACGAATGGCGCTGCTACTGTCAGGCGAAGCGATGGACAATCCGGCTGCTACAGCAAAGTCGAGAGACCGGATTGTGGTCGAAGGCGTGCAAGCGGATAACTTCGGCGGAGCTCGAATTTCCATGTCACAGGGTTATTGTCTTGCCATGTTCCCGGATGGGACGCGGAGTGAGGACTGGCGATTCTTCTCTTTGGGAGAAAGCAGCAAGCACTTTGTTGTTGCAGGCAAAAAACTGTCCTAGCGCCATCAAGCGAGCTCCAAAGCGATTCTGAATGACCGCAATACGGCAAGACGAGTGACGCTTATGGGTCGTAAGTACGCACTGGCGACCGGCCGTTTCCGGGCAGCGAAATCCCACTGGCCGCTTTCTGGCGATGAGCTTGAAGAGCGGACAGACTCAACCCGACCCTGAACAGCCAATCAACAGCGGACATCGAACGACCATTGTTCAATCGTCTGCGGTCACACATGGCAACGGACGCGCTTGAGCTAACCAGCGCCTACGGTCGGGCTGAATGTTTCCCCGAACTCAAATCCAATTGCTTACCGGGTTCCTTTTGCCGTGGAAGGCCGAGTCTCGGGCCAGCTGCGCATCGCAATGCTGATTGTCTGGTGTAACTCGTTGGTCGGCACGCCGCTCGCCGCCTGAACGGAGATGCCTTGCGAAACAGTGCCGAAGTAACGCGCCAAGGCGCCGATGTCGGTGTTTGACGGCAGCTCCCCGCGCTTACGGGCATCCTCCAGACACTTCCGGATCATCTCAACGCCCGACTCACGGACTTCGCACAAAACCTGAGCCACTCGTCGTGATTCCTCGCTTCCGGTAAGCGCTCCCTGCACCAGCAGACAGCCTCGAGGTGTGCCTTTTGCGCTCTGAAACGTCGCCAGGGCGCGCAGGAACGCCTCTATTCCGCTACGCGCCGATGGTAGCGCCAACGATGGTGCCGCGAAGGCGCCGAGCCGCTCCTGGTAACGGGCGAGGGTTTTGAAGAAGAGCTGCTCCTTTCCTCCGAAAGCAGCATAGAGACTCGGCTTATTGACGCCCATCGCCTCAGTCAGATCCGTCAGCGACGTCCCCTCATAGCCCTTCTCCCAGAAGAGCACGAGGGCTTGGTCCAACGCCTTATCTGCGTCGAATTCCCGCGGCCTACCGATCGCCATTTGAGCACCCAATAATTTTTTACCGTTCGGTATGTTAAGTCCTTGACAGTGTGATGTCGAGTCCGAGATACTTACCGAGCGGTACAAAAGTACGTAAGCAAACTGACATTTCGGAGAGGCAGATGGCAAGTCAATTGAATGGAAAAGTGGCCCTGGTGACGGGTGGGAGTTCGGGTATCGGGTTGGCCACGGCGAAGCGTTTCGCTGCGGAAGGAGCGATCGTCTATATCACGGGGCGCAAGCAGGACGCCCTGGATAACGCAGTGGCCGAGATAGGCGGCAAGGTCGTCGCTATCCGTGCCGACTCCTCTGTCGTGGCCGATCTCGAGCGGGTCTACGCCACGATTCGCGACAAGAGCGGCAGGCTTGATGTGTTGTTCGCGAATGCCGGCATTGCAGCGTTTGTGCCGCTCCCAGCAATCACTGAAGAGCATTACGACAGCATCGTCGATACGAACCTGAAGGGCGTCGTGTTCACCGTCAAATACGCGGTTCCCCTGCTTTCTGAAGGCGCCTCAATCATCCTCACTTCGTCGACAGCGGGCTATAAGGGGATGGAAGCATTTAGTGTGTACAGCGCGACGAAGGCGGCGATCCGGCAACTGGCGCGCGGTTGGCTCCTGGACTTGAAGGCGAAGAAGATTCGCGTCAACGTCATCAGCCCCGGGATGGTAGACACACCGGCGATTGACGGCCTGGTCGGCGATCCGAATGCAGCGGCAGGAATGAAAGCGCATGTGGCATCGCAAATTCCCCTGGGCCGCATTGCGCAACCGGGTGACATTGCCGCTGCCGCCGTGTTTCTGTCCTCCGACGAAGCCGCGTACATCAATGGCGTCGACTTACCTGTAGACGGCGGCGCCAGCCAGATCTGATCCCGTCGGGGAGACATCGTCGAAGCCTGGTTCGCCCCGATTTCAGGGCGGGTCCGGCTTCGGCACTCCACCAATATTGAGGAGCAACGTTCATGCGATACGAACTGTTCGGACAACATACGGGCCTGCGGGTCTCCGAACTGGTACTTGGTGCGGGTAATTTCGGAACGCGCTGGGGCCACGGTGCCGAGCCGGCGGAGGCGCGCCGCATTTTTGAAGCCTACGCGGCAGCGGGCGGCAATTTCATCGATACGGCTAACGGATATCAGTTCGGGGAGTCCGAGGAGATTCTCGGCGAGCTACTTCGTGGTCACCGGGACGAATTTGTGCTGGCGTCGAAATTCACTTATCGCTCCACGCCTCAGGACGGCATTCTCATTACGGGCAACAGCCGCAAAGCCATGGTGGCGTCCGTGGAAGCCAGTTTGAAGCGACTCAACACCGACCGCATCGACCTTTTGTGGGCGCACATGTCCGATGGTGTCACGCCGCTTGAAGAGCTCATCCGAGGATTCGACGATCTCGTGCGTGCCGGCAAGATCCTGTATGCGGGTCTATCCGATTTCCCCGCCTGGCGGGTGGCTCGTGCAGCAACCATCGCCGAACTGCGTGGTACGGTGCCTGTCGCGGGTCTCCAGCTGGAATATAGCCTTGTGGAACGTAGCAGCGAGCATGAGCTTCTTCCGGCCGGCAAGGCGTTAGGGCTGGGGATCGTTGGCTGGTCACCGTTGGGCGGCGGCATGCTTACCGGAAAGTATCGGAATGGCGAAACCGGCAGGCGAGAAGGTTTTGGCGGCAACGTGTTCCAGCCCGAAAATACCCCGCAACGTACGGCGATCGTCGACGCGCTGATTGCCGTTGCAGACGAAGCGGGCGCGACTCCCGGAGAGATCGCCATCGCATGGGTTGCCGGAAAGGGCGTGCAGCCTATCATCGGGCCGCGCACGGTGGTGCAACTCCAGAGCAATCTGGCCGCGACGAAAGTCACGCTTTCGGCAGAGCAGATCGGCCGCCTCGACATGGCAAGCGCGATTACTCCCATCTTCCCGTATACGGTGATCGACGCACCGCAAACCCGCCAGGGCTATACCGGCGGCAAGGCCGACGAGTTCGATCCGCCTGCAGTGCCGGTCGCTTGAGGCATTGTTTCAATAGCCGGGAAGCCTGCATGGCGTCTGCGAGACGCCATGCACAGAACACTCTTGCTGCAATTGCGCTGACCCCCACTGCTGCAAAGGCTGGGTGCGAAACGTTTTCCCAGCGATGCCTCAAACGCTGTTCGACGCGGCTTAAACGGCGCGGGAGCGTAAAGGAAGGAGATGCTAATGCTTGAAACCAATTCAGTGACGCCGGCAGACTCGCAGGAACACTTGAAAGTACTGCCACTCGAAACGATACGCAGCTATCACGCGCATATTTACTTTGACGGCCCGGCGCAACGACGTGTCGCCGAAGTCCTGCGGGAACATATCGCACAACGCTTTTCAGTCACTCTTGGTCGCTGGCACGATCAACCAATTGGCCCTCATGCGAAGCCAATGTATCAGGTCGCCTTTTCGTCAAGTGACTTCGGCAGCTTCGTACCTTGGCTGATGACGAATCGTTGCGGACTGACTGTACTCGTTCATCCCAATACCGGCCGTCCACTCGCTGACCACCTCGACCATCCGGTCTGGATGGGCGAAGTGCTCGACATCCTCAACCGGCATCTGCTTCCCGTCGACGAAGAACCGGAGCCGGATCTCGTCACCAACACTCGACCAACGGTGAAGCCATGAGTGATATTCCTTACGGCAATGCGCTGATCATCGGGGCCGGTTTTGGCATCAGCGCGGCCCTTACGCGGGCGCTGCGTTCCGCAGGCCTTCCCGTCATCATCGCCTCGCGAAACCCCGATAGATTGGCGCCGCTGGTGAGCGAGACGGGAGCCGTCGCGCTGCAGGTCGATGCCTCCGACGCCGGCCAGGTCGCGCGGCTTTTCAAGGAGGCGGAGGCGCGAATCGGACCGCCCGAGATTGTCATCTATAACGCCAGCAGCTTGGTCCGCGGCCCGATCGCTGACCTGGACCCGGTGCAGGTTGAGCACGCAGTGTCTATCACCGCATTAGGTGCATTTCACGCGATACACGTAGAACAAAGTAATTTCGTCACCAAAAACGAAGTAAATGTGTCAACACCCGTTTTTGCGTACTTTCACGGGCCAGCTCCATTGCAACAATCGGTCGAAGCTTTTGCCTCATGGAGCTTCCGCTCCTGCCGCTCGAGGTTTCGAGTTATACCTCGTGATCTTCACCGCCAAGGCAAAAGCTGCCTGCCTTGCGGTTATGAAAATGTCGGGCGGTCGCAGTATGATGCTCCTTGCGCATCGCCCTCGCCTTGTAGCTGCGGAAGGATATCGAATCGCGTCACGCTCGCCGCACTGCGCACCGCGATATGGAGCGCCCACAAGACTTGCATCGAGCGTGTAGCCCATCTTCCGACCGCACCTAAGGCCCTCAGTCTCAAGCTTTCGCCGGACCGGAGAAACGGTCTTTGCTTGACATTGGGCGCGTCACGCCGTGTTGACCGAGCAATATGCACTGCCTTCAATCCGGAAGACCGAACGATGCCTACCTACCTGGTCCGCCTCAAGTAGCAAAGCGCGCAGCACCTCGCCAAACATTAGCAGCATGCGCCGCAGATGTCCCACATCGACGGCATCGCGCTTCGGCTCCACGCCTTAGTATGGGTCAATATCAGCGGGCACCAGCCGCACAAGCGCATGCCCAGAAAGCCCACTCGCACGCGCGAACTTCAAGAGTATCGATACGATCAACTTGCCAGGTAACACCATCTGGAATTGAATATGAAGCCAAGTACCGGGGTCAGCCGTTGCTCACCCGGACTGAGCATCGTGAAGCGCGAGGCAATGAGCGTGGACGATTTCATACGCGTGGACAAGCACACGACCGGTTGCATGGCGGACGCCGAAGGCCTCCCGGTCAAAGTCAATCGGGTTTGCTGACGATCGTCCGTAGCGGCCACTTCCGATAGTTCTACCGGGTATTAACGGTCATAAGACGTTGTCCAGACATTGACGATGCAATGTTGCCCGTCCAGTGCAATGAAGCATGGTCGCTGACAGAGTGTCGTTGAAGCGGGATCTGCTTCCGGCCCTATCCGGGCTTGGAAGGCGCTGCGCCGATATAGCGGCAGGCGTCACCCGAGATTTGGACGGAAAACGTCTACCGGTGCGCGCCGCGAGGACGCCAGAGCAAAGCAGATCGAGGCTTCGAAAAAAATCGACCATGTGTTCAACCTGCCAGAGAAAGTTGTCGCTACAACGAACGGGAAGTGACAGATTTACTTCGCACTGAGGCGAAGTGACGAGTTTACTTCGCGGACAAACGAAGTAAACTCGTCACCTCACAGGCTTCCAGCCCTGTCCTAGCGGGCATCAGCCGGTGACGAAATTACTTCGCTGTACGCCGGTTGGGCAACCGTTCGACGGCTTCGTTGAACACACCAAACGCGTCTCGCCAACCTGCCTCGTGACCTTCGAGCGCAACCGCTACAGCGTGCCGGCGTCGTTTGCCAACCGACCCATCAGCCTGCGGGTCTACGCCGCGAAGCTCGTCTTCGTCGCCGAAGGTCAGGTGATTGCGGAACACGGCCGGCGGATCAACCGCAGCCATGACAACGGCGAGACCATCTACGACTGGCGTCACTACCTGGCAGTCCTGCAGCGCAAACCCGGAGCGCTTCGCAACGGCGCACCCTTCGCCGAGTTTCCAGCCAGCTTCCGCAAGTTGCAGGGCGTGCTGCTGAAGCGTCCCGGCGGTGACCGGGAGATGGTCGAGATTCTGGCGCTGGTCCTGCTGCACGACGAACAGATGGTGCTCGCAGCCGTCGAGCTGGCGTTCGAGGCCGGCGCACCGAACAAGCAGACGGTGCTGAACATTCTGAGCAGGCTGCTCGACAGCCCGCCTGTGCCGCCGCTGCAGACGCCGCAGGCCTTCGCACTGACCGTCGAGCCGCAAGCCAACGTCAGCCGCTACGATCGACTAAGGGGCCGGGAGGATAACCATGCAGCCTGACGTCATGATGCAGATGCTCAAGTCACTCAAGCTGCACGGTATGGCTCAGGCGTTAGGCGAGCTTGCAGCGCAAGACTCGCCAGCGTACAAGTCGGCTTCGCTGGTGCTTGCCGGGCTGCTGAAGGCTGAACTCGCAGAACGTGAAGTCCGTTCACTCGCGTACCAGATGAAGGTGGCGCGCTTCCCGGCCTATCGCGATATTGGCGGCTTCGACTTCAATTGTAGCGACGCCAACGAAGCGCTGGTGCGGCAGCTGTACCAGTGCGAGTTCATCGACTCGGCGCACAACATCGTTCTGGTGGGCGGACCTGGAACTGGAAAGACGCATCTGGCAACCGCGATCGGTGTGCAGGCTCTCGAACATCACCGCCGCCGCGTGCGCTTCTTTTCCACCATCGAACTGGTCAACGCGCTCGAACAGGAGAAGCTGGTGGGCAAGCCTGGGCAGCTCGCAACCCGGCTCGTGTATGCCGACCTCGTGGTGCTGGACGAACTCGGCTACCTGCCGTTCAGCCAGACTGGCGGTGCGCTGCTGTTCCACCTGCTCAGCAAGCTCTACGAACGAACCAGCATCATCATCACCACCAATCTGAGCTTCGCTGAATGGGCTAGTGTGTTTGGCGATGCAAAGATGACGACGGCGCTCCTCGACCGGCTCACGCACCACTGCCACATTGTAGAAACAGGCAACGATAGCTATCGTTTCAGAAACAGCACGACGCAGCCAAAGAAGGAGAGAAAGAAGACCCAGACACCCACCGCATAACCCGCAAAGCTGGTCCAACGGGTGGGTCAGAATTCAATGCAAATCGTGGGTCAGGATTCCGTGCAAATCAACACGCAGGCGCTCCGGATTGGCCGCCTGAGCTGCTAGAGCGTATTCACGCAACCGAATCCGGTACACGCAAGCGAACCGAGAATGTCGGAAAGTTGCTCCGCATTAGAAAGAAATGGCGAGTGACTGCTGTCTAAGGTGAAAACCTTCCGGCAAGGCAATTTAGCGTGCATTGCTCGCTGCGTTCCAATGGAAATCGCACGATCTTGCAGACACTCCACGTACACACGCTCAACCCGGCCAAAACGCTCTTCGCTCAACAACATTCGAGCTTCACCCATGGTGCTTGGCTCTGCACAAAGAAGTTGCAGGGCAATGCGCACATCATCGTCCGAGCAGTCTGCATAGAACACATCTTTCGCTTTTTCGGGGATGACCGTGGTGGTCCTTGTAGACGCATCACGACGTATCGATGATGGAATCAGAGATGCCTTGTCCGACATCGAGATATAACGTACGGTCTCACCGGGTGGGACCAAAAAAGCGGTGACATAAACCAGCCGTGCGACTTTGTCGGGATACGCTTCCGCGACCATCGAGATAGTTGCACCTCCCAGGCTGTGTCCGACCAGTACGACCGGCAGCGGAGAAGCTCGCACCACTTGGCCGACGCTCTCCACAAAATCCGCAGGAGTGGTTGCAGCTGCCACTTCTGGTCGCGCCCACCGAGCCGGAAGATCAACTGCTGTGACTAGGTGCCCCTTTGCTCGTAGCATTGGAACAATCTTGTTCCAACACCACGCGCCATGCCACGAACCGTGAACAAGGACAAAGTGCGACTGATTTGACACGGACTTACTTGGGCTTGCACAAGCTGTGAGCGCGGCTGGCGCGATAGCAAGCTGCTGCAAGAGCTTGCGACGCGTGATTTCGTGTCTCATGGCGTTCATTTAGATGATGAGTAGTTGCATGCCACTAGATGGCGCTATCGCATTGCGTTTCGTTGTATCACGTTGCGGGAGCTCCTTTTCATAGCAAGCGAAGAAATGCTTGAGGCAAGCTATCAAATCAGCTGGATTAGTGAATGAAATAAAATCCAGTCCTCAGCACTCAGGGCTTGATGCGTAGATGGTCAGGCGACGCTATTGTCGCGTCTGACTGGTCGAACGCCGCGCCATCAATTCGGCGCGTCGGCATATCTGGGCCACGTGTGCGCGAAAGGCAAAGGCCAGCAATCGCTGCAACGAAAAGTGGAACGGCGCTGGCGTAAAGCATGTTGCTTAATCCGAGGTGCATTGAAAATAGTGCGCCGCCGTACAGCGACCCTACGATCCCGCCGAAGCGTCCCGCGCCGAAGGCCCATCCTAGTCCCGTCGCTCGTAGGGCAGTAGGATAGGTATCTGCCGCCACGTAGTGAGAGCAAATGACCCCTCCGATGACCGTGACACCTGCTGCGCCCGCCAGTACGCTGAGCAGTATCTGCGATTGGATACCAAATGCGCCAATGAGACAGACCACGAGCCCTCCGGTGCCCATGACCAGTGCCATGACAGAGGCAGGTCGCGACTTGTCCATCACGCGGCCTAGAACGATCGAGCCAAGGGTGCCTCCAACCTGGTAAAGCGCAGTGATAAATACCGCCTGCCCGACAGTGGATCCGGCGTCATGAATCATGACCGGAAGCCAGTTTGACAGCAGGTAAAGGACCAGGAAGCAAAGGAAGTAAATGGTCCAAAGAAGCAGCGTTTGGACAGCGCGTTTCGACTCGAAGAGTTGAGCGACCGGAGAGTGTGACACCTGCAGTTCAGAGGAACCGAAAGTTGTGCCAACGGGCAATTCGGAACCGGGCGTAAATTTATCGAGCAGCGCCTTGATCTGTACCGTTCGATTACCTTTAGCTGCCATGAATCTGATCGATTCCGGGAGCCACAGTAACACGGTCACTGTTACTATCGCGGGCAATATTCCGCCAAACAGCAGCACAGATTTCCATCCGTAAGCCCCTATAAGCCATGCTGACAGAAATCCGCCAAGGGCCGCGCCAAGCGAAAAGCCGCTATACATGAGCATCAAGATAGTTGCGCGGACTCGTTTGGGTGCATACTCGGCCGTGAGCGCAACGACGTTGGGCATCGCCCCACCGATTCCCAGACCGGCCAGGAAGCGCAGTACAGTTAACGTCTGGACGGTATTGGAGAAGCTGGCCGCGAAAGTCAACACGCTGAATAGCAGACAGCTGAATATCACGACCGGGCGCCGGCCCACACGGTCCGCCATCATGCCGCAGAGCATGCCCCCCAGAGCCATGCCCATCAGTCCCGCGACGAACACTGGTCCGAGTGCAGCGCGAGTTATCCCCCATCCCTGTACGATAGCGGGACCGACATAGCCAATCGCCTGGGCGTCAAACCCGTCAGCCATGGCGACGAATGCACAAACGAAGTAGATGAGTATTTGCCTCCTGCTTACCCGCATCTCATCGATGTAAAGCGCGACATCCAGAAATTTGTCTCTCCGTTCCATCCTTGTCTCCTAAACCTTCGGGCGTGCGCCTGTGCCAGCGCTACGCCTCCAGTAAGCCGTTATGTTCAGGCAGTCACGATCGTTATGTAGATACGCGCCTGTTGATTTGACTGGTCACGCCAGTCGCACGAGTTCGTCCTAGTAGCCCAAATCCCGGTTTAACTCATACATAAGTGGTTCCCCAGCAGATAGTCGGCGAAGATTCTCGATAAACTGATCAACGACCGCCTCGACAGCGGGCTGCGCAGCTGAGTGGGGGGTCACGAGTATCTTGGGGTGCCCCCAGAATGGACTGCTCCGTGGTAGCGGCTCCTGATCAAAGACATCAAGCGCAGCGCCGCTCAGCTCCTCATTGTCGATCGTTTCCAGCAGGTCGTCTTCGACAACGATTCCCCCCCGCGCTGCGTTAATGAAGTAGCAACCTTTCCGAACTGTTGAAAAAATCGACTTGTTCAACATCCCGCGCGTTGAATCCGTTAGTGGCAGCAGGCAAACAAGGAAGTCGCACTGGCTCAGAAATTCAGGCAGCGCTTCCCCCCCTGAAAAGATCTCGAGATCTGTTTCTGTCCTGGCCGCGCGTGTCCATCCGACGACGCGAAATCCGAGACTGGCGACGGCGCGAGCCACTACCGATCCTGTCTGTCCTACTCCCATGATTCCAACCGTGCATTTCGTTGCATCCGGGATCGGAAGCCGAGCCCAGTCGCCCGATGCATGCTGCCGCTCAAGGGTCGGTAAGCCCCGGAAGACTCGCAAGATCTGCAAGACAACATACTGAGCCATGCTCAGGCCCAGATCGTCATCACACGCGCGGGTGACGCGCACGCTAGCAGGGAGGTCTGATGCACTGAGTATGCCGTCGGCACCGGCACCGACTGACGCAGCAAGTCGTAAGTTCGGTAAGCGGGCAGCGATGCCAGTCGGCAATTTGAAGGTGAAAAGTGCCGTCACGTCGTCGTTCAACCCGGGAGCGAGCTCGGTAACGATAGTCAATTCAGGCGCTTTGCGTCGAAGTGACTCGTACCGTGTAACGACAAAGTCCGACGTGAGCAACATCAGAACCGTATGCCGTTCATTATCGGGCGATGACATCAATGTGTCCGCTCGGTCGAGAAAAGAGGGTTGTGGCGTTTGCTCTGTCTCGTCAACAACTGCCAGCGAAGGTCGACCACATCGGGTCTCTGAAGGAATGCCTTCGTCTGCAAGGCCTCTTTCTCGGGGAGATTTTTTGATACTCCGCTCGCCATGCATTGCAATTGCACGCGCGCGGCGAACTCGAGCACTGTGGCGGCAATTGTGGTGTCTGCGATCGAGCGCCCGACCACGAGCGATCCATGGTTCCTCAAAAGAATTGCTCGTTTGTCTCCGAGCGTCTGGGCAATACTGGTGCCTTCTTCGGCGCGAAGGACAATCCCGTCGAATTCGTCAAAGAGAACGATATCGTTATAGAACAACGCCCCACTCTGAGTAATGGGCTCTAGAACCTGACCAATAACCCCGAGCGCAAGGGAGGCCTCCGAATGCGTATGCAAAATGCATGTGACCTCGGGGCGCCGCGCATAAATTTCGGTGTGGATATTGAGCGTAGGGTTGCATTTCTTCTGCCCCGTAACGGTCTTCAGATTGAAGTCGGACTCGATCATCTCGTCGGCAGTCGCTTCTTCAAAACCGAGTCCATAGGGGATACTCCAGAAAGTATTTCTTCCCGGCAAGCGAGCCGTCAGGTGCCCGGAAATCCCGCTACCTTGGTCATCCATAGCGAGAATCTGAAATGCGAAAACCAGATCTTTAATCAGCTCTCTCGTATCGTTTTCCATATTTTCCTCTGTATTGGACGCATCCGATTCTTTTCTGGCGCCATATCAAGTCTGGTTAAACAACAGCGCGACCGGTCACGTCCACGCTCGTGGCGTCATATTCAAAGAGCCAGTCATAGCGCTCACGAACTTTTTCCTCAGCCCACTCTCTGCCCACATATTCGGCAGCGTAATCTGCATCGGCGAGCATGGGATTGTGGAACCGCGCACCGTTGGCCGAGGAGCCTCTGACGATTTTGGCGGTCCGCTCCATTCTTAGCGCTTCATAGGTCTCAAGCGCGACGGTCGGTTTGCGAGCACTGGCCTCAAGACAACGCGCCAGGACAACGCCGTCCTCGATCGCCATGACCGCGCCCTGCGCAAGGAAAGGCAATGTGGGATGGCAGGCGTCGCCGAGTAGCGTGACGCGTCCCTGGGTCCACTTACGCATTGGCGCTCGGGAAAGCAAGGCCCATTTGAACGGTTCCTTTATGCCCCGGATGAGCGTCTCGACGTCGGCGTTCCAACCTTTGAAATCGTTCAGGCACTCCTCAGTGGTGCCGCGGGCTGTCCACGACTCTACTTGCCAGTCGTCTCTCTCGACGATGCCGACGAAATTTACGAGCGTGCCCTGGCGCAAGGGGTAGTGAATGACGTGAGCGCCAGGACCGATCCAGTTAGTCGCGGTGCTCGCCCGCAGATGTTCCGGAAGCGCTTCGCTCGGGACGAGCCCGCGCCAAGCCATGCAACCGGTGAATTCCGCCGTACCTTCTCCGAACAGCAGGCGACGCACGGCAGAATGAATTCCGTCCGAGCCGATGAGAATATCGCCGCTAGCGATGGCGCCATTTTCGAGATGGAGGTGGACGGAAGTCTCGTTCTGCGCGAACGCGCTGACCTTCGACCCGCAATGAATCGCGTCGGGCTTTAATGCACGAATGCTCCGCGCGAGCAGGCCGTGCAGGTCAGCGCGGTACATCAGGTAATAAGGGAAACCGTACTTGGCAACGGAGGTCGCCCCGAGATCGAAGAGAGGCCATGTCTGGCCGGAATTCCAAAGCCGAACTTCCTTCCTTTCGGCCTCAGTGGCAAGTTCTCGCAGTTCAGCCTCAAGGCCGAGATCGAACAGGCAGCGCGTGCCGTTCGCGCTCAGTTGAAATCCGGCACCGACCTCCCCCAATTGAGGAGCCTGTTCGTACACGTCGACGTCAAAGCCGCGTCGTAGCAGAGCTAGAGCACAGGTGAGGCCGCCAATACCCCCTCCCGCAATCAGTACATGTGGCTTACCCGCGTCCAATTGATTCTCCCGGAATGTGTTCAGCAGCACGACTGCCATGTCACTTATTGAACACTGGGCCGGCCCATTTTGGAATTGAATATATCAAATCAATTCATTGGAAATGGAAACCAATCGTCTCGTGTGCCTTGCCTAGTCGTGAGTCATCGTTTGAGAGACGGCGTCAGCAAACACAGCGACGAGATCCGAGGGCTCCCGTCCCTTTTTTGTGACCATAAAGAAGTCGATTGGCGCGACGGGGCTGCCGAGCGTTTGGCATGTCACTTCAAACCGTTCGCACATAGGTAGGACGAATGAGGGGACGATTGCAGATCCGTACCCGGCTTCAACGAGTGCGATCGCCGTAAGGAGGTTGTTGCATATATCCCTTTGCTCAATGGGGCGTCCGACGTCCTTTAGACATCCATCGATGACCTGCTGTATGGGATTGTCGGAAGGGAGGCAAATTAGCGGCTCGTCGGGGAGCATCGCCCATGGGATCTCGCTGGGCTTGGCTTCTTCCGCTCCTTTGTGTCCACCGGTGGACGTCGCCGTCAGATAAATAAGGCGGAATCGACCGATGCGCCTCCGGGCTATCCCGGAGGCCGGCTTGAAGAACGCGCCGAGTCCGAGGTCTGCTTCGCCTGACTCGACAAGGGACAGAATTTCCTTGCGACCAACGTCTCTCACGTGCAGACGTACATAGGGATGCTCATTTGAAAAGTCCCTGCAAACCCCTGGGAGGATGCTCGCAGCCATAACGGGCGTCGCGGCTATCGTAAGCTCCCGTCGCGCCTGGTCAGACATCCGGTCAATGCTCGCAACTACTGACTCCAGTTCGGAGATCATACGTTGCGCGACTGGAAGGAGCTTTGCCCCCGCTTCGGTGATGTGAACGGACCGCGTGGTCCTGTCGAAAAGGCGCGCCCCGATCTGCCCCTCCAGCTCTTTGACCATCAAGCTAAAACCCGACTGTGTAACGGCGACCTCCTCTGCCGCTCGGGTAAAACTGCCAAGCCTTGCTGCTGTCAGGAACGCCCTAAGTTGCCTAGCTGTGACATTCATTTTGATCCCGAATTAATTCATTTTACAAAGCAATTTTACAAATGAGCGTCTTAGGAGTCTACTTCGCTTGACTCGGTATGTGTAAGCACCGCTGCACGAAAGAATGGGATGCCAACCCTAGACAAGCCCTAGTCAAAACCTGCTGCTCGCTCCATGTATCGAACCCTAAGCGTCATCCATAGAACAGACATTTCGGGCTACCGCGCCGTTTCGCATGACACAGTACTTGTCGGGCGCCAGGCATTACGAGCGATGGCTTTCTGACCATGTTTCTTTGGCTGGGTAGTTGCGCGGCGCAGGATGACTCAAATGAAACTCAACTTAATCAACATCCAACGTTAGATCGGAGTGACCATGTCCGAAAGCCGCCACGGCTTGACGCTTGCAGCTGGCTTGCCGTATCAGTCCGGCTTTGGCAATGAATTCGCGACTGAAGCGTTGCCCAACGTCCTGCCGGTTGGCCGGAACTCGCCGCAGAAAGTCAAAAGGGGCTTATACGCGGAACAACTGTCAGGCACGGCATTTACTGCGCCGCGCGCACACAACCGGAGGTCGTGGCTCTATCGGGTGCGACCTGCGGCCGTCCATCGTCCGTTTGAGCCTATCGAAAACAACCGGCTCGTCGGCGATTTCTCGACGGTCCCCAAAACTCCTCCGAACCAGCTTCGTTGGGACCCGCCGCCATTTGGCATAGAGCCGGTCGACTTCGTCGATTCGCTGGTGACGATGGCCGGTAACGGCTCCTCCGATTCGATGTCGGGCTGTGCGATTCATCTGTATGCCGCGACGCAATCGATGAAGGATCGTTTCTTCTATTCGGCCGACGGCGAATTGCTGATCGTGCCACAAGAGGGTCGCCTGACGCTTGCGACCGAACTTGGCGTGCTCGACGTGGAACCGTTCGAGATCGCCGTGGTGCCGCGCGGCGTACGTTTCGCGGTTACGCTGCCGGATGGGTCGGCTCGCGGTTACGTCTGCGAAAACTTCGGCGCGCTGCTCGATCTGCCGGAACTTGGCCCGATTGGGTCGAACGGCCTGGCCAATCCGCGGGATTTCCTGACGCCGGTCGCCGCGTTCGAAGATCGCGAAGGCGATTTTGAACTGGTCGCCAAGTTTGGTGGACACTTATGGCGTGCCGATATAGATCATTCCGCGCTTGACGTCGTCGCCTGGCACGGTAACTACGCGCCTTACAAGTACGACTTGCGTCACTTCAACACCATTGGATCGATTAGCTTCGACCATCCTGACCCCTCGATCTTTCTCGTGCTGCAATCGCCAAGTGACACGGAAGGCGTGCATTCGCTCGACTTCGTGATTTTTCCGCCGCGCTGGCTCGTGGCCGAGGACACGTTCCGGCCGCCCTGGTTTCATCGCAATGTCGCGAGCGAATTTATGGGCCTGATTCACGGAACATACGACGCAAAGGAAGAAGGCTTCGTCCCGGGAGGGGCGAGCCTGCATAACTGTATGTCCGGTCACGGTCCAGACGCAGAGACGTTCGAAAAGGCCTCGAACAGCGATACGACGAAACCGCACAAGGTGGACGACACGATGGCCTTCATGTTCGAGACGCCGCGTGTCATTCGACCGACAGAATTCGCGCTCAAGACATCGCAGTTACAAGCTGAATACTTTGAGTGCTGGCAAGGGCTTAAAAACAATTTCGCAAAGGAGAAGACCGCATGAACGCGGCGCAAGGTGGCAACTGGCAGGTGGCCAACGATCCGAAGCTGAGGAGCTGGCTCGAGTCGGCCAACGCCCCGGATTGCGATTTCCCGATTCAGAACCTGCCGTTCGGTGTTTTCAGCGATCGCGCAAACGTGTCGGCGCGGGTCGGCGTAGCGATTGGGGATTCGATTGTCGATCTGGCAGTGCTTACAAAAGAAGGCCTGCTTCCGCACGACGCGGCCCTGTTCGATCGTGCGTCACTGAATGCTTTCATTGCGACGGGGAGAGCACAATGGCGAGCTCTGCGCACGAGACTGTCCGCTTTGCTGCAGCCGGACAACGCGGAATTGCGCGACGACGCGGCGTTGCGCAAGCGTGCATTGATCGCGCAAGCTGACGCGCGGCTGCACCTTCCGGTGGAAATCCCCGGCTACACCGATTTCTATTCGTCGCGAGAGCACGCGACGAACGTTGGATCGATGTTCCGCGATCCAAAGAACGCGCTCCTGCCGAACTGGCTCGAAATCCCGATCGGTTACAACGGACGTGCCTCATCGGTCGTCGTGAGCGGCACGCCGGTCATGCGACCCAACGGGCAGATCAAGCTGCCGGACAGCGAGCGGCCCGTCTTCGCTCCCTGCCGAAAGCTCGACATCGAACTCGAGATGGGTTTTATCGTTGGTGTCGGCAGCACGCTAGGGGATGCGGTCCCTTGCGAAAGCGCGGAAGACTGTATCTTCGGAATGGTGTTGCTTAATGACTGGAGCGCACGCGACATACAGCAATGGGAGTATGTTCCGCTGGGACCGTTCAATTCGAAGGGATTCGCGACAACCATTTCGCCGTGGATTGTGACGCTGGACGCCCTCGAGCCGTTCCGGTGTCAGCAGCCGGAGCAGAATCCGCAGCCGATTTCCTATCTGCGTCACTCGGGCGAGCATGCGTTCGACATCCATCTCGAAGTCGATCTGCGCGCGAGCGGTGATGCGCAAGCGCAGACGGTCTCCCGCACCAACTTCCGCTACATGTACTGGTCGATGGCGCAGCAGCTCGCGCATCACACCAGCGGCGGCTGTAATGTACGCATCGGCGACCTCATGGGCTCCGGCACCATCAGCGGACCGACGCCCGACTCCTGCGGCTCGCTTCTCGAATCGACCTGGAATGGCGAACGCCCGTTGCAATTGGCGTCCGGAAAAACCCGATCATTCATCGAAGATGGCGACGAACTGACCTTTCGGGGCTGGTGCCAGGGCGACGGCTATCGCATCGGTTTTGGCTCATGCACAGGACGGGTACTCCCCGCGCGGGAGGTGGCATGAGTGAGCTGACACTGCACAGCTACTTTCGCAGCTCGGCGTCGTTTCGTGTGCGCATTGCACTCAATCTCAAAGGCTTACCGTGCGTTCAGACGCCGGTGCATTTAGTGCGCGACGGTGGCGAGCAATTGAAGCCCGCATACCGTGCGGTCAACCCGGATGGGCTCGTTCCTTCCCTCACGATCGAAGACGGACCGGCAAGCACGGTGCTCACGCAGTCGCTCGCGATAATCGAGTATCTCGACGAACTCCATCCCACACCCGCGTTGTTGCCCGCATCCGCACCTGACCGTGCTTTCGTGCGCTCCGTTGCACTGCAGATCGCGTGCGACATCCATCCGATCGTTAATCTGCGCGTCCTCAAGTACCTCACGAGCGAAATCGGGGCATCGGAGACTAGGAAACAAGCGTGGTATCGACAGTGGATCGATCTTGGCTTCGCTTCGCTCGAACAGCGCCTATCCTCGGATTCGCGCGTCGGAAGCTTCGTATTTGGAGACGCGCCGACCCTGGCTGACGTATGCCTCGCTCCGCAAGTCTGGAACGCGCGGCGCTTCGATATTCCGCTCGACGGTTACCCGACAATTGTTCGACTTGCCGACTTTGCGATGACCCTACCAGCGTTCGCTTCTGCTGACCCCGTCAGACAGCCGGACGCCAGCGCATAAGTCACGTTTAGGGAAAACCGGAGAAAAAAAACGGAACGCCATGCAGCACTTTGATACGTACGATATACAACGTCAACTGGTTAGGATACCTAACTTCATTTCGTTTTTCGGATCCGAACCGCCGAAAGAACCTACCCATCCCCAGCTCACTCGAGAGGAATTCCCGAAAGATAAATATCAGTTAGATCGAAACTTAAGAAATTTTGGATAACGCGATGATCGTTGGTCGCGGAAAAAATTTTCAATAATATGCGGAGACTTTCAATGAAGAAGATGGTTGCAGTCGCGGCGTGTGGTCTTTTTTCGCAGCTCGCAGCAGCACAAAGCAGCGTAACGCTTTACGGTATCCTCTCGGAGGGTGTCCAATATCTCAGCAACAGCGGCGGCCATTCCCTCGTCCGCCTGGCTTCAGGTACTAATCAGAACACGCGCTGGGGTCTGCGTGGCACTGAAGACCTGGGCGGCGGTCTGTCGGCTATCTTCACCCTCGAAAACGGATTCGATCTCACGTCGGGTGCTTTGCAGCAAGGCGGTCGCCTCTTCGGTCGCCAAGCCTTTGTCGGTCTCCAATCGACGACCTATGGTACTTTCACGATGGGTCGTCAATACGACTTCTTCTGGGACAATCTGCTCCAGTTCCAACAAGCAGCAGTTCTGGGAGACTACGGTGTCCACATCGGCGACAACGACAACATGTTCGGCGGCTTCCGTTACAACAACACGGTCAAGTACGTCAGTCCGACGTGGAACGGCCTTACGCTGGCCGGTATGTACGGCTTCAGCAACAACTCCGATTTTTCGTTCAACCGCATGATGGCGGCCGGGGTTACCTATAACAATGGGAACTTCCGTTTCGGCGCGGCATTCACGAATATCGACCGTCCGGGTACGGCGGCTACGACATCGGCGGTTAATCCGTCGGGCGCGAGCGCAGACGATTACAATGCCTTGCCGTTCATCCCCTTCCACAAGGGTCCGAATAGTATGGGTACCACGGTTATTGGTGTCGATCGTCAACGTAATTTCGGTGCCGGCGCAGCCTATAATTTCGGCGCTCTGACGTGGAGCGGCGTGGTGACGGATGTGCGATACACTTACATCGATCAGACATCGCTGCACCTCGATAACTTTGATACGTCGCTGCGCTATAGAATTAGCCCGGCTTTGTTCGTCGGTGCCGGTTACGTTTACACGACCGGCAACTACGGCGGTGTGAGCAGCAATCGATCAATGCACTGGAATATGGTGGGGGTCAATACCGACTACTTCCTGTCGAAGCGTACCGACGTCTATGTATTCGCCGACGTGGTGACTGCTTCGGGCCCGCGTGCACAGGCGATTACATGGACGGCTTCGCCCTCTACCTCCCGTTCGCAGATCGACGTGACGGCTGGTATTCGTCACAAGTTCTAATCTGAGTTGAGTCCAAATCCAATAAGATCAAGCCGGGTCTACAATTAATAGAGCCCCGGCTTCCAGTTATTTAGGAATATCACTTGTCACGGCAATGAAAAGTCGACATTTGAAACCGCTCAGATGTTCGCGAGGTATGGCCGATGGGAATACCAGTATTGCCCCGTTGACAAGGCCGGCGAAGCTATCGGCCGCCTCGTGCGAAAATCCATCAAGCTTGGGGCTTGGTCAGAGTCGAGTGTGACATCCATCCGATCGCCAATCTGCGCGTTCTCAGATCCAACATTTCAAGTAACTTGAAGATAAGCTGGGCAGATTGAACAGGAGCTTCCACGTAAGCTCGCCTACCAACGAGATCGGACAACGCCTGTTGAGCACCCCCGTGGGTCGGCCCGGTCACCGCAACGGCGTTGGCCGCAGAGATCGGCCACCAAACGCAGTACGGATGCAGACGCGATTTTGCGGCATCGGTTGGGCTCGTTCCCCAGCAAGTCATTACGGGGGCACTAATATTTTTCGAATCAACCGCCGCGCCGAAAAATGTCAACGGTTGCTCGTCCTGGGCGCCCGATCACACATGCAAGCGCGCGAAAAATGAATGGGCCGCCTGGCAGACTTGGGCGGTGCAATGCTCGCTCAACGACCTCACCACGTGCGATGTGTGCGCTCGCCAACAAGCTGGTCCGAACGGCTCGCGCGATTGTTGCGCGCCGCACCACTGTCGACGCCCCCTACACAACTTGCCCAATCTGAACATACACAGCTTCGTCTGTCCTTAACACGAACACCAAACTGTTTTGCGACGACAGCAAATTGATATCGAGAACGGCTCAGCGGCCTGCCTCAGAATCTGATTGGCAAAGAGACTTCGCGAAGCCGATCTACTGATAAGGATCGTCAGGCGCGATCGCATCGTGGCGCGACGAGCGAACCCCAAGTGACGTCGAGAGGTTTTAGCAAGCCCACTCGCCACCGAAGATCAGAGTTGCAAAAGCGGCGGACCATGGAATCCGGCACATTGATGCCACGCAGGTGGACGCGTACTTCCATCAGTCTCGACGATTAATCCGGGCTCAGATCGGGACGTCCCTTTCTTATCATCGATTTGCACCCCGGCCGTCCGGACTGGTTCGAGCAGCTAATCCATGTCCAGGTCCGGACGAATTTCAAGGGGCTGATTTAAAGGCGTTGACGCCAAGTTATTGGCACGAAAAACTGGCCGCGTCCTCGATGCTGCCGCTTCCTTTGTACCTGGCGACCTTGGGATACGGGCATAGTGGACGTGTACGGCCAGGCCATGGTGTACCTGCAGGTGCCGTCGCAAGCACGCTGTCCGGAGCCTGTCCCTTCTCCACCCAATTTTCCAGGGCTTGCAGCATGTCAAAACTCGTCGTGCCGTTTCCGCCCCCGCAATGCCCCATGTTCGGAACTGCGAAAAGCCGCATGAACTGGGATGCCGTACCGCCCGCCATCGAATCCACGTCACGCAGATAAGCGATGGTCTGATCAATTGTGAAGGCGCCATCGCTTTGGCCCTGAAACACAACGATCTTGCCGCCCCGACTGCGGAATGCAGAAAGGTCCGGGTTCGTTGCATATGTTAGGTTCCAAACGGATTCCGGGAAATCGTCGGTTGCGGTAAAAACGCTGAATACGTCCTTGGACAGGTCGAAGTTCAGCATCGAACGGAAGGGCTCCGACCCGTTGTTCGCCACCATATCGATTGCGGGTGGCGGCGTCGTATACGAAGTTACGAACGCCGAGTTGCCCATAGTGGCATTATTCTGCGTTGCGCCGGAGGGTCCGATCCACCAGCTGCGCAATTGGCCGGGAACCATGCCAATGTCCCAATACCACCGCACATCGCCGGGGATACCTGCCATCTGCGTTTTCAGCGCAGTGACTTGGTCCGGCGTCAGACAACCGGATGTTTGGCCGGCAGCGCATTGCAGTTTCGCCGGATCGAACGCGGCGGTACAAGCCTGGAAATCGCTTGAAATGCCGTCGACCGCCCCATCGAGCGCATCACATGCTGCGGTGATTCCCTTGGTGAGTACGGCGAGGTCTGCATCCGTGAAAGTGTTATTGAGGAATGGCAGGCCGTTGCGGTCGTAGTTGCCCTGCTTCTTCGCCAGAGTGGCGTACGTTTGGAGGATGTGCGCAGGGCGCACCAACGACGCAAATGGCGCGGCCAGTTGCGGCGCACCGGCGACCACGCCGTCGAAGTATGTCGGAAAACGTTGCGTCACCATAAGTGCTTCGCGTCCACCTTCGGAGCAGCCTGCGAAGTAGGAATGTTCAGGCGACTGGCCATATGCAGATTTGATAATCTGCTTCGCCACTACGGTTGCGCGGTCATAGGAACGATAGCCATTGTCCACTCGAGCCTGGAAGTCGAAGCCAAAAGTGCGCGTACCGCTCTTTGCTGGCAAATTATCTACTGTGTTGTCGTGCCCAGAGTCCTGGGTGAGGATGGCATAGCCGCGGGAAAGCGGAGATGTGGAAACGCCTTGTGCGCTCAACCCGTCTCCCACTACACCGTTCGAGCCACCACCGCCGATGAACAGGAATTTTTTATTCCAGTCGTTGCCGAGGGGGGCAAGGATCTGGAACTTGATGGCGTACGGCAGGTTGTCCACACCCACACGTTGATCAATAGCTCCGGTAATCTTGCAGTGCGCCGGCAATGCCGGGCTCGTGGCAGAGGATGCCGTAGCGTTGATCACACTGGCACCGGTAATCTGAACACCGGCAATCACCAGCGAGCTCTTCAATGCAGCGCAGCTATCCGCTGAAAGAGCAGCTACTGGCGCCTGAGCGGGTGGCGCAGTCAGGCTGTCATTATTACCGCCGCCACAGGCGGACAGCAGTGCAAAGGCGGCGGTGGTCGTGGGCCAAACCACGGCTTGCCGAAAGCGGGAGCTGGAAGCAGCAGAGTTCACGCAAAGTCTCCTGATAGTGGGTAATTTTCAGTGCTTCGACACACTTCTAACTGAAATTAGACCGCAAATTTTTCAAAACATAATCAGAAATATTTTTTGAACCAATTAGTAAACCTCATGAGTTCCTCTAAACAGCTATCGTAGCTTTTCAGGATTCACTGACTTGATCATTTTCATGCGCACTATTCGCCGACAACTCATGTCTAACGATTCGCATTGTCGGGCGCGTGCAATGGACGCAGAACGAGATTCGCAGCGTGGGCGCCATTCGCTGATAGCTGTGATCGTCGGTATTCTGCTTGTTCACGACCGCCAGCGGAAACCACTAAAGCGAATCTCTTTCGTTGAACTGTGAGCTCAAAAGCTGGATGGAAGCTAGCCTCTTAGACACATCGCCGATTGCGCCGTCGCCTAGGACCACCCTTTGAGCCGAACTGTCGAACGCACAAGTCGCTGCTCCTCCCGCTCGATCTTCGAAAAGCCGTTCCGAACGCTGAGTATATGGTGGCTTGCTGCGCGCCTCGCCTGTTCCGGCAACCACCCCGTAACCGCGTCGTAGAGCCGGGCATGCTGCCCGTTGATCATCCGTGTATGCGGTTCGCGGTTGGGTCAACGGACAGCCCGCAATCCAGTCGAAGAACGCTACATTCCCCTGAGCGGTAACCCGTGTCCCGGTCTGGCGAGTTAATTTCGTAAAC
Source organism: Paraburkholderia sp. PREW-6R (assembly GCF_039621805.1). Classification (NCBI taxonomy): domain Bacteria; kingdom Pseudomonadati; phylum Pseudomonadota; class Betaproteobacteria; order Burkholderiales; family Burkholderiaceae; genus Paraburkholderia; species Paraburkholderia sp. PREW-6R. Next base: position 620,032 of record NZ_CP155075.1, on the reverse strand, counting down.
AGCCGTCGCTGAAAGCTCGACCCCTTCTGACGGGAAGTATGTGGTGCTGATGTTGGGCTTGAACCCGTATGAATGGGGGCGCTTGAGAAAACGGAAAATAAAGCACGTTAGCGGCGGACGAACGTCGCCAGACGACCCGTTTCCGCTGTTGACGAGCTCCCGCCTCAAACGGCCTGATTAAGGTGTACGTCGGATACACCGAGTGGTATGGAGCAACACGTCTACTTTCCTCACCTTTCCATCTTGGCGATCTGCGCTTCTCGTGCAACCTTCGCCTGTCGCCGGGACTTCTGGTTAAGAATCTGATGATGCCGGTGGTCCGTCATCTTCTTCCAGCCCCGGATCTCTTCGGCCCTTACGGGGCAGACGTCATTGCGCCAACCACGGGAGAATTTCCGCGGCGAACGCGTCATCCGGATGACCTTTTTCCGGGCCTGTTCGCTATCTCGTTGACTGACCAGCACATCCCAGAACGTCACGCCATCAGAACGTCACCACCGTCCGCAGTCCGGCCACGGCCTCGTTGCCGATGCGTGCGCCGTTGTTATTCGGATCGGGGATGCCACCACCCGGATGGAAGATGTACTGGAGTTCGCCCTGCAGTAGCCACCACGGTGTGACCTGATATTGGTACGTCGCCTCGATCACCGTCTCCGCCGAACGTACGGGATAGCCTGGAGTCTTGAAGGTTCCGATGTCACGATCGAGCGCACTCGCACTTGAGCTGACGTTCGCGTAGCTGAGCGCGAGCCCGGCCGAGTCGTTGTCACGGCCCTTGAAGGGAGCTTTGACTACGACCCCCGCATTGATATTGAAGTCGAGCAGGTTGCGATCGCCTGGCGCACCCATCACGCGGGTGAACACGCCGACCGACTGTGGGCTGTCGGCACTCGCTCGCCACACTATCTGGTCGGCGACAGCATAAACACTGAAGTTGCCGCGATGCTCAGCGGGCACGCCATTCGATGCAGAGCTCGCGAGCGAGATGCCGTTTGTGTCGAGGTGCTGGTCCGCGAATCGATTGTTGTTGTACCAGAAGCCCAGCTTGTAGGTCCCCGGGAGCCCGGCCGGCGATGTCGCACCGGAACCGCTTGCCGGCGGCTGATTGATCGCGTACTGGACCTCGCCGATGATCATGGCGCCGTTGTGCAGGTTGAACTGCGTGCCGCTGGCGTTGAGTTGCTGAGGGTCGCCGTTGCCAGGAGCAGGGTTGCCGTCGAAGATGCCGCCGAGAATCGTCATCGAATCAGTTGGCTTGAACCGCAGGCGCACGCCAAGCGATGACAACGGATAGGCGGGACCGCCCGCTGGCAGGTCGGTGGCAGCGAGGACGGGCCAGCCGAACGTCGCGTTTGCGAAAGTGCTGGCGTACTGGCTGATGATAAATTCCTGATCGAGGCTCTGCTGGCCGACCTTGACGTCGAACTTGTCGCTGAATGCCTGCTGGTACCAGAGCTCCCACAAGCGTGTCGATGCTTCGGCCTCGACGCCGCTCACGGCCTGCAGCGAATTCAGGCGTGCCGCCGTGATGCCGTGTCCGTGGATCTGCAAGGCATCGACGAAGAAGGTGCCGCCCTTCAGGCCGAACGCCTTGTCGGTATCGACGCTGAGGCCGAACTGCGTGGCGCCGTTATACGAAGCGCCCTTCGAGAGACCGCCGGAAAAGTTACCGTAGAGTTCGCTCGTCTCCTGAGCGCTGAACGTGACACCGTGGTCGCCCAGCAGCGTGCGCAGCCCGCCCATGTCACCAAGCAGATTCGAGCGCTCCCAGAAGCCGGTCGGCGCGGCCGGGGCCTCGCTGGGTGCGGGTATTGCGTCGGCGTTCCAGGCAGGCGCGGCGTTCTGGTTGTCAGTTGTTGTGGTCGTAGACCCGGACTGTGCGTACGCCGGAGTGGCCGCACTGGCAGCCAGGGCAATCATCAGCGCTGCAGCGGCGCAGGCGGGTTTCAGGCGCGAGGCCGGAGTGGGGAGGCATCGCATGTCAATGCCGTTTTCGTTTTTTCTGCGCGTGCCAAAGGAGATCATTCTGGTTTCTTCTGGTTATCGAATTGATGAATGAGCGATGTCGATGAAGGAAGGCCGTTCGGTGCCAGTTCGCTGCTGTACCGCAGTTTGAGAAAGTCGCGCGCTCAAGGCGAGAGCCAGCTCAGGCGGGCCATGACGAACCCGGAACGTTGCTCCGTGATGTCGTCCAGAGGGACGCGACTGAGGTGCCGCGTTTCGCTGAGTGGCATGCGCGGGCGCTTGTGTACGACCAGAGCTGGCCATGCCCGGGTTCAAGGCGAGGTACGACGGCCGGCGACGCACGCAGATAAGCGCGCGAGACGCGCAGAAAGCGTTCGATATGCATGATTCAACTCCCGTCAAGCCCGGACAGGCCGGGCAACGTTCGATAAGCGACGCGCGTGCAGGCAGGTCAAACGCTGCTGTCCGCGTTCTTACGCAAAAAGGGAGCGAGCTACAGACGGACCGCACGGGCGGTCCGGAAGAAGCGCGCTGACCCGGCAATCGGGGTCAGCGGCGGGAAGGAAAGTCCGGCGTCGCTAACGTGCGATTGCAGTCTGGGTGCCGGCACGGGCCGGCATACAAGATCGACTACTAGAGCTTGCGTCCACGAAGGACTCTCCTGTTGGTAATTCAGGGCGGATTCTATGCGTGCCGTCTGTGAACGCGCAAGCAGAAATTGTCGTGTAGTGCTTAGTAGCTTTCATAGCGATGCTGAGCGCACCGGCCCGTGCGACGTCGATGGCATCCGGGACGACGTACGAGCACGCCCGGCGTCGCGCATGTGCAACATGCATTCGCGGGAAGCAGTCATTGCTGCACGTGTACAAGACGAAGAGGTATGTGAATGATTTGCATCCATCGGAAGTAACGGATTCGAAAGAAAAATCTTCGAAATATTCGTTGACTCGGCTCGCGCGTCATCACTAGAATTCGCCTGTTTCCACGAAAGGGGCATATGCCTTGGACAGTTGCAGTAGTCGACCTTCGAATCGTTTTTTTGCCTGACCGGCAAGACGCCCGCCTAGATTCTTCCTTAGCCGCCGTCCTGCCAGCAGGCAGACGGTGCGCGCCGCAGTAGCTTCCGTAGTGTCCCCCCGCGCATCACTTCGATTGCGCCGTCGTCGTTGACGCGTGCGTTGTTGCGCACATTCGTCTACGCCGACTCGGCGCGTCGAGCCGTTGGCTCGCGACGCCGCTCGTTCACGCCGTTCTCGCGCACGCAATACCGTGCCAGATCCGGCGTGCGGTTGAACACGTCCGTCATACATGAATCGGACCCGAGCAACAGAGGAGTTCACGATGCCCGACCCTGAGCCTTGTTTCTGCACGACTCGCCTTGCGTTCTCGCAGAACGCAGGCCGCTTAGCCTGACATCTGGCTGCGCACGTTCCTCCTTCACGCCCGGGCACTTCGACCCGCGTGAAGTGAAACAAAGGCACGCCTGATCGATGGCGCCACGTTTCAAGTATCTGGAGGAATCACCATGCGCTTCGCTCTGCTCGTTTCGCAACTCCCGCACGTCGAAGAAGCTCGCACGCACTACAACGGCATGCTCGCGCTCGACGCTCGTTCGCACGTATCGGCCCGCGTAGCCGCCGCTATCTGGACGGCGCTCAAAAAGCTCGCTCGCTGACACGGACCGGCGTGGCCGGCTGCCTGCCCACGGCACCAGCACCGGCAGGCAGCAAGGCAGGGCCACGCCTCAATCGTCGATTTCAAGCAGCATTGGTAAGGAATAGCTAAAAATGTCAACTACTCCCGCAAACATCACGCAACGTCGGAGTGCCGCGCTCGACGACGCACACGTGGGCGATATCAAGGGCGCCCTCGGCACGATCGCCCACCACGACACGGCCCCTCGTAGCAGCTGGATGGCGCGCCTGCGCACGCTGCTCGCGATCCTTGGGCCCGGCCTCATCGTCATGGTCGGCGATAACGACGCCGGCGCGTTCGGCACCTATACGCAGGCCGGGCAGAATTACGGCACGTCGCTGCTTTGGACGCTCGCGCTGCTGATGCCGGTTCTCTACGTGAACCAGGAAATGGTCCTGCGCCTGGGCGCCGTGACCGGGGTTGGCCACGCGCGACTCATCTTCGAACGCTTCGGCAAGTTCTGGGGTGCCTTCAGCGTCATCGATCTCTTCCTGCTCAATGCGCTCACGATCGTCACTGAATTCATCGGCATTACATTTGCGCTCGACTTCCTCGGCGTCTCGAAGGTGCTCGGCGTCTGCATTGCAGCGGTGCTGACGATGGCGGCGGTCAGTACGGGCGACTTCCGGCGCTTCGAACGCTTCGCGATCGTGTTGTGCTTGTTGAGTCTCCTGCTGATCCCGGTGCTCGTCTCGATCCACCCGCCGGTCAGCGTCATTGCGCGCGACTTCCTCGTGCCGACCTGGCCGAAGAATTCAAAGCTCTCCGACGTGATGCTGCTTGTGATCGGCATTGTCGGCACGACCGTCGCGCCGTGGCAGCTGTTCTTCCAGCAGAGCTACGTGATCGACAAGCGCATCACGCCGCGCTTCATGAAGTACGAAAAGGCGGACCTCTGGATCGGTATCGCGTTCGTTATTGTCGGCGCCGTGGCGATGATGGCCTTCACGGCTGCGCTGTTCGACGGCAGACCCGAGTTCGGTAACTTCACCGATGCAGGTGGCGTGATCGCCGGCCTGCACAAGTATGTCGGAGAGACGTCGGCCACGATCTTCGCCGTCGCGCTGCTCGACGCGTCGATCATCGGCGCGGCCGCCGTCTCGCTCTCGACGGCCTATGCGATTGGCGATGTCTTCAAGGTCAAGCACTCGCTGCACCGCAGCGTGCTCGACGCGAAGGGCTTCTATCTCGTCTACTTCGGCATCATCGCGCTCGCGGCCGCCCTCGTGCTGATCCCAGGCAGCCCGCTTGGCCTCTTGACGGAGGCGGTGCAGACGCTGGCCGGCGTGCTGCTGCCGAGCGCTACGGTGTTCCTGCTGCTGTTGTGCAATGACAAGGCTGTGCTCGGCCCGTGGGTGAACTCCAGGAAGCTGAACGTATTTACGGGCGCCGTGATCGCCGTCCTCGTCGTGCTCTCGATCATCCTGACGGCCGCCACTGTTTATCCGGATATCAGCGGCGCGGCGATTCTCAAGATTCTCGTGGGCGGATGCGGGCTTGCGGCAGCCGTGTACGCCGCGGTGGAACTCTCGCGCAAGGCGCGCAGTACGGCCGTCGCTGAGGATGCCTCGGCGCTCAACAAACCAGCTCTCAAGGAGTTGCGCAACACGTGGCGCATGGCGCCGCTCGAAGATCTGCCTGCGCCGCAACACCTGACGTTGTCGACACGCGTGTGGATGGGCGTGCTGCGCACCTATCTCGTCGTCGCAGTGGGTCTCGTCATCGTGAAGGTCGTGCAGATAGCCATTCACTGAGGGCTGTCGAACGGATCGGGCAGGCGTACGCGTCGCGTTCTTCCCGCACGGGTTCGGAGTCCGCTCCGAACCCGTTTTGCATTTTGGGCCATTTAAATTGATTGCGGCAGTGTTGTTGCACGGACAATTAATGAAAAAGAGATCGCGAATCGTTGTCGTTCTATTTTATCGAAAAATCAAAGACTTATAAGTATTTTCTGTTAAGTTGTGTGATAATTCGCCGCGTTGATTTTTGTGTCTCCGCATATAGCTGGAGACGTTCTGAGCCAGACTCATGAGCGCTAAAGATACGATCGAAAACGGGCATCACGCAGCGGCGCAACGTAGCACCATGGTGAGCGTTGGCGTGAACCTGCTCCTTTCACTGGCGCAAATCATCATCGGCTTTGTTGCGAGGTCACAAGCGTTGCTATCCGACGGCATCCATTCGCTTTTGGATCTCATTTCGGATTTTGTTGTTCTCTTCGCCGGTCAACAAAGCAGGAAGGGGCCTGATGACGGGCATCCCTACGGACATCGACGCTTCGAGAATGCTGCATCGTTGTTTCTGGGACTGCTTCTGGTTGCCGTCGGCGTTGGGATGCTCTGGAGCGCGGTCTTGAAATTTCGCCATCACGAGGCCATACCGCGCGTCCACGTGGCAGCCTTGTGGACTGCATTAATCGCGCTTGTTGCGAAGGAACTGCTTTTCCGTTACATGCTCGCAGTTGCCAAACGCGTTCGGTCGAGCATGCTGGCCGCGAATGCCTGGCACGCGCGCTCTGATGCCGCATCGTCGCTGATCGCAGCCGTCGGCATTGTCGGCAATCTGCTCGGCTATCCGATTCTCGACCCTGTCGCAGCGCTTGTCGTGGGCGTTATGGTGACCCGCATGGGCTGGCAATTCGCGTGGGCCGCTTTGAACGATCTCATGGATCGCGCGGCCGACGGCGACGAGGTCTCTGCTATTCGAGACACGCTGGCGGCGATGCCCGGCATCGCGGGCTTCCACGACCTTCGAACGCGCAAGATGGGCGACATGATCGTGGTCGACGTTCACCTCGAAGTGGATGCGGGTCTGTCTCTGGTCGAGGCACACGACATCTCGACCGTGATTCAGCGCGAACTCATGGAGAGACATCCCATACTAAACGTCATGACGCATATAGATCCCGTTTGCGAACCGGCGCCAGAAGAGACGAATGCTAATCGTCGTGACCTCGCACTTCGCCTGTCGTAGAGCGAAGTAAATTTGTCACAAAAACGAAGTAAAGTCGTCAACACCCGTTTTTGCGTAGTTCGCACGACAGTTTCGTGACGCAGATTAATGGAAAGCTTCTGATCTATGAGGCGAGCGCCCCTGCCACGAGGCCGCGAGCTACAGGTTGCGTTCATCCTTGCCAAGGCAAAAGCTGCCTGCCATGCGATTGTGGAAATGTCGCGCGATGGCAATACGATGCTCCTTGCGCATCGCTGGTTTCGCTGCAAAGGCAGGAGGAGATTGACGCGCATACAGCTCGCCGCATTGCGCACAGCGATACGGCGATCCCACAAGACTCGCGTTGAGGATGTAGGGTGTTTCCCGCCCGCAACGATGGCATTGCGTCTCGAGCTTTCGTTGGTGAGCGGGACAACGGTTTTCGCTGAACATCTGGTACGTCACGCTGTGATGACCGAGCAATGCGCATTGCCTGCAATACCGGAAAACCGGGTGATGCCGTCCCCGCTGTCCAGCGTCAAGGAGTGAAGCGCGCAACGCCTTGCCGGGCAACAGCAGCATGCGCCTCAGATGTTTAAGATCGACGGCATCACGTAACGGCTCAACGCCTTCGTATGGATCAATGTCCACACCCATCAGCCGGACCAGTGTGTGCCCAGGCAGTCCATTTGCACGCGCGAACTTCCACAGGATCGATACGATCGATTCACCAGGCAACAGCCACCTCGCATCGAATATGAAGCCCAATGCCGGGGTGAGACGACGCTCTTCGAGGCTGAGGATTGGAAAGCGCGGCGCAATGAGCGCGGGCGCCTCCTTACGCATGGACGAGCACACGGCCGGTTGCATGGCGCGACTGGACATAGCCGGAGTGCCGCACAGCGTGGGCCCATAACGAGGCATCCGGACAATACCCCGGAACATCCCTGAGTTCGCTATCCTTGAGCACGATCTCGACGGCCCGCGCAAACGATTCCATAGGTATTTCGAGACGGCCTGGCAGGGTCGCCTTGTGGTGCGCGGCCTCGAAGGCATTCCAGAGTAGGGCCGCATCGCTGACAAGTCGATAACCTGCATCGAACGCCTGAGGCAGGTAAAACCTCGTGAAGCTCCACTGCGTGCCCTCCGGATAGGCAGTCTGGTCGTACCCGTTCAGACACGTGGCGACATCTTCGGCATTGCGGATGCCATGGAAGGCAAGTTCTTCGACCATCAGGCGCGCGACGATCTGCGTCTTGCCGGCGATCTGCAGCGCGCTCTTCTGGGCGAGCAGCTCCTCCTGACCAACGAGGAACGTGAACAGCTTGATCTGCTGGCGGTCGAGTGCATCGTGTACATCCCTCAGCCACTCATATTCGTTTTCGTTGTAGCGCTGCGCCTCATCACAAAAGAGCAGAACCGTCCCGCTGCCAGCGCGAGCAGCCGCTTCCCGGATCCGCAACGATAGTCGCATGCGTTTCGCGGGGTTCGTGCCCGCGTTCGGATCATGATCGCCAACAGCTTCCAGCAGGTTTGAAAAGAATGGCCCTTCAGCGTGCCGCGGCTTGTGCTCGCACCGCGCGTGATAGCTCGTCACTTTGGGATATTCCCTGACAAGCAGCAGCCGCACGTATTCTATCGAACGCGTCTTGCCGATCCTCGGAGCGCCGTAGATGAGCGCGCCCGTCACACGGTAGCGAAGACAGCTTACGACGAGTTCGTAGAATGATTCTATAGCCGGTGTGGCAATCCGATAGTTTCCAGTGACGAGCGGGTGCAGCGACGGATCGACTGGACGCGAGACCTGAAGCGACATGCCTCCCTCCTGTGGGTACCACCTGTCAGTACTACCTGTTAAAAGACCTGCCCCGTTCCGATACCAAGCGTGCGCGGACGAACCGGTTCGACGGGTGCTGTATCGGCGACCACGTCGGTCCCCTTCGCTGTTTCCGCTGACGGTGTTGCTGGAATTGCATCTGATCCTGGCGGCCCTGGCGGTGTTCTAGCCGTTGGTGCGTTTGCGAGAAGGCGCAGCGTCCGCGCTGCATCTGAGGCCGCCCTACGAGACCTGCTTGCTGCGGCGACCTTGGTCCGTACGTAGGCGTCAATCGGATTTTCAGATGGCAAGTGGGCCGAGCCCCTGCCACTTCTAGCCTTCAGTATTTCCCTGCGCAAGGTCAGGTTGTGCGGCATCACACGCCACGCACCTTGTGCATCAAGGACACCGACCTCGCTGCCATCAGCGAGGAACGCACGTACGCAGCGCAGATCGTCAGCATTGATGTAGACGCGGAGCGATTGGCCAATCAGCTGGGCGCTGCTGGCAAGGACCACGTTGGTATAGCGCACGCCGAACAGGTTGATGTGAGGACGGACGCCGAGCGCAAGATAGCCGCGCACCCGGCAGTGCCGCGCGGATTGCATCAGGCATAACGTACGTCTGCGCACCTCGGGCAACCAAGCCAGCAATTGCACTCTTCCACGAACAAAGAATTCCATCGCTTCGAGCGGCGTCGCGCCATTCAGCCCACTGTGAGGCGTGCCGTGGTAGCTTGCAATCGAATAAGTGATCAACTCGTCCAGTTCATCAAGCGACACATACAGGCGGAGGTCACGTTTTGGGTCGGCCAGCGCGCGGCGCAGGTCACGAGGATGGGAGCCCGTGTAGCCTGGGAGGCGTGAGGACAGCCTGCTGGCGATTGTGCCAAAGAAGCGCTCGATATACGGGCGCTCGTCCGGACTGTGTTTCGGTCCTGCACTGACGACGCAACCAACGAACTCACAGAGTGCAGCCAGCGTTTCACCAGCGAGATTCGCCTTCGCATTGTCGAGTCGTATGCACTCCCAGCTGACGTAGGCAAGCTCGGGCAGGCGCTGTGACGCGAAACCGTCCTGCGGTTGGCAGGCAAGTCCGGGGATGGTGAAGGCGCGCACTGGCCGAGGTTCGAGCGCGTTCTCGATCGTCTTGATCACATCGTAACGACTGTATTCGCGGGTCAGCGCCAGGTGATGACCGAGCACCACGCGCGTGCATACGTCGATGATCATTAGCAGCCACACCCGCTCGATTTCAAACTCATGCTCGAATCCGAGCGGATCACGAATGACAACCTTCAGCCGCACATCGAGCCGGTGACCATCGAATTCGACGACCTGATACGGCCGCGTCGCTGCGGGAGCAGGCACATCGTCGGTTCGGGGTAGTCCCTTCAGGTGCGATGCGCCGGCAGCAGCCGCTACCATTCCAAAACCACGCAAAAGCTCCGCCTTCACCCGCGAGGACAGCGACCGGATCGCCCGCCCCGCGGTGTTGAACGGATAATCGGCGGCCGTCAAGCCCAGTTGCCTGCACTCTTGCAGAAATCTTTCGTGCAGGGCTCGCAAACCGTGCAGCCGGATCCGGATGCCGTCGTTCGAAGGTATCTGCTTGAGTGTCACGCGGCGCTGTCTGATCTGCAGCACGAGCCACGCAGCGAGCATGGGATAACACTCAAACAGTAGCGAAAGCGCAGCCACGGCACCGCCCCGTTCGCCGCACTTGGTCACGGGCAGCAGGCGTGTGTATTCCGTCACGCGGGCATGAACGACAAGCGCACGAAAGCCATATATCCGCCCGTCGGCATGCAGCGAGAGTGCCCTGTCGAGAAACCGGTAGAGCTGTTTGCGGTTGACTCCAGTTACGGCCTCAATACTTCCAATAGTCTCATCTTTAGCATAACGCTCAATGGCGTCGATATGCTTCTGGACGCGACTACGCCCGGTGGCGTCGAGTTCTGTCCATGCGATGGTCGGCCACGAGGCGAGATCCAGTGTCTGGAATTCGGGTCTACGGCGGCTCATGATTTGGCCTGGACCGCAACAAAGCGCGTCAGAAACGACAGGCTTTCAGTGTGTAGCTCCAGCGCCTTGATGCGACCGCAGTGCAACAGTTCGAAGACAGCTGCGCGGATGAGCGCGGGGTCGCCAGTCGAGAACTCACGCTCTATCGTCATCAGCGATTGAGATGACACGACGAAGCGCTCGATCGCGCCCCGCAGCGAAGGCATGACGAGGCCGCGCGCGGCGACGAGTACGGGTAGCATACGCTGCCAGTTTCCGGTCCACACACGCGCAGCTGCCCTTTCGGCTGCATCAATGTGCCGCACGGCGAAGGCTTCTGGGTCGAAGTCAAGACGACTCCGCAGGCAATCCGTCGCCGGTGTCGGCTCCGATAGTACTACCAAGCATTCATGGTCATCAGACCTTGCCCAGAAGTCGACGACACAGCGTTGCCCGTCGACTGCCATGAAGCCAGGCCGTTCACAGAATGACTTTGCCGCAGGATCCGCTTCGAGCATCAGCCATGCTTCGAAAGCGCTGCGCCTGTACAGCGTCAGACGTCGCCCTAGTTTCGGACTGAAGACGTCATAACGGTGCGCGCCGCGAGGACGCGGCAGCGTGAGCGGCTCGAAGCTTCGCAAAACGTCGACCATGTGGACCACCTGCCTGAGGATTTCATGGTCTAGGACGAACGTGAGTTGACAATTTTAATTCGCGCTAACGCGAAGTGACGACTTTACTTCGCCAGTTAACGAAGCAATGTCGTCAATTCAATGGCTAAACCTTCGCCCCCGCGAGCACGGTGCAGTGACAACTTTCCTTCGTTTTACGGCAACCGTGAGGCCATGAGTTGTGACGAAACGGAGAAAGCGGCCGAACATCGCGCGATGCTGAACGATGGAGCGCTCAGCAAAGGCGCGCCTGTCCGCACCGGTTGCTTCAATGCGCTGCCATTCGCCGTAGGCCGTCTCGGGATCGGATTGCCAGAGCCCTGCATCCATAAATGTATATACTGAAATGCGCTCCTGCCGATCATAAACGAAGCTGACGCTTCGCAAAACCAGCCAGCAGAGGGACGGCCGCAAGCCGTACCCAAAAATGGGGCATTATTACTTCGGGGGAGCGCGTGATTAAGGGGCAAAGACATACGCGCGATCTTACGCACCGCCGCCAGGCGTCGAGGCGTCGAGGCGTCGATTAATAGCACGGACCACCGCCGACTCCCGTGACTCTGGGTAAAGCTTAACGGCGAGGACGGCTTGATCGCCGGGTTGCAATTGCCCAGGCCTCTACGTCGTCATCGTGAACCCAGCTAGCCGCGAGCTCACACGCGGCCCGCGCGGCCGCTGCAAGTTCATCACCGTTTTCTATCGTTACCTTTACGGTGTCGCCGGCCGCCTCAGCGGCGATGTGAATGTTTGACGGACGTGAAAAAGAGATTCCGGTTGCAAGTAGCAACCGCACCAGATCGTCGCGAGAATTGAGCGGGTCAAAGCGGTCCAGGTTCACCGCGACAACCCTGTCAGCATCGGAAAAAGCCGCCAGTCCCGCTCGCAGGATCAGTTCAGAATCCGTCATTTCCCATCCTTCCGGGTGACCCGTCCTCCTGTGCGCCGTGGGCCGCACAAAACCCTCCTGCTGCTCGCCGTGCCTTCCATTCTTCCGGGCATAGCCAGGTTGCACCGGCGACGGTGTTGCGGCACGGCGCGCCTTCCTTTGTAAGTGCGGAGCAATAAACCGTCCCCTGAGACTCATGCCATTCGAGATACTCGGGCCTGGTCAGCCCCAGCAGGCTTGCGAACGCCGCTGGTCTGTCCGTCGTCAGAAGGTAGGCCTGTTCCGGGGATAAAGTGCGCGAGGACAGGCCGCCCAGCGACGGTACGCCGACGACAAGCCGGCAGCCAGCGTTTTGCAGGGCCGCCACAACCGCCACGAAGTCAGCTTTGTCCATATCCTGCCTTCCTGTCAGTTTGGTTCTGCGTGCTTGCGAAGCAACGCAAGGATGGCGTCGTCTACAGTGGCATGCAGCACATACTCCACCCCATGAGGCAGCAGGGCTGCGAAGGCATCACTCAATGTATACGCAACTTCAGTCACGTCCTTTTCCCGGACGATTACGCGCAGGCCTGCCGTGAGTTCTGCTTCCAGGTCTCGCCCGTTGATGAGAAGTTGGATGCTAACCATGAAAACCTCCAGTGATCATTGCCACAGCACTTGTCCGGCACGATCTGAATGTGCTCGCGCGCCAAGCTATTTTCCTCGTTATGTGTCGCCGGTGGTGCGCCTGGCTTTGGCTATTGCATCTGCGGCGATCTGTTCGAGAGACACTCCAAATATGCCATGTGCCGAGGCGTTCTTTTTTGCCGTATCTGGACGTGACAGATAAAAGGCTCCGGCAGATGATTTGCGAGGTCTTATGAAGATGATTGCTCTTGCCTTTCCCATCTCCTTACTTTATAGTAAGGAGCATTGGAGGTACCACTATGACAGCAGCAACTATCACATCAAAGGGCCAGGTCACGATCCCTGTGGACGTGCGCAATCACCTTGGCCTGGAGTCTGGCGACCGGATCGAATTCAGCTTCAACGAGACGACGGGCCGGTATGAGGTTTATCCCGCCACGCGCTCACTCGCATTGCTCAAGGGAGTTGTGAAGAAACCCGCGAATCCGGTGTCAATTGAGGACATGAACCTAGCCATTGCCGAGCAGGGGGCGTCAGCGCGATGATCGGATTGGATACGAACGTGCTAGCCCGCTATTTCGCCCAAGACGATGCTGTTCAGTCGAAGAAGGCTACCGCGCTGATGGAGTCCCTGTCGGCGGAGCGTCCGGGATACGTTTCACAGGTTGCGCTGATCGAGGTTGTGTGGGTTCTTGGGCGTTGCTACGGCGTGGAGCGCGAGCAGATAAAAGACATTATCGACTCGATGATTGGCACGAAGGAACTGGTTGTTGAAGGGGCTGACACGGTGCGAAAAGCACTCCGCGTTTTCGCAGCCTCGGCAAAGGCGGATTTCGCGGACTGCCTGATTGAGCGTTCGGGGTATGCCGCCGAGTGCGAGTACACGGCGACTTTCGATGTAAACGCGTCGAAGGCCGCAGGGATGCAGTTGATTAAATAACCGGGAAATTGATCGTGACGCCCATCGACCTAGCGAACCGCTGGCGGAAGGTGAATGGTTACGCCGGTCGCGGCGGTGTGGTCGTGGTGTTTAACGGCGAAGTTCAGAGTTGGGTGAACGCCGGACTGAGGCTTTCGAGGCAGCGCAGTACGGAAAATAATCGGATCGAGCTAAGCTACTTCCCTGTCATTCAACCTGGCCGAGAGACTACGGCGGAAACACCGGCGAAATTACAGTGTCAGCGCCGACGCTCCGATATCACAAGAAATCGATATGAATAAAACAAGTCGAGCGGCCCACAGGCCGCTTACGTTTGAAGCGAACCTTGCGAAAAGCTTTTCCCTGAAAGAAGTACCCACGCTGCGCGCCGGCGTGGCGACGGTAGCACCTCCTGTCATGTTCTCAAGGTTGACGAACAATCGCCCTCAGCCAGGTCGCTCAATCGCACCAAAACCAGAAGAAGCGTTCATCTTTCAGGTACCGCTCATCGCTAACCCCGACCCGGAGATTCGCTACTCTGGCAGGCCGACCGGCCGTTCAGCCGACGCCGGCAAGCCTGGCTGGTCCTGTCTGCTGGATTTGCGCGATGGCCCCTCGCGACGGCTCGACACTCCGTTCGATAACATCCGAATTTACATCTCGCAGCGCACGATCGACGAATTCGTGTATCAGAAAGGCAGGCGCCGCATCCCCGGGCTTGTGCAGCAAGGGTTTGGTGAGTGGGACGCCGTGCTATTTCACTTCTCGCAGACATTGGTGGCGCTCCTGGAGCGGCCCTGCGAGGTAAATACGCTTCTGGTCGATGCCCTAGGCGTCGCATTTTGCGAGCATGTGATAGTCCGATACGGTGGAAGAGTCACTCTAGAACCTGTTAAGCGGCCCAAGCTGGCTCCTTGGCAGATGCAGCGCATTACCGATTTTTTCGAGGCGAACCTGAATGGCAATCCGTCCATTCTGGATCTGGCGAGCCAATGCGATCTCTCAGCGAGCTATTTTACGGAAGCCTTCAGACAGACAGCCGGGCTCTCGCCGCATCAATGGCTACTGAGGCGCAGGATTGATCGCGCGAAGTCGCTACTCAGCGGCACGGAAGCGAGCCTTGCCTCCATTGCAGCGGACTGCGGATTCTTTGATCAGAGCCATTTCTCCCGGGTGTTCGTCCGCCTCGTGGGTTGCAGGCCGAAGTATTGGCGGCTACACAACCGCGCCCGCTGACGCATCCACTAACGCGTCGCGTCCCCAAGCCTGGCCGCCTCTATTGCAGGCGCCTATCAGCGTTTTGTCCATCCCACCATAGCTTTATCCAAGACCCAGCCGCCCTGCTCCGCTACGCTTCAACCACATCGAGTTGGGGAGTTAGATCTTGGATCAGCCACTTAAAACCGCGTCGGCCAACATTGTCGGGGCGCGAGCCGGCAAGCGCAACGCGCCGATCGTGCGTTCGTTTTTCGACGAGGGTACGTGCACGGCAAGCTATGTCGTGCACGACCCCGTCACTCTGACCGCGGCAATTATTGACGCCGTGCTGGACTTCGATGCACCCTCGGGCCGCACCTCGAAGCGGTCGGCGCAGGCTATCGTTGCCTATGTCGAGTCGGAGGGGCTGTCGATTGAATGGGTGCTTGAAACACACGCTCACGCCGACCATCTCACCGCTGCGCCCTATCTGCAGGAGCAGGTGGGCGGCACGATCGCAATCGGGCGTGCCATCACCGACGTACAGAAGCTCTTCGGCGACATCTTCAATGCCGAGCCAGAATTCAAGCGAGACGGATCGCAGTTCGATCATCTTTTCGATGACGGCGAATCGTTCACGATCGGGACGCTTGAATGCACCGTGCTAAACGTTCCAGGCCACACGCCAGCTGACGTGGCTTATGTGATCGGCGACGCCGTGTTTTGCGGTGACACGCTGTTCATGCCCGACTACGGGACCGCGCGAGCAGATTTTCCGGGCGGCGATGCAGGCCAGCTCTTTCGCTCAATTCGGAGGCTTCTCAGCTTGCCTGACGATGCGCGCCTCTTTCTCTGTCACGACTACAAGGCTCCGGGCCGTGACACATATGCGTGGGAAACGACGATCGGCGCAGAACGTATGGCCAATGTGCACGCTCGCGACGGCGTGACGGAAGATGAGTTCGTCGCCGCACGTAACGCGCGCGATGCAACATTGGCCGTTCCGAAGCTGATCCTTCCGGCCATCCAGGTAAACATGCGGGCCGGTGCACTGCCGCCCCGGGAAAGCAACGGCCGGCGCTACCTCAGGATTCCACTCGATACGATCTAACAGGTTCGCCGCTCGCACAGGGCCTCGTTGCAGCCCGATCGCAAAGAATGTCGGTTCAGTAGCTCAAAGCGAACGCACGGAGCCGCTCTCACCCCGCCCAGCTGCTCCTATGAACGAACCCTTCAGAAGGATTCTGATGAACCCCAAAGAGCTTGCGCCGAACCTCTCGGTCAGTTCGCAACTGAGCCTCGCCGATATCGGCGAGGCAAAGGCGCGAGGATTTCTCTCCGTCATCGTCAACCGCCCCGACGCCGAGCAACCAGGCCAACCCACTATCGCCGAAATGCGTGAGGCTGCCCGTGCCGTCGGGCTCGGTTTCGCCGCGATTCCCGTTTTACCTGGAAAAGCCACGGCTGACGACGCGTCGAAATTTTCGTCTGCGCTCGAAACATTGAATGGCCCCGTGATCGCGTATTGCCGCACCGGTGTAAGGGCCGCCACGCTGTGGGCGCTATCGGTCGGCGCGTCAATCGAGCCGGGAGAAATCCTGCAACGGATCACCGCCGTCGGCTACGACCTGAACGCGCTACGCCCTCGGCTTGAAGAACTTTTCAGAAGCGATCAGCCAGGCGGCGAACCAGATGCTGGGCAGCGCGGATAGCGTAGCACCGCGCGACTCACTGTTTGCCCAACCCCGACTAGAAAGGAGAAGTTCGAAATGGCAACCACCAATCCCCCCCTACCGCAATTCGTCGAGCACCGGGTCAAGCGTCACAGCGGGAGTGTCTACGTCCGCGACTTCGCCGGCACTGGTCCCACATTCGTCGTGCTGCACGGCTTTCCGGACGACTCGCACATCTACGACCTGCTCATTCCTCGCCTCGTCTCGGCGGGCCGACGAGTGGTCGCTGTCGACTTCCTCGGCTTTGGCGGGTCCGATAAGCCGGTCGGGGCCCAATATAGTTTCCCCCAACAACTGGGTGATCTCGAAGCGGTCGTCGAGGCGCTATCCCTTGAGCAGATCATTCCTGTCGGCCACGACGCCGGTGGACCTGCAGCCATCAACTTCGCGCTGAAGCGCCCCGAGCGTACAAGCGCGGTCGTGGTGATGAACGCCTTCTACGGGGACGCCCCTGGCCTGCGGGTGCCCGAGCTGATCGAGCTTTTCTCGAACAGGGAATTGCGGGCGCTGGCCACGCACTTCCTGCAAAGCCCGCAGCAGTTTGCATGGCTCATCGATTTCCAGCGAAACCTGCTTCAACACGGGCTGAGCGACGAACAGAAAGTGAACTACTTCGAGTTCCTTGGTCCTGTCATTGACAACAACTTCCGCCAACAGCCAAGCGCAGCTACCGCGTTCGCGCAGATGACGTCCCAGTTGCATGAAGAGGTGGCCGCGAACACGGCCCGGATTGTCGATTTCCGGCGGTCCGCGGTTCCGGTTCATTTGATATGGGGTAATGCCGACCCTTACCTTCATCTGGGCGTCGCGCAACACCTTCAGTTGCAGGGGAAGAATGTATCACTCCACGCGCTTGGTGCAGGCCACTGGCCCCAGATAGATGCCACGGACGAAGTTGCACAAATCATGCTGGGCGTGCGCTGACCTCTTTGGCTGTTTGCAGCGAGCGGAGAGCAAAGCAAAGGTCTGAGCTGCCCTGAGACGTACTGGAGAGAATATGAAAGATGAAAGTGCAGTGGTATTGATTACAGGGGCATCCTCCGGTATCGGTGGCGCGACCGCACGAACGCTGGCGGGCGCTGGCTACCGCGTATTTGGCGGCGTTCGCAGACCCGAAGCGGCGGCAACGGCGCCCGGCGTGGAGTACGTCGGGATGGACGTACGAGACGATGCATCTGTCGTGGCCGCCGTGAGCCAGGTGATAAAAAAAGCCGGACGAATCGACATTGTGATTAACAACGCCGGCGTTTCGCTGGTTGGGCCAGTCGAAGCCACCAGCGATACCGAGGCGGCGGCACTGTTCGATGTAAATTTGTTCGGTGTGCTGCGTGTCATGAGGGCCGTCTTGCCGTCCATGCGTGAAAATCGAAGCGGCCTCGTCCTTAATATCAGTTCGGTACTCGGCTTCCTGCCTGCTCCTTACATGGGTCTGTACGCAAGCAGCAAGCACGCTTTGGAGGGTCTCTCGGAGTCGCTCGATCACGAGGTACGGGCGTTTGGCGTGCGAGTCGTGCTCGTTGAGCCAAGCTTCAGTCGAACGAATCTGGATATAAATGCAACGCGGACACAGGCCGTGATCGAAGATTACGCCATCGCTTGCGCCCAATCCGTGAACGCCGTACGACAGCAGATCAATGACGGGCCTCCGCCCGAGGACGTAGCGGGAAAAATCGTTTCGATAATTCGCGGCACGTATCGGCTCAGACAGCCCGCGGACGGCAGGGCGAGGTTGCTCAGTTTCTTGCGACGCTTTGCGCCGTTCGGGCAGGTCGACAAAAGCTTGAGGCGGGCGTTTGGAATCCAGTCTTGAGCAAATAATCGTGCCGCTGCTATCTGCGAAGTTTCAGGTGGTGGCGCCTGCGCGCAGCCAGCCATGACCATGAACAGTATCGTGGGCTCTCAAGCATCATACGCAACTGGCGCGAACAGGCCGCCAGATGCAACGACCTCGCGCGCGAGAAACGAACGGATACAACGATTCCGCGAGCGGCCGCCTTGCGCCTCGGGCGCGCTGGCTGCAAGCGTACAAACCTTCTCGCTGCGTTGCGTCTCGCGGGCGAGCCATAGGATGAGAGATTTCATCCATTCCGTGAATGGACGGTGCTGCCAATCCGTCTCGACATGTGAGGGTACCTGAAATGGTTGACCAGATCTTTTTCGTCGCAGGTGCAACTGGCGATACAGGCGGTGCCACGGCTGACGCACTTCTACGCACACGCGAAAAAGTGCGAACGCTGGTGCGCAAGGAAAGCGAAAAGAGCGAGCGCCTCAGATCACAAGGAGTCGAGGTCATCATCGGTGACCTTGGCGACCTCGACGACGTGGCGGGCGCTCTACATGGAGTTTTTTCTGCGTACTTTGTGTTTCCAATCGAAGCAGACGGTATTCAGGCAAGCGCTTATTTTGCGCAGGCCGCCGAAGAGGCCGACCTGACCGCCATCGTGAACATGTCGCAAATTTCCGCCCGACGGATGGCAAAAAGTCGTGCTGCTCGCGATCACTGGATTTCGGAGCGTGTCCTTAACGGCTTCAGGACCCCGGTGACGCATATCCGTCCAACGTTTTTTGCTCAATGGCTGACATATCCAGGGCAAGTTGCCAGCGTCAAGGAAGATGGCGTGCTCCGGCTCCCATTTGGCGAAGGCCGTCATGCGCCTATCGCGGCTGAAGACCAGGGACGGGTCATCGCGGCCATTCTGAGGGAGCCTGGCGCCCATGCGGGTATGGTCTATCCGCTCTATGGACCGGTCGAAATGAACCACCACGAAATTGCTGCCGCGATGGCACGCGTGCTGGGCCGCGATGTGAAATATGAGCCAATTGACCTTGAGCTTTTTAGAAAACGTCTCGATGGCGATAGCAGATTCAGCGACACCTTCGCGCAGCATCTTTTATCCGTCGCGCTTGACTACCAGAACGGTGTTTTCGCTGGGACCAATGATGTCGTCGCCGATATAACCGGTGAACCACCGATAACCGTCGAAACCTACATCCGAAAACATGCTGCAGTATTCGACGACTAGCAAGCCAGTTATATACGGCAGCAGTCACGCCCCCGGATTGGGAACGCAAAGCGCAGCTGACATCGACGATCGATTTCTATGACCTGGGCGCTCGTTACGTCGGACCGGTGAAACGGTGCCATTGCACCGACCCGACTGCAATAGAGGCCGCTACACGTGGGCCTTTGGTGAACGTGAACGTGAACGAACGGTCTCAGCGGTGACCGCCTGAGTCGTTGCAACGCGGACGTCAACCAACAGACTGCAATTTTTCACAGGATATCGGCGATGCGAATGTCTTCATCGCCGGAATCATCGTCATCAACGAATGAGCGTCCGCCATTATGTCGACTCCTGCCCAACCTCAACATCCCCCGCTTACCGGGGCGACGCTAGCGCTAGGCTCGCTGAGTGTGGGCCTGGCTGGGTTCATGACCGTACTCGACTCGTCGATCGCCAACGTCGCGATCCCGACCATCTCCGGCAACGTGGGCGTATCGGTCGATGAGGGCACCTGGGTCATCACTGTGTTTGCGGCGGCGAACTCTGTCGCAATACCGCTGACGGGCTGGCTTACGCAGCGTCTGGGGCAGGTTCGTCTGTTCGTCGGTTCGATCTTGCTGTTTACGCTCGCCTCCTGGCTATGCGGCATCGCACCGTCGCTGCCAATCCTGCTGGCAGCGCGCGTATTTCAGGGGGCCGTGGCCGGCCCTTTGATTCCAATGTCCCAGGCGCTGCTGCTTAGTTCGTGGCCCAAGGAGAAGTCATCGCTGGCGCTCTCGATCTTCTCGATGATTGTCGTGACCGGACCGATCGTCGGGCCCGCGCTCGGGGGCTGGGTAACCGACAGCTATAGCTGGTCGTGGATCTTCTACGTGAACATTCCGGTCGGACTTTTCGCGGCGGCGATGGTCTGGATGCTGTACCGGCGCCGCGATACGCCCACGAAGGCGATTCCCATCGATATTGTCGGCCTCGCGCTGCTGATTGTTTGGGTCGCCTCGCTGCAGGTGATGCTCGATAAGGGCAAGGATCTTGACTGGTTTTCGTCGAACACAATCGTCGTACTCACCCTTATCGCGGTGGTGGGGCTCGCGTTTTTTATCGTCTGGGAGCTGACTGAGAAGAATCCGGTTGTTGACCTGACGCTTTTCAGGCAGCGCAACTTCCTGGGCGGCACGGTGTCGATCGCCGTCGCATACGCAATTTTCTTCGGCACGCTAGTGTTGTTGCCGCAGTGGATGCAGGAGTACCTTGGCTACCGCGCGGTGGATGCCGGCCTCGCAACTGCGCCGCTCGGCATCTTCGCGGTGATCGGCGCACCCATCATGGGCAAGATCCTGCCGCGCTCAGATGCTCGCATCATCGGCACTTTCGCGTTCATCGGCTTTGCGATCGTCTACTACATGCGCAGCTTCTTCTATACCGATCTGAGCGAGGGCTTCATCATACTGCCGACCCTATTGCAAGGCATCCCAATGGCGCTCTTTTTCGCGCCTCTCACCGTGATCATCTTGTCGGGACAGCCGCCGGAAAAGGTGCCGGCTGCGGCAGGCCTGTCGACGTTCGCCCGCATGTTCTTCGGCGGCATCGGCACGTCGCTTGCTGGCGTACTGTGGAACGACCGCACCATCATGCATCATGAGATCCTTACGCAGCAGTCCAACCTCACCAATCCGCAATTCAACCAACAGATGGATGCTTACCATTCTCTGCTTGGGCTTGGCACCAACGCGTCGTATGCGCTGTTCGATCATGTAGTACAAGCCCAGTCAGCCATGCTAGGGCTGAATGACGTGTTCTACGGAGGGGCGATCATCATGATTATCATCATCCCGCTGATCTGGATTACGAAGCCAGGAAAGGTCGGCGGTACCAGTGACGCCGCCTCGGCGGCGCACTGAGAAGGCATCGGGGATTCGTAGGTCGTATCCCATGTGAAACGTCGTTCTATTCATGCTGCATGCCGCAGATAGTGATCGCGCGCCGCGCGTTGGCTATGGGTTGTGACCGGAAGCATCGGACAAGCACAACCGGCGGATGAACCTCTCCGTAACGTCCCGCTGGGCCAGTCCTCCGTCCAGCCTCCGGTTGCCGGAACGGCCACGTCTGCGCGAGGCCAGTCCCGCTGCACCGGATTGCTGGTAGCGATCACCAGGCGCTCAACCTGACGTACGGTCAAGCCCAACCGTTCGACCGCGCGCCCGGGCTTGACGCCCATGTCGACAACGGCCTGGATGACCTTCAGACGGTCGGGTTCGCGCATGTTCAATGTCGCCAGTGCAGTTGCATGCATGGCGGGCTCCATAGTCCCGCAGGGAACCGGCAAGCATACCGAGACCAGAACACGACGTTTCTGTAAAGCTACTACATCAGTTCAATTGAATGAAACGTATATAGGTTTCCTACGTTTTTCGGGGTTCGCCGATCTCGGCTTGCTCAAGCATTTTCCGCCTTTGCCGTTATACGTGTTGCGCTCTTGCTGAACATTATGGCTTGGGCCACACGGAACAGCTTTGGCTCTTGCGCTTCCTGCTGGCTCCTCTTGCTCTGGGCATGCTGATCGCTTTAGTCAATTCGGTGATTGTTCGAATCAGCCATCACTCGGCGCACCGCAAGCCACGATCGAAATGAGCGTCACGAGCTCAGCGATAGCCCGCAAATTGAGTCGGACGATATACATACCTTGGGCAGCCGCGCACTTCGACGCGCTACAAGATTTGGGCGGCCCGAAACAGGAGAAAATATGGCCAATCGTATGGCGCGCTGGTGGATTCCCTCTTGGAAAACACTCGCTTTCCTGTGCGCGTCGGCGCTCGGATCCTCTATGTTGTTGCTTCTTAATGGATTCGGAAAGCAGCATTATCCCCTCCGCATTCTATATCGCCTGAATGACGCTGCAGTATCCGAATCTCTCGAAGTCAGTGTTGCCGTCACAGTGCTGTTCGTGGCACTGTCGCCTGCCCTCATCGCGTGTGTTCTATCGCTGGGCATACGTACGAGAGCCCTTCAAAAGGTCTGCGCCAAGATCATGATCCAGCCACTCAGGCTGAGCGTTCTCCGAGCCCAGTGGTCTCGCGATAAGCGCATCACTTCGCCAGCCGGCGTCCTCTCGTTTATTTTCCTTCTGGATTTAACGTGCATCAAGGTCGGTGCATCGATTACGTCGACCATCGTCGGCGTCTGCTTTTATCTACTGTTTCAAGGCCAGGCAGCCTACTTACTAACGCTTTTTAGCGTAGCGATAATGTGGGGAATCTGCGTCTTCCCAGCCTTTATTCGCTTCCTCTTCCAGCGCAGCATCGAACACGGGTTCGATACACGGTTGCGTCGCGCCCGACGACTTTTCGTACGCGACCTGCGAGTCCGGAGGGCGCAAAACTTACATTAATATTAGTTCAGCGTCTGAGGGGACTGCATGCCTGCTGAGGAATGCCGTATTGCTTCCGATACCGAGCCACGCGTGCGACGGCCAGCGAAAAGATGGCACTCGCGTCACGCTCCGAATAGCTGCCGCGCCGCGGGAGGCTACCGCCATGCCGGGCGGTCGCCGCTCGGCCTCCTCGACCTACAGCCCACAAGCAAGCGCCTATCGTAGCCTAACGGCGTTAGCGCAATCGCCGTGGAGGTTCACTATGTGGATATGTGATGGCTGCAAGTTGCTCGTGACGCTGGAAGTTGCGGAACCGCAGATTGACGACGACGGCTTCTATTTCACCTGCCCGGTCTGCCACGAGCGCAACGAACTTCGCGCCCTGCCCCGCCTTGATCCAGACGACCCGCTGGATATCGAGCAGATACACAAGGCCAAAAGGCTCTAGGCCGCGCGCCGGTCGAAGGCGAAAACAGAAATTAACGGCCCGGCACCAGCAGGCGCAGCAGATCGTCGCGCAAATCCGAGACGTCCAGCAGATGCCGCGCTCTCGTAAAGGCTACATACAGCAGTCGTAGTTCGTCATCGTCCAACGTCAGCCGGCCGTCGACGTACTTGAAGAGGAAGTCGTTGACCACTTTGACGCGCTTCCATTCGAGACCTTTCGCTCTGTGCACGGTCGAGATCACATAGTCGCTGTTGGCCTCTGAGGACACGCGTTGCGATAGCGCTCGCAGATAGTCGGTTCCGAGCTCGTCAACGATCCTGACGATTGGCAGCAGGTCGGATCCGGCAGCGCTTCTCGCGAAAGACTGTACGTCCTTCCACGACTCGAACAGGGAGAATGCCGCTGGCTTGTAAGCGCGGCGCCCGTCGAGCAGCGCATCTGCACCGTCGGCGTAAGCCACGATCTCCGCGGAGCTCTTACGGATTGACGGCCTATGGCCTGCCTCGATGCCGGCCGCAAGATGCCAGATCGCCGAAACGTTTTTTCGGCACAGGATCGCATCAACGGGAGGAGCCAGCGACGGGTCATCGACGCCTATTGAACCGATCGCGTTTTGTCCGCGGACCGGAGTGCTCTCACCCAGCAAGGCAAGCAGGCGGCTGGCGAGGGTGGCGATAACTGGGCCGAAACGGAACGACTCCGTCAGCGCGTATTCCGGTGCAGAGATCTGCGCCATCGCGTTCACGGCCCCGCGCCATTCGTAGATCTGCTGGTACGGGTCGCCAACGAAAACGGTCTGTGCGTGGGTCTGCTGGTTCAGGAGCCACAGCATCACGCCGTCGCTGTCCTGCGCCTCGTCGAACAGGATAAAGTCAGAGTCAATGCGGGGGACGCTCTGCGCCCACACCTTCAGATAGACGTCGGGAATGATGGCGCTGTGGCCTCGCGGCTGCCTGCTCTCATCCCATAGCCGGGAAACATAGGGGAGAAGACCGTTGCGCAGCCAGTCCGCGGCTCGCGGATCGATCTTTTCGTCGACGGGCACGTGAATGGCGGCCGGGATTTCGTCGGCCGACCGGCAGAACCGGCCTAACCCGTCGACGATCATCCGGCCGATTTCGAACGGCGTGATCTCAACCGCCTTGCCGGTGACAAGTGGCACCTCCAGCGCCGACAGTCCGAATCGGGCTGCAAGATCGTGCGGCGGCTCGGCCGGATACCCTACCCTTGCCGCTAGCTCGGGCGCGACGGACCTGTAGGCAAGCGAGTGCACGGTCGCCGACGAAACGTTCGCGGGGAAGCTGCGGCGCGCATGCTCGGCAATCTCGCGGTTGAAGGCCAGATAGGTGCCACGCTGATGCGACAGACGATCGGCGACCAGGCGAAGCGTTGAAGTCTTGCCCGCGCCGGCATATGCCTTTATCTTTAGCCTGCCGCCCGCCGGTATGGCGTCGAGAATCGCCTGCTGTTCCGTTGTCGGATGGATTGATCGAGCCATTGCGAACAGATGAGCTACTCGTGGAATGGCGGCGGTGGTATGTTGGACACCCGAGTTGTGCCGTCAGGAAGGAATGGGTACGCCACTAGTGCCCCTGCCCGGCGCCAAGCCATAGAAAAGAAAAAAGCGCCACGTCAGTGGCGCTTCTCACGCAATCAAGGTCGGAATCCCGTACGCCCGGCGCCACGGAATCGCTGCCAGCCTACCGATTGGCGGCTGCCTGACTTAGTTGCGATACGAGCGGGCCGATCTGAGGTACCACGCTCACGCCCGCTGCTATAAAACCGGCCAGCAACAGGGCTATTCCGACCGCGAAGATCGGCTCGACGTTACCTTTCTGACGGCGCATATCAATCACCTCACTTTTGCGCTTCATTGAGCGCGACGTTCGCGTGCTCAACGAGCATTAAGACCAATGATAGCAGAGTGAACCCGAGCGTAAATGTGAACGCCTGATAGAACATCAACCGATCCCACAACCGTCGCCCGAACGAAACGCCGTGAGGTGCCGCCGGGAGTGTGCCTCTTACAGGATCGCGCGCCCCCTTTGCCGCAAAGAGGGCTCCGCCGACGATCGCAATGATAAGTCCCATCTGCACGATCCCGGGATTCGGATTCGGCCAGAGCGTGGGGTGCGTGGCGATGTCATAT
Source organism: Paraburkholderia sp. PREW-6R (assembly GCF_039621805.1). Lineage (NCBI taxonomy): Bacteria > Pseudomonadati > Pseudomonadota > Betaproteobacteria > Burkholderiales > Burkholderiaceae > Paraburkholderia > Paraburkholderia sp. PREW-6R. The sequence goes on along the minus strand of NZ_CP155075.1, from coordinate 594,617 downwards.
AGCGCAGCGGCACTCCAGCCGACCGCTACGAACCCTAGCTGTCCGTCCCGGTAGGCATCCCATTGCCGCCACTCGGCCGTCCGGTCACTTATGTGGTCAAGCCGCCAGAGGACGAAGTTTGCGATCCATGGCCCCATTGCCGCCACCACGACGTTGACCAGAAACCACCAGAATTCAACATTCCAATCCAAATCACCCCCCGATTACGCGTGTTAGCTGAGCCGTTTCTGTTGGCGGCGCTCGCCCCTCGGCCGAAAGCATTAGGCTAATTTTGACACGCTAGCGCTTCAGTCAAGGAAGCGTTCCCCGGGTGCAGCGGTCGCTCGCGGAAGCATCTTTTCTCTACCGTTGTGCGACGCAGTTTTTTGTCCAAGGGGGCGCCCTGCAACCGCAGAGGACCGCTTTCTTGCCAGTACAGGCTCCGTCGACTTAAAAGCCAGGCGTTAGCTCGTACCAAGACACTGCTCGACATCTCAAACCTGTCGGGGCCTACCTGGCGTCACTCATTGCAACAACGGGGAAAGGCTCCCTCGCAGTCCCGAAAGCGAGCGGCGCCGGCATCAAACGGCGGCGGTGCAGGTTGTGCTCAGGCCCCGTTCACAGCATCCTTAAATGCTTTGCCTGCTGAAAACTTGACCGTCTTCGCCGCCGCGATCTGGATCTCCGCGCCGGTCGACGGATTTCGCCCGACCCGCGCCGCACGCGCGCCCGTCGAAAACGAGCCGAACCCGACCAGCTGGATGGCTTCGCCTTTCGCGACCGTTGTGGTCACCGCCCCCAGTAGCGCATCCAGGATTTCCGCGGTCTTGCCCTTGGCCAGTCCCGTCGTTCCGGCCACCGCGTCGATGAGTTCCTGTTTGTTCATGCTGAGCTTTCCCCTTCTGCTGTTGTGAAAGCCCGCCACCCTATCGCATTCCGCGAGGCTCCGGCAAGGACGCCTTGGTCCTCTGGCCAATGCGCCGTTGCGGTGTCGATTTGTTGTACTACCGGCGCCCGACAGCGGTACCAGCACCATTTTGCGCACGCGCCTCGCTCCCGCAAGCAAATTTGTTACTACCGTTGTGCAACGCACCATTTGTCTCCTTGACACGCGCATAAGGGCGCTGGCGCGTATTCAACGTGAACTAATTTCGTTACCACCGCACAGGCGCGTTGCAACTGAGTTTGTAAAGAAATGCGCGCCAACGGCCGCGAACGGCTGAGAAAGAGCCGAACAGTACGGTAGCTGACTGCTACCGGTCTCCGTCGCGTTGGGCGCTAACCAGCTTGGCCGATGAGGTCGCGTGATCGGCGCAGCCAGCCGCCAGCGGAACGTCGGAGTCGCGAGCCGTCGGTAGGAGTCGCCACCCAATTGGGGTGTCGAACGTTTCGTCCGGCCACGCTCAATGGCCGGTCTTCGGCAAGGAGATCGCAGCCGGCATCGCCTCAACTCGGCCAAGAGGCGACGTCCGATCAACGGCGACCAGTGACTGAAACCCGACGCGTGTCGGACATTCGACTCATTTGTGGTCGGCTGGCAGCGTCGTCCGGCCAGCGGTTTCCGATGCGATTATCGGTTGCGCCCGGTTGACGTCGGGCCACGCTGCCCCCCTGGATTTGCTGCCGCGACCGATACGTTCGACTGCTTGTGATGGGCTTCGATTCGAGCGATGTGTTTCACCAGCATTTCTTGTGCGAAGGACAGTGAACGTTCGATGCGAGACGTCAACGTTCCCCAAGCTTCGTATGGTGGCGGACCCAACTTCTCCAAGTCGAACCGCTGAATACACACTAGCGCGAGAGTAAGGCTCGTATTGCTAAGGTGGAGCATCTGATTGAAGATGTTCACCGGTAATTGCCCTTCCCTCTGCCACCAGTTCGTCACGAAGCTATCTAGCGCATGGAGCGAATCATAAAAGGCAATAAGTGCCGTCGCGTCGTCGCCGGACAATTCGCGGAATTGTGGGGCGCTCGGATACAGTACGGGCATTTCCGGACGGAAATCAGTCTGAAGGTCGTTCGGTTTGGCCGTGTTCTCGACTGAAATATACTCATTTACTGCGGCCATGTAGTTCGGGCACGCTCGTTCGTGAATATACAAAACCCGCTGGACGGTGCGGTTTAGTTCTGTGGCAAAGTATCGCCGCGCGTCGGCTTCTGCCCGGGCTTTTTCTTCGGCTTTCGAACGTCGCGCGTTTAGTTCGTTTATCCATGCCCCTAACAGGGAAGCCCCTGCTCCGAACAAAGCACCTGAAATTATCGCAAGCTTCGTTGGAAGAGCAACGATTCCCACAGTAAAGAGCAGCGCTGCCAACCCCATATGCGGATTCTTTCGAACGAAGTTCAACGTCAATCGCGGAAGCGAGCCAAACTCATCCATCGCTTACTCGGTCGTCAACGATCGTCGGAATATGGAGAGCTTCGCATGCCATTAGTTGCAGTCCTGTTCGAAGACGATTCCGGGTGGGGAACCCAAGCCGCTACTCGTAGCGTACCCCATTTTCTAACCCTAAAAAAATGAACCTTGGGGCAGTTTACTTTCAAAGAACCCTGTTAACCGTTGTTTTGACGACGCAAAGGACATGGCCAAACGCATACTCGACGACGAACTTTGGGCACTCGTCGAACCTTTGCTACAGCCTCCGAAACTCCGGTGGACCCGATTCCCGGGGCGCAAGCCGCTCGACGATCGAGTTGCGCTTACGGGCATTCTCTTCATCTTGCAGACCGGCCTGCGCTGAGACCTGCTGCCACGCGAGATGGGCTGCGGCAGCGGAATGAGCCGCTGGCGCCGCCTGCCGAACTGGCAGGTAGCCGGCGTGTGGGACCGGCTGCGCGAAGTGCTGCTTGCAAGGTTACGTGCAGCCGACCAGATCGACTGGTCTCGCGTCATCGTCGGCTCGCCTTCAATCCGTGCCGTGGGCGCAGGTCAAAAACGGGACCGAATCCCACCGACCGCGCGCGACCTTGTTCAAAGCACCACCTCGTTACAGAAGCGCAGGGTATCCCGCTCGCGGTGATGCTGACCGGCGCCAACCGCCAAGACGTCACCCAGTTGCATGCACTGGTCGACGCCATCCCGCCCATTCGCGGCAAGCCCGGCCGGCCGCTTTCAAAGCCCCGCATCGTTCAGGGTGACCGGGCTACGATCACGACAAGTACCGCCGCTCTCTACACGCAGCCGTTATCGCCACTCAAATCGCCCAACGCGGTGAGCCTCACGGCAGCGGGCTGGGCAAAACCCGCTGGGTCGTCGAACGACCCATCTCGTGGCTTCACAACTTCCGACGACTGCGCATCCGCTTCGAGCGCCTTGCATTTATCCACGAAGCCTTTATGGAACTCACTTGTTGCATCATCTGTTGGCGAAACTAAAGAACTGATTTTGTTAACGCCTCTAAATGGTAAGGAGCTTGGGATAACAGCGCCGTCCGCTGCGCGTTGTCAATCTTGCACCGTACTCTGTAGCGCCTTAATCAAAAGGCACAACGTAGAACTTGGTGCTTCCGTGTGTTGGCGCACAGAGCTGGACTGCCGACGAAAAGAATAATAGGCCGGTCCTTCACGGACACTCTAATAAGCTGGAATTATCTCCGAGCATCTTCGCTTGATTCCGACGGGCCGTTCGAACCTGAAGCGAGATCATTATGAACACTCGAGTCATCGGCAGTTGCGCGATGTCGATCGCGTTTCTTGCTGGCTGCACGGATCTGGTCGTCTCCAGTGCCTCCCCTGACGCCAATGCGGATGGATTTGTGTATTCGCTGCCAATGGGACTTGTTTATATTCAGGCTTCCCGCACCAAGGTGACCCAGGATGATGTCGACAAGGCTAAGAAGGCCGCAGATGACGCGCAAAAGGCAGTCACTCAGGACAATGGCGACATAACCGCCGCAGACGCTGCGAAAGACCCAGACAAGAAAGCCGCGGCGCAAGCCAAACTAAAGCAGGACACCGATACGCAGAAGCAGGCGCAGACTGCACTTACTGCCCTCAAAGTGGGCGATCTGAACGAGACCGTCTCGTTCACATCACTGGGCGTCGTTGCAGACCCGAACGCCCGCTACATCGGCAACCTGAACCATAACTGGACCCGCGACGACAACATGAAGCTGTCGATCGTGAAGGGTCTATTGAACACGTCGACTGTGACGTCCACCGATCAGACGCCCAGTATCATCGTGACGCTCGCGGACACGGCTATTACTCTCGGCACTGGTCTCGTAGGCGCTCCCATCCCGGAGCCAGCTAAAGCGGCCGCAGCCGTGCAGAATTGCGATCCATTTAGCTATGCGTGGGTTTTCGATCCGCGCAACAAGGAGGCCGTCGATCAAGCACGGCAGCAGCTCACCGATGCGGGCGCGAGTTTCAACATTGTAGTGAGTCCCGATCCCGAAGCCCGAAAGATCCCGCCTACACCCGCGTCAACGCAACCGACGCAGATCGCCGGACTTGCCTATCGCGCTGCAATGCCAGTGATAGTCACGATAGTGAAGCCAAAAGCTGATCCGGGCGCACCGGACACACCTTCTAAAGTCGCTCCTACTCCCCCGCATCCGGCAGATCCAGCGGGCGCAAACAATTCCCCGAAGCCCGTTCCGGCACCAGCCCTTGGTGTGGGCGCTATGCCCAATCCAAAGGTACAGCCTGGTGTCAATCCGCACGCACCGGCAAAACCGATTGCGAACAATGACGCAAAGAAGGACGCGAACGCGAAGGCACCGAATGGAGTCGCTGGAACGTGCACACTTGTGTCGTCACCACCTGCACAGGCGTGGCAGATCATCGTGCCTGATTCCACCACGCAATACGTTGCGACGTCGAAAGCGGGAGCGTTCACAACTACAACGCTGACCTACGGCTTTACCGACGGGATGCTGACCGACTACACCATGCAACGGCCAAGTGAAGTCGCGGCAATTGCAGGGATACCTGTGCGGATAGCAAACGACATCATGACAATTCCGACCCAGTTGCTCCAGATGCGCGTCAACTACGACACAGCGTCCGTTGCGCGGATAAATGGTGATGTAGCCGTCAAGTCCGCGCAGATCCAGCAGGCGGCAACGCTCGCCAACGCTGAGACCGCCGTTGTCAATGCACAAACAGCTCTCTCGTCAGCGCGCATTGGGTCGTCCACCTCAATCGCCAATGCCCAGACGGGGCTTGTGAATGCGCTTGAACAGCTTCGCGCGGCTCGAGCGAGTGCGGCCTCAAACACATCTGCAGCGACGTCGCCGTAGCAAGTTCAACGACGAACTCGCGTCGCCAAAGCTGTGCGTACTGAAGGTCGCGGAAATAGGACCGTCTTTTTCCATTCGCTCCTTTTAGCACTACGCGCCCCTCATCGTCTGTCGTTTAACCGGAGGATGCTGCGATGACCGGACTGCCCCTACCCCCGACAACCGCCACCATCCGTGACGACGTTCCCGGCGCGAAAAAACGCGAACTCACTGCCCCCATGGCTGCGAGCCGGCCTAGCGTGGAGTTCCAGAAGGCATTCCTGCGAAGCAAGGAACATATATTGAACACGCATTCAACGCTTGGGGCGCCTCAACGGCAGCGCTACTTATCCCTAATGTCGCACAGTTTCGCGAACTCGCTCGATGGTGCCAGCCCGGGACAGATCCGACCCGTCCCCGGGGGTGTCGGCTATGGCACCTTCTATGATCCGGACTATAAGACGGAATTTGCGACAGGCGCTGAAATCATCTGGAACGCCGTGAGCCCCGCCACGATGGGCGGCGCGTCGACGACTTACCTTTATATCACCGCGACAAATCGATCGTCGTACGGTGTCGAGGCGCTAGTTTTATACGACGGCACCGGGCAGTTCTCGTTTTCAATTTTCGACTGGTCTATTTCGGCCGGAACGGATGCCAACGGCAATGACGTTCGTTGGGTCAAAACCATGAGTTTTGGCGAAGTGGCCGGCAAATTTCAGCTCCAGCAGACCGTGGGTGGAGCGTCTTTGGCAATTCTGCCGATCTGCAACAGCACAAAAAAAATCAGTGATGGCCAGTGGAGAAATGAGGTTTTCCTTTACGACAAGTCCCTAAATAACTGGGCTTCAATGTACTCGCATGATTACGCCGCGACGGATGACGACCAACGGAGTGGCTGGGTGGGTTCATGGGGCCCGATCATCGAGACGTTCGACACGGCTTACCACAATACCAATCCGCTCGGCGCGTGGAACGTGCAGACGCGCTCAGCCGATGCAAATGGCGTGTGGTCCCAGTGGTACAACCTGGGACCAGGGCAGGCTTCGCTGCGGGTTGACGGTGTTGGCTTCCAGGCAACAACGCTCGATCCCTACTACGACTGGATTGTGAGCAGCTAATACACACCATCAGCCCCGCCAGTCTCATAGCCCTATGGTCGCACAACTTAGAAGTTAGCTCGCGCTGCTGCGCGAAAAGCTGCTTGCCATGCGCCTGATGCCTGTCGGAGCACTGATGCACTATCGCAAGGGGCAGCTCGCGCGTGCCAGCGGCCGAAGTCCAGCGATCAACCGCCGTTCTGTGAGATATGCTCGCTGGCCGCTTCGGGTCGGGAGTACTCACTGGCAACTGGCCGCTTCCGGGAAGCGGATTTTCAGTGGCCGCTTTCCGGTGTCGAATCTGGAGAGCGAACTGACGCAACCCGACCCGCAGCCGCCGGTCGAGTCGTCCGAGCTTCAACGGCGCGTATCAGAGTGGTGCGGTCATCCACGCCGACTTCTCGGGGACGCGGCGGCCATAGCCGCCGTTCGCGCGCCCCCCGGCCCGCACCGGCTACGTTCGGCTTTGCTGACGTCGATAGCGCACCTAATTCGAGGAAAGCCCAACGGTCATTAGTCACCTATACCAGATAGAGACGATGTTCGACTCTACATCCGAATGCACGGCCGTCCACCTCCGGTTCGAGCGACTATTTTTGGGCAGCAGCGACTATCGCGGCATAAGCAACACTGCCTCGCAAACATCGACAGGTATGCCGTCGTGACGAGCACTTTCATAGGGACGTCCATAGCTTGGACGACGCCGAATATTCCAAGACGACGCTGCATTGAGCATAGGCCAAGCGTCCGACAATGTTCCCTCGTGTATTGGTACAGCTTGGCGCTCTGTCGCACATACATCATAGTGATCGCGAATCGCTCGGAACGGGTGCTCCCATGCCTGCTCCGCAGGCTGCTGGCGATGCCCCTGTTGAACATACGTTATAGTCGAGTGCGCGTTCGATTTCAGTCTGTCCGGCTATTCGTGACCCACGACACGCGCATGCAAGAGGTGATGTGATTCGCAAACGCTGCCATGAGTTTGTATTGGTTTGCGGGCGGTTGTATCTGTTCTCAGATGCATCGGTTGCCGTCGACGGTAGCAAATTCAAGACGGTCAACAACCGCAACAAGAACTTCACCGTTCGCAAACTCCAAGCACGCACGGAGCAACGCGCCGAATGATTTCTTCTTCAACAGACAGCAACGGACGAAATCGATGACAGGTTGGACCGGCAGCAGGACAGTTCGATATGCATTCGCCATGCGCAGGTGCAATGCGGCCGTCCGGATGTAGCCCCGCCGAGCAGTAAGCATTCTGACCAGAGACGACAGCGCTCACAGTGCCGATCCAAGGTACGCCATGGATTCCGTGGCTATCGACTGTTCGCATCGACTGTTCGCTGCAGCTTGCGCAAAAAGATTCACAACGTCCGATTGCCTGGTGAGAGGTATAGGGGAATATCCAACAGGGATTGGCGATTCCAATAAACCTGAGGGTTGCCGCCTCCTTTTGCTTTGGTGACGAGAGAACATCTCTTGACGAGATTCCGGTTGGGCACAATGTCCATCATGAGCGCTCGCTTGCCGAGGTAACCGGCCCCAAACTCCGAAAAAGGCTTCCACGTCATACGCGATTGTCCAGCATACCGGTCCGGACGGCGCTGTGGCTCTGAAGTTAAAGGCGGCCGTAAGTTTCGGAGTGGCGCTGGACAGTCTGCGACCGTAACAACTTACCTTGATTGCACTTAAATAGACTGCTACAACTACTAGGGTCTTGGGTAGTTCAGCGAAGCTGACCGCGGGTAAGGCGTAAAGGCAAACGCGGTAGACATTAGCGATGTTGCTTTCGATTTCGGTTTGAAGTGCGCTTCGTCCGGGTACCAAACGCTATCGTCTGACTAATTCATGAAAGAGGAAAATTCTCAATTCGTAAAGGCGTCCGTCCACTGCAGCGCATTTGCCATTAACCGTAACCGAGCAAACGGGGAGCAGCCTGTGACGTACTCAAGAATTAAGAACATTGTGATGCTGGGATGCGGAGGCTTCGTCGGCAGCCATCTTCTAGATCGGCTACTCCCGCGAGAAGATGTAGTGGTGGAAGGATGGGATCCTGACGTCCGCAAGATCGAAATGCATCTCCATAATCCGCGCTTCCGGCTACATCGGACCAGTTGCAACGATCCGTGCGACTCGCACATCCTCGAAGCGGCAATCGAAAAGGCCGATGCCGTCTTGAACCTTGCCGCGATCTGCAATCCTTCCGAATACAACACACGGCCTATTGACGTCATTCGTGCCAATCTGTTCGATGTATACCCTACTATCGACCTTTGTGCGAAGCATAATCGATGGCTGATACACTTTTCTACGAGCGAGGTCTACGGCCGAACCGTCAGCAGTTACTTAGATGGAAATCAATACGCTGACCCCGACCTCTATGAACTGCGCGAGGACGAGAGTCCGTTGATAATGGGGCCAATTGCCAGCCAGCGGTGGACTTATGCGTGTGCAAAGCAGCTCATAGAGCGCTTCATCTATGCACATCACCGTGAGCACGGCATGCCATTCACCGTGATTCGGCCATTCAATTTTTTCGGGCCGAGGATGGACTACGTTCCGGGGCGCGATGGCGAAGGAGTACCCCGAGTTCTCGCATGCTTTATGGCGGCCCTTTTGAATCGCACGCCGATGCAATTAGTCGATGGTGGCCAAGCGAGGCGTACGCTTGTCGCCGTCGAAGAGGCCGCCGCCGCTGTGGAGTTGATGCTCGACAGACCGGAGAGGGCCCGCAATCAGATCTTCAATATCGGCAATAGCCGCAACGAAGTAACGATCGCAGAACTCGCTACCCTTATGCGGAGCACTTACGCGGAAATCACTCGTGACGTGTCCTATAACGACCACCCGATCGAAAATGTAAGTGGATTTGAATTCTATGGAGCCGGCTACGAAGATTGCGACCGACGAATGCCTCAGCTGAGCAAGGCAGATGAACTCTTGGGATGGAAACCAAGCAGATCTGTCAAGGAAATACTGCTGCACACGATGCGCGACTATCACGAGCACTACGCATGTACAGAAGTTCATGCGCCACCCCAAGATTGCAGAGCACGGCGTTCAGGTAGTCCCGATAAAGCGGACGCACAATCGGAAGGGCGCGACTTGCCAATCAGTTTGCCAAACGATGGCGATAGCAGCGGTCGCACATATGGAGCGCCTGAACTGGACAATCTGCGTGCAGTGCTTGAGTCCGGCACTTTGACGGTATCGTCTGGACGTTTTGCCAAGGCATTCGAGATTGCCGCGTCTGGGCGGCTAGGCCTTGAGCATGTGATCGCTTGCAATTCCGGCACCGCGGCGGTGCACGTTGCCGTCGCGGCACTCAACCCTGAGCCCGGAAGCGAGTTCATTGTCAGCCCCTTGACGGACTTTGGTGGAATCGCGCCTATCCTCTGGCAGGGTTCAATCCCTGTCTTTGCCGATTTGGACGCGTCAACGTATCAAATGACGGCGCAGACTGTGGCGCAATGCATCAGCGATCGGACTGCTGGAATCATCGTAACTCACATGTTCGGAGCGCCTGCTCCGGTTGATGCGATTGTGAGCCTAGCAAACCGTCATCGAATCCCAGTTATTGAGGATTGCTCACAATCGTATCTTGCAACTCTGCACGGCCGGCTCGTCGGAACCTATGGAGACATCGCTACGTTTAGCATGCAGCAGACGAAGCACATGAGCACTGGCGAAGGGGGCTTCGTCGCGACAGCGGATATGACATTAGCCCGGCGTATGCGCCAATTCATTAATAAAGCACGCGACTATTCCGATCCGGTTCCGGATCATCATTTTCTCGCCATGAACTATCGCATGACCGAACTCGAAGCCGCAGTAGCGTTAGCTCAACTCGATCGCCTAGAGCGTTTCGTTGAAAATAGGAGAATTTCGGCCGCACGTCTTGACCAGGCACTGACTTCTAGCTGCTGCTTCGCGCGCGCGACGGACGTCGATGGAGCGAGACATGCGTTCTGGCGTTATCCGCTCGTGATCCCAACCAATGCGAATGGGCTCAGTGTCAACGAGGTAGCTCGGGGACTTGTCCTCAAGGGGATTCCAAGTTCTCCGCATTACAAACCGCCCGCTTACGAGTGGTCGATGATGCGCGAGCGTCGCACCTTTGGTTCCAGTCAATATCCCTTTGGCCTCGCTAGAGCTGAAGCACTGGTATATAGTCCCGACAGATTCCCGGGCGTAGTTACTGGCTTGTCACGCGTGCTCGTGTTGCCATGGAATGAGCGGCTTGAGGCAGACCATGTTGACAGAATTATTGGAGCCTTGTTTGAACTAGAGGCGGGTGCACGCCGTGTCTAGTTCATCAAGCTCGATCGTTAGAACCCATTCCGTCGCGCTCCGGTTCAAATCGTGTCCGCTTCGTATGGAAATTGTACACACCTGCGTTACGTCTTCACTATGACGATCCGCAGGCTTTGCTGCAACTTCGCTAAGCCAAGGGATTTCTATATTTGCTTGTCATGGCAGTTACGCCGTTGGTGACAGGAGAGACGGAGGTTGAGCCATCATGCAGCAAACCGCATTCGAGACGACTACTAGACCGTTACCCGAGACGTTGATCGTTGAAACACGTCTCGATCTCCCAGACGTCGCCGTCGCTCACACACTCATGAAGCGTGGTTCCGATCTGAATTCACCGGACGGACGCGCTGCGCTGCGTTGGCACTTGCAAGAGGCGCTCCCACGATGGGCGCAGTGCGCTGAAGCAATCCTGCGTCGCCTAGCGAAGCCACCGCATTTCTGTGTTGTCCGCTCGTTCCCCTGGGTTGATCTTTCGCCTGGACAATACCATGCGACCATCACCGCACTCGTATCGTTGCTAGGCGACATTTCCAACGACAACGCCTACGGCAGCAAAACCGTGGCCGACGATGTAAGACCGATAGACCCACTGAGTTCGGATGTTACATACAGCTTTGACTGCGAAGTGCACGCAGACGAAAGCTCCAAACCTAAACCGGAGGACATCGTCACGCTCTGGTGTGTCCGACAGGCCAATAGGGGCGGGACAAGCTTTGTCTGGAGCGTGGCAGAGGTACTCGGACAATTGCGGTCTATGCCAGATGGTCTCAATACCGAGCAGATGCTTCGTGACCACCTGTTTCCATTTGGCGGCAAGCTTCGGCGGCCTGTACGCGTCCTGCTGGCCCCTATCGTTTTCGGGCGGGCAGGGATTAGATTTCGGCTAGGCGCTATCCTTGATGCTTTCGACGTACTGAGTCGCTCGCCAAGCATCGAAGAGGAGTCTGCGATAGCGGGTCTGCTGGAGGCGATCCGGCGGACGCCGGCCTATGAATTCAATCTCGAACGAGGCGAAGTCTCCTGCATGATGAACCGTATGACCCTGCATTCCAGGGCAACATTTTCTGACGAGAGTCGCTGGCTTATCAGGTGTCGTCTGAACAATGCAGCCTACTCGAACACTTGTGAGGACCGTGATGCACGTTGGATTGAACTGCCCTGAAGAGAGTAATAGGCGATCGTTGATGCCGGGCGCGCTTTTGCTCGACTTCGACGGCGTTCTAGTCCAGACACAAGAGGCGTGGCTGAATACGATGAATGCAGTCGCCCAGCAACGGGGGACGCCGCCCATTGATCGCGCGCACTTCCTTGAAACGTGGGGGCAATCGGTCGAAGCGGACGCGGCCCTTTTCTTTCAAGGTGCCAATCCCGCCGAGATCGGTCGACAATATACGGATGTTTTTGCTGAATTCGTTGGTCTGGTGAGGATCGAACCACACGCGAAGCATCTGTTCGACTCATGCCGGCAATCGGGTCTACCAACAGCCATAGTTACCAATGCTCCCCTAGAGCTTGTCGACACTCTTGCCCATCATTTTGGTCTCAAGCCGATTGCGATGTGCGCACCTTCCAAAGGTGTCGGTCCGAAACCTGCTCCAGATCTTCTTATAAAAGCCTGTGACAAAACGGGCGTTGACTGCTGCAAAGCATGGTTTGTGGGCGATACCTCCAACGACAGGGCCGCGGCGAAGGCCGCGTGTACACATTTCGTCGGGTACGGCACGCCGGGCGATAGTCGCATATCTACGCTTGCCGAACTTATCGATCAACTTTTTCATGGACAGTAAGGCCTAAACACGATGGACGGTAACATGACACTTCACAGTTTGACTGTCCCAAAACCATCTGGCTCAATGAAAAGGTTTGTGTGACAGCCATGTATTTTATTTTGGCGGGGCGTGCGTCCATATAGCGACCGCTCTGATGAGGGTTCCATGCTGAAGATCCCCTGCTGAAGAAGTGCTGATAGGTTCAGGGGGAAATCAGCGTGGTTGTGTCCAGCGCGGGATGATTCGTTGCTACCTGCGCTGATTCATTTTTGCAGTGAAACAGGAGGCATTCAATGATTCCGGCGACAGTTAGAGAATTCGATGGCGAGCATACCAAGGGGCAGTTTGAAGATCTGGTCAACAAGATGTCGGTGGCGGAACTGGAGTCTATTAGTGTTCAAGATATCAGCAGTCTGGAGAGCAACGTTTTGAAAGATGTCTTGAACGACGCCGTGAGCAGCTGTTTGCGCAGGCATCACGGAGGCACCTATACGTCGCCCGCAAAAATTTCTGTCGGTGAGTTGAACAAGACTTGACGCCGGGATCAATCGATCAGATCAGTGGCGTGTTCCCCGGCACTTATTACTGCGGCCGGGGAAACAGGGGGCGGTTTAACCAGTGTACGACCACCCGACTCGGTCGCATCAACAGCGCAGGTCGCGGGTCAACGTGACGCAATATCGCTGCGAAGCTAAGAAGCCCAATCTATGTCCATCACAACTTACGTCTGGAAGATCGCGAGCCGCTGCAATCTGAATTGCCGCTATTGTTACGTTTACCATGCCGCCGATACCTCGTGGCGGGGCCAACCTGGCTACATGACCTTGGGCGTTGCCGAAGCTGCAGCGAGGAAAATCAGGCTGCACTGTGAATCGCGCGGGATTCGATCAATTAACATTAACTTTCACGGGGGTGAACCACTACTTGCCGGCATGTCGAGGCTACAACTATACATTGAAGCGATCCGTAAAGCGTTTAACGAAAGCAGCATCGAAGTGAACTCCTCGATTCAATCCAATGGGCTGCTACTTGATAACGCGACATGCAAATGGCTAGCAACCAATGCTATTGGGCTCTACTTGAGCGTAGATGGACCGCCGCAACTCAACGATCGGTGGCGCCTCGATCAACTGGGACGACCTACAGGTCAGAAACTCGAGGAGCGCATACGAGCGCTGATTGCGTCGGAGTATCGCAGCATATTCCAGGGATTTCTTGTTGTAGTTGATCCATCTTTTTCAGCACGCGCGGTGTTTGACTATATTGCGCAGTTCAATCCCCCCGCTGTTGATTTTCTTTTTCCACTTCTCAATCATGACACGTGGGACGGCCGCGAATACGGACAATGGCTCATCGAATGCTTTGACTACTGGTTTGATGGCAACTCCGGAATTCGAGCGCGAACTTTCGAGCAATACATCGTTCGGTTACTGTTGCCTGACAATTCCGATGAGGCGGCCCCGATTGACGCCTTGGTGATTGAAACGGACGGCTCATATGAGCTCGATGATACATTGAAGACTGCCTACAGCGGCGCGACCAAGCTCGGCCTTAATGTTGTCGATCATTCAGTGAAGGAGGTAATTGAAAGTGCCGTGTTCCGGGACTCCTGTGAGCGCTTTCGGCCGGCCAAGCAATGTGAGGCGTGCCAGTTTTTCACGGCTTGCCGGGGGGGGCATATTTCCCAGCGCTATTCCTGCGATCGCGGATTCGACAACGTGAATGTCTACTGCGAAGAATTCAAAACCCTCATTTCTCACATTTCGAAGCGGCTTAATCGGCAGCTTGCGACTTTCTCGCGCACGAAGCATGCGGAACAGCCTCGGATTGACGCCTGAATGTCAGGTGATTCCCCTTTGGGGAAGCCTTAAGGGTTCGCTGCCCTTCGGCACAGGACGGTTGGAACTTTTTGCTCCGACGACACCCCGCGCAGCGAGGAACCCCGCTGTCATTGTGGTGCCTGGCGGTGGCTACAAAGTCGTCGCCCCGCAAGAATGCACACCGGTTGCACTTGTACTCAGAGAGCATGGTTTCCACGTAGGCATCCTGTATTACCGGACAACTCCTCACGCTTTTCCTCACGCGTTCAACGATCTCACGCGAGCAGTTCGTCTTTTACGCAATAATGCCGACGGGTTCGGAATTGATGGTGCCCGAATCGGTCTCATTGGGTTTAGCGCGGGCGGACATTTGGCCGGCCTCGTATCATTCGCCCCCAATCTCCACACCGATCTCGATGATGATCTCGTCGACGCAGTGTCGGCGCGCCCGAACAGGCTCATGTTGGTCTACGCGCTAGTTCGCCTGAGTCCGCCGACGCACGAAGAATCGGTGCGGAATTTTCTCGGCGCCAGCCAGGCCGACCTGCGTACTAGGCGTCAGTTTGACCTCGAACGTTTGCTTGATTCGCAATCGCCGCCCTTTCATCTGACTCACGCAATCGACGACGACGTTATACCGATTTCTGGGGCGCTCGCACTTGCCGATAGGGCGCGCGACCTCGGCGTTCCTTTCGATTGGAACATCATGCACCACGGAGGGCACGGCTTTACATTACGTGCAGGCTTGACAAGTACTGATTGGCCAAAATCGCTGCTCGATTTTCTCGGCGCGCTATAAAACTTTTCAGCTGAAATAGCGGCTAAAGCGGTACAGCCAAGATATGGTTTTTGCGACCTGTAATAATTTATAGAAAGTTATGCACCCTCTACATTTGAGACGGCACCTAAGTGAACGTCCTCTTAGAACGCGTTCTTCGTGAAGATGCATCCTTACGGCTCGATGGATCGTTGGGCCAATGAAGTAGTATTTTTTAAATGTGGAACTAAGGGCGGCAATCGATGATCAAGTGGTATAAAGTGCTACAAGGCACGGGCCGCCTTACCCGCCTCACCCTCTCACGGAGTCGTCATCATGAAATTTGGAGCGGGACTAGCTCTCATGAACGGAGGCGGCCGACCCGATTACGAAGTCTATCGCAGCGCGTTGGAGTTGGGCCTCGAAGTTGAAACTCTGGGTTTCGATTCTATTTGGACAGTAGAACATCATTTTACAGGGCATTCTCCCGTTCCCAACGCACTGCAGATGTTGAGTTATATCGCAGCTAAAACCGACAAACTTCTTCTAGGAACTGCCGTAATCGTACTTCCATGGCACCACCCGGTTCGGGTTGCGGAGGAAATTGCCGCGCTTGATGTTCTTTCTGGCGGGCGCACGCTGCTTGGATTTGGGCGCGGTACTAGCGCAGGCGAATACAACGGGTTCCAGATTCCAATGGAACAATCGCGGGAGCGCTTTGCTGAAGCCGTTCGGATTATCAGACTGGGACTCTCGCAGCCGCGTTTTTCTTACAATGGAACTTTTTTTCAAATCCCGGAAATCGCTGTGCGTCCCCGGCCGATATCAAATCCGGAGCAAAGGATGTATGGTGCAGCGACGAGTCCCGAGTCGACCGACCTAATGGCGGAGCTTGGGCTAGGGCTTTTGATTTCGCCGGACAGAGATCTCGAACAAGGGCGCAAGCAAATACGCGGATACCACGAAATACTTCATCGTTCGTCGAAACCACTTGTCACCCCCCCCCCGGCGTGTCACCTTTACGTATCGGTGGCGACAACACTGGAGAATGCACGGGCCAGAGCCGAGCGTCACATGCGTCCGATGATCGCGATGCTTGATCGGCATTACGGTGTTTCCAAGCGAAGTCTTGCGGGCGTGAAAAGCTATGAACGTTATGCCGCTGACGGTTCGTCGGGATCGTTGTGGGAAGTGTCCCAACGAGATACGCTCGTGCGCGCTTTCATGGACCGTCATTTAGTCGGTACGCCGCATCAATGCATTGTTCGCCTTCGAGAGATGCAAGAGGAGCTTGGGGTAGAACATTTCATTGGAGAGTTCAGCTATGGGGACATGCCGCAGGCAGAATGCTGGGAAAACATGAAACTATTCGCGAATACAGTCCTGCCGGCCCTAAACGGGCCATGAGTCGATCGATAGGTCACCTGAAATGGATTTATCTTGATGAAGATGCCTACGTGCCCCGCCGAGGGAAAGTGAGGGCGGGAAAGTCGGCGCACTGGACGAAGTATTCCATCGCCCATAGTCTCACGGGAGCGTAAACTTTTGCTTGCTTGCCGAGTCGAGATATCGCAGTCGATGAAGCAGCAACCGACATTCATGGCCTGTTCCGGGCGAACGTCCGTTTAGCCGGTCTCTATCCGCCGCGCCTATGTCAACTTGCAATGACCGCTTAGCTGAATTTTGCAAGTAGCTCGTCCGTCAGGTTCCGGAGTGATGCAGCCGTTCCAACGGCAGGTTTCCCTGTTCGCTGAACGGCAGGTTGTGGCCGAACTCGGAAGCTCGAGGGCACCCTCCAGCGGCCCGCCCGATCTCGACGCTAACTTCCTTAGTGGACCCGCAGCAGTCACTCAACTTTTCCGAATGCGGGCTTGTAAATCAATTCTCAGTCGAATTGGATAATGATGGCATTCCGAATGGAACGATCAACGCCGCAAGCAGCCAGATAACCGGCCCGCTTACCGTTGGAAAATTCAGGGCTATGATTCCTGAAGTCATTTGCAGGAAGGTAAAGCTGACGTCAGCAATGCCCACCAGAACCACGCCCATGAAGTAAGCCAGCCAGGATGCTCGCTTAAAAAGTAGCCATGAAACGAAAATACCCAGAACTCCGTAGCCTGCAACGTCGATGCAGAAGTTCAGGATCAGGTTTGTGTGCACGTGAGCCGTCGTAGGATCGGTCGGAAATACAAAGGCGCTGAATGGCGCGTTGCTTCCACCGATAAACATTTTCCATTGACCATGCGCGGGGCTGACGAGGTATTGATGGAATCCCTCAAATCCTACCCACAGGTGCAGGATGCCCCAGAGTGCGAAGAGTCCGGCGCCGATTTTCGCGGGGAGTCTCAATTCAAGCTTTCCCTCAGCTTGCCCAGCATGTAGTTCCTCAGTAGCCATAGTCAAAATTCCATTTAGTGAGTATTCCTGGCGGTTTGCCGCACGACCCGTTTGATTTCAGTCCAAGGAAAGTGGCTTGATCAGCTGCGCCACTGAGCGATGGCTTCCGCTGCGAACTCGGCGTATGAACGTGGTGGCCGACCAA
This sequence comes from Paraburkholderia sp. PREW-6R, assembly GCF_039621805.1. Lineage (NCBI taxonomy): Bacteria > Pseudomonadati > Pseudomonadota > Betaproteobacteria > Burkholderiales > Burkholderiaceae > Paraburkholderia > Paraburkholderia sp. PREW-6R. The sequence continues at coordinate 577,114 of NZ_CP155075.1, read as the reverse complement.
GAAGGCGAGCCATTTCCGCGACATCGCTGGACGTTGCGCGCATGCCGTCCTGGACGAAGCGATCGAGCATCAAGCGCAGATCCATGGCCATCCAGCCCGGAGCGTGCTGCCCAATCTGCTTTTCTAAGGGCGATGTATCGTCACCAGCATACTTCACCGTTTTCCCTAGGAGTTCTGACCAAATCGCTGCGATGCTGGTGCCTGTAAGCGCTTGCGGACCGACAACATTAATGATCTGGTGCGGCAGCGGGTCTGTCGCCCGTTCGCGATCAACCAGTGCGCGGGCGGCAACTTGGGCAACGTCGCGCGCATCGACCATCGATACACCTTTCTCGCCGATGGGAAATGGGTAGATGCCGGCTCCGAGAAGCGCATCTTTGAAGAACAACGCGTCGTTCTGCATGAAGCAGTTGGGCCGCAGTATCGTTGCCGGTATGTCGTACTGCTCGATCATTTGCTCGACCGAATACTTTGCGGCGAAGTGCGGAACACTGGTGAACGACTGGCCATTGAAGACGGAAAAGTAGACTACCCGCTGAATCCCGGCTTCCCGCGCCAGGTTCAGCGTCAGTAGCGCTTCAGACAGCTCTTGGGGCGTGACAGCGTTGAGCAGGAAAAGTGTGGTCACCTCCGACAGCGCGTTGCGCATCGCCTCCACGTCAAGCATGTCGCCGCGGACCGGCACAACGCCGTCCGGGAATTTCGCTTTATTAGGATCGCGGGTGAGCGCATGGATTGCGACGCCTTCGCCAGCAAGATGATTGATAAGGTGGGTCCCGATCGTGCCCGTACTGCCTGTGACTAGAATAGTCATACGAACTCCTGTGTTTTTAGTTGCGGCTCGCATAATTACTTGCCTTTTCCTATTATGGGCGTTGTTTTTGTCAGCGATAGAGGCTAGATTTGAGACCGTTCGTCCCAAATATGGAACGGTTGTGGATCTCGATTCTTTGTCCGACTTTGTGCTGGTGGCCACGCATGGCGGCATCGCTCAAGCAAGCCGGGTGAGCGGGCGGCCGAAGGCAAGCTTGTCCCGCAAGGTGATGGAGCTTGAGGCTAGCCTAGGTGTGCGACTGTTTGAGCGCGGTTCGCGGTCGATCCAGCTGACCGATGAAGGGGAAGTGCTTTACACCCGAGCCACTGGTCCGCTTAGCGAAATATCGGAGGTGACGGAATTGCTCCGTGATGGCCGAGCAAAACCACGTGGCCGATTGCGCATCAATGTTCCCCAGGTGTTCGGGCAACTATTGGTCGGCCGGCTCGCTGCTGACTTCACAATCGCTTACCCCGAGGTGGCGCTTGAGATCACGATGGAGGATCGTGAGGTCGATCTCGTAGCGGAGGGTTACGACGTTGTAATACGCATCAATCCCAAACCCGACGTGACTTTAGTGGGGCGCTGCTTCGTTAGGGACCAAGTCCTCATCGTCGCGGCTCCATCTCTTCCTGCTCCCTCGATGACATCCATCACGCAAGAAGAAAAGCCCCTTCCTGTGATCCTCCGGACTTCGGTACGAAACGCAGCTTCCGCCATCTGGAGGATCCCTGCCCCTGACGGTCCGGAAGTGCGAACGCGATCTGTACTTCAGCTTCCCTCGCTTCCAATAATCCGTGATGCGGCGCTTACTGGGATCGGAGCAGCGCGGCTGCCACGAATCCTGGTGGCGGAGGACCTGAAGACCGGGAGGCTTGTTAGCTGGGGACGTGCAGTTGATCATCCGTCTGAACTGTGGGCTCTCCATACGTCAAGCAGACTCGTGAACGCTAAGGTCAAGGCATTTATGCGATTCCTTGAAGTTGCGTTCCCAAACGACTGGCTGTGACCGTCTGTTAAACAACTGGTCCGTGTTGTCCACTGTCCGACGAACTTCATCGATGCACAGCCCAGGTCAACGGACCAGGGGAAGGGGTCACGCAAAGGCCTGCACATCGGTGGTAACGCGCTGCCCTACCCGGCCTTGGCGCCGGTGGTCAAACCCAGCCCGATGTCCACGACCGTCGCTGCCGACTATCGTCTCTTCATTGACTGCGTGAAAGCCCGCCGCGGCTTCTGCAGCGAAGCCGGGAAACTGGCCAGAACGGCCGGCTGGTATCGTCACGCGCTCGCGGTTGCGGACCAGACGCGGCGCAGCCCAGGAACAGACGAATCGGGCGATAAATTTGATCGAAGGGCCGCACGGGGCCGTAGTGGTAACAGAATTACTTGTGTGAGCGCGTGAGCCGCGCTCGCGCAAGCAAATTTGTTACTACCTTGGTGCAACGCACCATTTCTCTCGTTGACGCGCCCGCGAAGGCGCCGGCGCGTATTCAACGTCAACTAATTTCGTTACCACTGCACATTCGCGTTGCAACTAATTTTGTAACGCAATGCGCGCCAACGGCCGCGACGCGGCTGCGAAACAGCCGAACGGCACGGTAGCGCTGCTACTGGTCTCTGTCGGGTCGGGCGCAAACCAGCCGGGCGCCTGCCGATGAGGTCGCGTGATCGGCGGAGCCAGCCGCCAGCGCAACGTCAGAGCCGCGCCGTCGGTACGAATCGCCACTCATTTCGTATGTCCAATGTTTCGTCCGCCCACGCTCAATGGCCGGTCTTCGGCGGGGAGACCGCAGACGGCATTGCCTCTACCCGGCCACTTTGAAACATTCGACAGGGCTGCCCGGATCGTCGACAATCCCTTTCACTGCACTCGAGGAAGAGGGGTAAGAGTGAATCGATTGGGACGTGATGAGCCGCTGCCACCGCAAATCCAGGGTCGCTGGTTGGGTGCTGATGATCCGCTTTCAGAGCTAGTTGTGGATGGAGGCGTAATTACCTGTTTCGGATCGGTTGTGAAGTATGACCACAAGGTCATAATCGAGAAAGACGGGGCTTTGACAGTCAGCCTTGGCGTCAATGATGATTCGCGTATAGACGACTTTCAGCGGGAGAATATCACTGGCCTCGTCATAACGCCCGAAGGTCGCTTCGTTGTCTATAACGTGAAATTCGGGCTGGAATTTGTGCGTCCGACTCCTTGATTGGCCAACGTCCGCGGCGGGTCACTCCGGTACGCAGAGGGGCTGCCGCATCAGGCGCCGGTCGGCCAAGAAGAGTCGTTCGACGACGAAGGGATGCTGGTGGACAATAATTGGATTTCCGGCTCACGAAACTCGGCAAATGATGGCCAATCTGCAATACACCCTTCCGTATGGGATAAACATTTCCATTCAAAACGGGGTGGCAAATATTGAAACTGACCTTCCTCAAATGATCCCGGCCAGGCCAGCGCCAATCGAGGTTGGAAGGTTGGTCGGCGTTGTGGAAGGAATTGAGCAACTCCTGCTATCCCTTGCGCGAGTCGGAGTTGATCTGTCGGCGCCCGAGTTTGCTGAGGCGATTCACGATTGCGTAGCGAACCTGCAATGAACGTCTGCTTTTCAGAAAACTAAGTGTCCGCTTCGGGTCGAAAGTGCGGATTGACGACTGGCCGTTCACGGGTGGTGAAAAACGAATGACCGCTTTCCGGAGATGCCTTCGCAGAGCCCATTGCCGCTTGCCGACCCAATCCGGTCCTCCGTAGCACGTGTGACCGAGCGGCGGCTATGGAGCCCTGAGCGGTCCGTAAGACAAACTCTTACGTCGTGCACCGAGGCAAACGTAGAATGATCGTTTTCTCGTGGAACAGGAAACTGACATGTTTCCGAAACCAATTTTTGGCGTCGATTTCAATGAGATGATCGGCGACTGTACCGTCCTGCTGTCTGCCGGTGATACGAGACTCGATGTGTCAGGAATCGAAGTTCGCTTGTATGAGGGTCTGCCTGTTTGCGTCTGCATGGAAGACTTGGACGCCAGTGGATTCAGGGACGATCTGGTGGCAAACGGAATTGCCTCGCGCAACACAAGAGACGGCTGGAGCGCACACGTAAAGTGGTGTTGCCGAATCGATGGCACCGGGATTCGGCGGCAATCTGAGGGGGGACCCGGCCGATGAAATGTGATTGTCTTGAACAGCCGACGATACGCCGGGTAGACGGAACTGTCACGAGACTGTTTCCCGGCTTCCAGCATGTAGATGCCATGGACTGGAGATGCCTTCTGCGATGCCCTGCGTGTGGTCAGCTATGGGCCGTTGACGAGTGGGACAAATATCAGATTCAGTTTGCGGCGAAGGTCGAACATGCCGAGGACTGGGACACATCCGACGAAGCTCTGCGCAAAGCGTACCTTGCACAGTCACGTGGAGAGAATTCGGTCGAGAAATGCATGTGGCATGACTGCAAGAAAAATCAGCTGAACGGAAGCGCCTACTGCGTTGACCACCTGTATGCAACTGGCGTGCGAATCTAGCAGGCTGAGGGGCCAGCGATGCCCGCTTTCGAGTTACCTTAGCCGCTCGAATGACCGATCGAGGCTTCCGGCGACCGTCGCTTGATGGCCGACTGTTGCCGCGCACAGCAGGCCCTCTTCGAGCCGCAGCGGTTCCACCGCTCTCCCGAAATCTGCACTTCCGGCTTATAGTGTCTCACGCGCCCATCGCCAAACCCACATAGGACTGCTCGATGCGCTTCGCAGATATTCTCACGGATTGGAGGGGCAACCCTTCCACAACACGCCAGATCGCACTTCTTGAGCGAATCTCGGCGGCGCTCGACGCTTCTTCTGATTGCACGGCGGCAGCGGTCGTTGGTTCATTTGCAAAAGGGACCGCAGATCGTGTTTCGGACATCGACTTGGTTGTCTTTTGCGCGGACGGCGCTGGCAATGTGCTACTTCACCTGATAGAGCAGCAGATCACACCGTCGGAAATTTTCCTTGAGTTTGGTGGCGTGCATGATCCGAAAAGTCCTTACAAAAAGCTAATATTTGAAGACTTAACTTCAGTTGAGTTTCACGTCATCGCACCCGACACTGAACTCATCATTGAGCAACCATTCGTCGAAATTGTTAATCACGATCATTACCTTGAATCGAGGATGTCATCCAATATCGCTCCGACTGAGCACGATATGACGGCCTATCGGTATGGTGACCGACTCCTGGCGTGGGAACTCTTCACATGCTTGAAGTGGCTGTGGCGCGGTGACTTCAAAGCGGTAAAGCGCTACTTGGTAGACTTGGGAAGAGCTATTAAAGCGTCGGAGGAGACCGATGGGTCTGCCGTCGGTTAGCCTGTGCCTATGCAGCTTTCAACAGGTGGTCAAGCACACCGTTTGTCAACGATCTTTGCATCAAGGTCGACAGTCCGCTCTTGGCCGAACTGAGTCTAATGGCGACCGGCCCAGATCGACCTGAGGCTGCCGGCCCTAACATCCCGGTGAAATGGCCGCGATAGAGCGTATGTCAAACATCCGTTCAGAGCGTTACTTTGACTCGTTCACATAGATTTTGTAATCCTTGCCGCGATCATCGACGGCAGCCATGAATTTTCGACCCTGTGCGGGCCAATGAAACTCCGGCTTAACCAGCGATCTAAGCTCGACATTTTCAGACAATAAGTGACGCTCGAGGTCGGAGCGGTAACTCCTAATTGAGATCAAAATCCGTTCGGTTGCGTTTTCCATTGGTCTAAAGATGTTGCCCAGCCAATCGATCTCGATGTCGATCTGCTGTCGATGGATCAGATCAAGATCGTCGATCACGTATCCGTCGGCAAAATAATTCACCAGGCTTGTAAAGCTGGCGCCGAAATTGTGGATCGCTGAGGGAATGTTTTTATAGCGCATTTGCGGTGTCCGTCACGCCTTGCATAAGACCTGCTCCTTCGATTGTCATCGATTCGAGGACATTCGTCGAACGGCCGATTGTGGCCGATAGGGTGAGGCCGCCAACCGCCGCTTATTGGCACTCCACTTCGCAAAACCAAGGATTTGGCTGACTGACCGCTTAGGAGAAAGTAATCTGACCGGAGGGTCCACAAGCGTCTTACGCCACCACTCCCGTAAACTTCCCACACCGCACGGTGCAACGATCGGGTGGGAGATCACCGGGCACCGATCGCGGGGCCGCGCCCGTCCCACAACCGACTCTATCCGCCAATCTCGGATACCCCGTGGCCATCGTTATCAACGGCAACAACATGCCTCACGAGTTCGCCTACCCTTATTTGGTGTGGCTAGGCGACGGCGGAGCGCAAATGATACGACGATCACGGTTCCGAGCATGCGAACCTTCGCAAAGTGCCGCCCTCAACGCGGGCGACATTGATCTCGCAACCTGGCCCGGAATCGATAGAGCTGCCCTATCCCCTGAGCGTGAAGCGTTGTACGGGCGACGTGAAAGCGCTATCCGCCTGTATCTCGACGGCGCTACCGACGCGCAGCTTAAGGCAGAATGCGCGATGGGCCGGGTCCAGACCTACCGGTTGCTCACTGAGCGCTGCCTCGCAGCCCATCCGGACGGAGACGTTCACGGCTGGCGCGGACTGCTGCCTTATGTGCGCGTCAAGTCTTACGATAGAAAGGCACCCATCAAACCTGATGCATGGGGCGGCGGAGCAGCGGGTGCACTGCAATGGGTTTTTGAGTCTCCAACGGGACGAGGATTCGAAAGCTCTCTGCGCGAGCACATCCTGCGCAAACGCAGCGACCTCGAATCTTCGCTTCGCCCACGCATGGCAGTGTTCCGATGGTTTCTCGCGCAATTGCGCGATCGCGGCTTTGAGCGCCGGGGCGAATGGCCATTCAATGTCGAGAAACGCGGTTACGTGACCCTGTCTCGCTTTATCGATCGGGTACTGGCGGAAAATCCCGCACGGGCACGTCAACTCGCCTGCAACGACTCGGCGCGCAAGGCCACCAGCGGCGACGGAACGCGTCGGCCCCTTCTTGCTCCGTTCGAGCGCGTCGAGTGCGACGCGCACAAGCTCGACAGTCGGATGATGGTACTGGTGCCCTCTCCGCACGGCGGCACCGAGTCGCGGATGATTCACCGTCTGTGGGTCGTCGTGCTGATTGATGTAGCGTCGCGCGCAGTGCTCGGTTACCACCTGAGTTTGCGCCGGGAATGCGCAGCCGAGGATGTGCTGCGGGCCATTCGCTGCGCCCTTCAGCCGTGGGCGCCGCGGGAACTGCAGTTCAGCAATTCGGCCTATCTGCCAGACGCTGGCCTACCCGCTCACCGCTTTCCTCAACTGGTCGGCGCATGCTGGAACGAGTTCAGCGTCGACGGCGCGCTTGCCAACATCTGCATGCGCGTCGAAGACGTCCTGCGTGACGTGGTGGGCGCAAGGCTCGTCAAGCCACAGGACCCTGCCTGCTTTAGCCGCCGACGCAGCAAAGACGATCGGCCTTTTATCGAATCGTTCTTCGCACGTCTGGCCGCCGACGGTTTTCATCGACTCTCAACCACAACCGGAAGTTCGCCTCCTGCTCGACGCGGCACCGATCCCGACGCAGCGGCGCTCGCCACCCAGTTTCAACTTGAATACGCGCACGAGTTGCTCGACACACTCGTTGCAAACTACAACGCGACGCCTCATTCCGGACTTGGATATCGGAGTCCGCTCGAACAGCTCGATCGACTGCTCGCACAAGGAAACTGGAAACCACGGCAAGCCGATCCCGACGCTGTGCGTCGCATCGTCGGCGTGCGCAAGCTTTGTACACTGCTTGGCGGTTTGCAAAATGGTCGCCGCCCGCACTTCAATTTCGCCAACGGCCGCTATTCAGCCGAGTGGCTTTGCCTGCGCACCGACCTGCTGGGCGAAAACCTGTGGGTCAGTCTCGACGACGAGGACGACGCGCGCTATGCCACCGTCTCGACACAGCGGGGGATTTTTCTTGGCGTCGTGCGCGCCGCGCCCCCATGGCACCGAACGCCGCACTCGCTTTATGTTCGCCAAGCGATCCGCGCACTTGAGAAGCGCCGGCTGCTCCATCTGGCGACACACGGCGACGCTGTCGAGGCGTTGATCCGGTATGCCGAAGCGGCGCCATTGGGAAAGCTCCCCGCCCACCCTGCGTATCTGGAAGCAAGGCGCATCCTGCAAAAGCATGCAGAGCTGGTCGCCGGCCAGTCAATGGTGAGCCTTTCCAGGATCGGCAGCACGCCTGCAGTGCATGATGCGACGCCCGCACAACCAGACCGTGAAACCGGGACGGCGCTACCACCGATTCGGCGAGCCCAGCAATGGTAACGGCGCCCGCAACGGCAGAGCCACTAGTCGCCGCCCACGTATCACGGGATCATCCTATTGTGACGCGCGACTATTCGTTGTTCACGGTCGCAATCAATGACATGGTCGAGCGCATCAGCAGCTGGCTGGACGACCAGATAGACGGCGCGACGATCTTCGGGCCATCCCGCTTCGGCAAATCGAGCGCAGTTGACCATTGGTTGCAGCGCCTGCTGTCTGAGCGCCACGGCGGCCATGTGCCCCTGGTCATCTGGAGCCATACGGACTCCGGCAGCGCCGCAGCGGTGGGCCGCTTTTATGCCTACCTTCTTGATGCGAGCGGACATCGGCTGGCTCAGTTGCGGCGCAGCCCGCTGGAGCGTCAGACCATGCTGGTCGAGCGGTGGATTGAACTTGCCGCCCAGGGCGGCGGCCGGTTTCTCGTACTGGTCATCGACGAGGCTCAAGGTATGAGTCAGCGCGAGTGGATCTGGCTGGTAGAACTGCATAGCCTGCTGGAGAAGCAGCGCATCCGCCTGTCCGTGTTCTCGATCGCGTCGCTGCAGTTTTTCGACGAGCCGATGGGGATGGCGCTGGCAGGCGGCGCCCACGTCGCCGCCCGCTTCATGCTTGCCTCGGCACCCTTTCATGGTGTGCGTAGCGTCAGCGAACTTGCCTACGTGATGCGCGGCTACGATGAAGGGAGCGAATGGCCGGTTGGTTCGGGCTGCTCGTTCACGGCGGGTCTCACGCCTCTACAGTGGGCGGACGGCTTCCGGATGGCGGATCACGCCCACACCTTGATGAGGGCAATGGAAGACTCACTGCCGGCGCATTACGCGGGACCATCAGACTTCCCGATGAAGACTGTCGCGCAGGCCTGCCGTCATGTTCTGCTGCGAGTCGCGGGCGGCGTCGGGATTGATGTGGCAACTTCGGCCGACGCGTGGAAGACCGCCGTCGACGCGAGCGGGCACGGCACCCTGATGGCGCTGGTTTCTGCGAGCGCCACGCTTCGGCAAATCACTCGCGGCAGAGCCGGACATGCCTGAGTCCCGCCTGACCTGGCACACTGGAAGTGTGCTGCCCTATGCATCGAGATGGCATACCGTAATGCGTGCCTGCGCGTTGAACGTGCTTCATCCCGACGATCTTCCGTGGCATCTACCGTCGTGCACGTGCACCATCGACCCTCCGTCAACCTTTGAGCGTGGCGAGACCGCCGCATTGGCGCGATGCCTCGGAGAATCGCCGGATGTCTTCCGATGGTCAACTTTCGCAGCGCTCCCCGAAGCGCTGCAACGGACGCTTGTTGTACCGCGGCCCCGCCTGTGTTTTGCATGTCTTGCGGCGGGATATCACAGCGCGCTTTTTTCCGTCGAACTGCTTCACGCCTGCCCGATTCATGGCATGCCGCTCGTTGATCGTTGCTACTGTGGCGCGCCCTTTTCCGGAGGATTGCATTCATGGAGCGCGGACGGTCCGGCCGGTGGTTGTCGATGCGACCGACTGCACTTCTTCACCCGTGAGACCTGCCGCCGACCGACGCTGCCGGCAGAGCAGACTTGCGCACTCGATCCCGTCGCGCAGTGGCTTGATGCAATGTCTCTACTGATCCGACCGGCGCAGCTTGACAAAGCATGCTGCCGTCGTGCAAAGGGTAGCGTCGAATGGCTGATCGGTGCGTCCCGCGCGTTGGGCATTGCCTATCCCGCGTGCTTCCGGCCGGTCAGCGATCTGCGGAGGCCAGTCAGCCTCGTGTCGTATGTGTCGCGCTGCCAGAAACGGCGAATGCGCGCAAAGGAAGAGCCCGTCGCCGGTCCTGACGGTGCCAGCCCGATATCACCGACCATAGTGGTGTATCGGGCGCTCGCTCGCCGCGTCCGGCGACATCTCGCCCCCGGCAGTGCGCGAACAGTAGCAAGCTTCATCAAGGCGTGCGATCCACTCCTGATTGCCGAGTGGGTCGCAGGCAGTGTCAAAGCCCGGCAAGCGTTCGCGGATCTTCTCTGGAGCCGGGCAATCGAGCCCGGTGTCGAGGCTCGCCGCTGGCCCGATCAGCAGATACCAAGAACGGCGAGGATGCGGCTCACCCTGTCAGTCGATCAGGACTGTCAAATCTGCGGCGAGGCGCCAGATGACGAAGCAAGGAAATGGCTTGAATACCATGCGGCACGCGTGACGCTCGGAGCCGTGTGGCGCGACGCCCATGCGCGGACCAGCGCTACCGCGCATTCTGGTGTCGCCGCCTGGTCGGACGTGACGCCTCGTACCGCATGGTCGGACAGTGCGTGGCTGGCGCGCGCGACGCCTCAGGGCGTGCAATTCATTGCGCCCTTGACGTCCAGCTGGCTTAGTCGACCGCACGCCATCAAAAGCCTACGTCAGGCCAGATACATAACGCGGCAGCAGACCCGGTTTGAACTAATGTGGGATGCGGCTCGAGGCGCCTGCCTGACGTGGTCGGAGATGGGCGGCTGGCACGTCGTTGATGCGCTCACCCCTGCAAATCGGGATGTTCGCCACCGGCGCCTGTTGGGACTGAGCGGTGGGCGGCCGTGGTGCTGGCTCTATCAAGGCGTCGATGGTCAGTTTGTTGCCCGCTGGGAAAACGCCCGCCTGCAGGTTCTCGCCGCGACGCCCGCGGCCGCCATCGCGGGACTGCGGCGCTGCGCGACGCTATGCCCGCACATCGGTGGTAACGCGCTGCCCTACCCTGCCTTGGCGCCGGTCGTCAAACCCAGCCCGATGTCCACAACCGTCGCTGCCGACTATCGTCTCTTCATCGACTGCGTGAAGGCCCGTCGCGGTTTCTGGACCGACGCTGAGGAACTGGCGAGAACGGCAGGCCGGTATCGTCACGCGCTCGAGGTTGCGGACCAGACACGGCACAGCCAAGGTACAGACGAATCGGGCGATCACGTTGACCGGGGGGCCGCACGGGGCGGTAGTAACAAATTTACTTGAAAACTAGTAACAAAATTGCTTGTGTGAGCGACAGCGCTTCACGAGTTTGCGATGTTATATCCGCTGCCACCGACCCAGCAGCCGTCTGACCGCAAAGATAGACAATGCCGCCGTGCCGGACAATTTTGCTCATCCTTGGGGTCACTTCAAACCTCTCGATTGCGTCGATCATTCTCGTTCCTGTTTTATTCGGTTGGCGAATGCTTTTCCCGCAGGGTAGCAAGCGCATGTAATGTTATTGGCTTGATAGGGGCGCGGACGTGATACGCGCCGATGTCGCCGGGTGACACTCCACGCTCTTCCGCCAGAAGCTGCGTTACTGTGATTGCGCACATCCTGCCCTGGCACGGACCCATACCACATCGGCTGAAAAACTTTGTCTGGTTGGGCCCTGCACAGCCGAGTCGTGCCATTTCGCGCACTCGTCGCGCAGTAACCTCTTCACAGCGACAGACGAGCGTCTCGTCGGCCGGTGAGCCGATCCATTGCGGCGGCCGATAAAGCGCTTCGAGAAAAGGCCGCACTGCGCGCTCTTTCGCAAGCGTACGCCGCCAATTCGAAGCACGAGCCTCGAATGTCGGGTTATCGACAAGTCCCGAACGGTGCACAATGTTTAGCGCAACAAGTGCTCCACTAGCCTCTGCCGCGCGAGCACCGTCGATTCCACCGCCGTCGCCAGCAATCCAGATGCCGTCGCGCGACGTCAGCCCGGAAGCATCGCGCTTCGGAATCCACGCCAACTGAGAGTCGTTCCATAGATGGTCCAGCTTTAGCAGACGCGTAAGCTGTGTGTTCGGCACAACGCCGTGGTGCAATAGGACGACGTCGGCTTCCACAGACACGGGCGTTCGGTGATGAACGAAACTCAGTCCGCGGGCACGATCGACGCCTTCTATGGACAGCTCCCGGGCACTTGCGTAGCGAGCCAGCTTTTCCGCCCGCAGCGTCGCTAACATGCGGATGCCCTTTAAGAGCGGTGCTGGCGCGCGTAAAGCGCCCGGCAACGCCGCCAGCGCAGGCGTCAAGTTGCTGCGAGGCGCCGTTTCAACGAGCGCCACCACGTTGGCGCCCGCCTCGATCAACTGACAGGCTACTAGCAACAGCAGGGGCCCTGTGCCGCCCAGCACAATACGACCTTCCGGAACGGACGGCCCGGACTTGAGGGCAATCTGGGCCGCGCCCGCAGTCATGACTCCTGGCAAGGTCCAGCCCGGGATAGCGGATGGCCGTTCTATAGCACCAGTGGCAATGATCAGATGGTGAGCAGTAAGCTGATCGACACGCCCTGCCGCAAGGATGCTGACGGTGCGCTTTTGATCGATGTCCCAAACTAGCGCGCCGGAGTAAACGTCAACGCTCGACCGGACAAACCGATCAACGATCTGTGCTCCCGCGCTATAGTCTGGCCCGAGGTGGTGCCGGATAGATGCGTCTGCAATGCCAACATTGCGGTAGATCTGTCCGCCAGGCCGCGGCTGCTCGTCGATCAGCGCTACTTTGAGCCCAAACTCGCTTGCAGTCAGTGCAGCAGTCATGCCCGCCGGCCCCGCGCCGATTACGATAACGTCATGAGTCATACTTTTCCTCCAGGCTCGCGTGCGCCGCGTTGTATGCTCACGCGCATTCCATCGCGGACCTCGACCATACAGGCCTGAACGTTTGGCTGCCCGTCCACTTCGACGAGGCATTCGAAGCAGGCACCCATCAGGCAGTACGGTGCTCGCGGTGCGCCTGACACCGGCGTCGTACGCGTGTGATTGACGCCAGCCTCCAGCAGCGCAAGCGCGACGGTGCCGCCTTCCCGGGTGTGGACGAGACGGCCTTCTATCGAAATGGCCACCATGCGGCGGGTCACATCAGTGGTCAGAGGTCGGAACATGGAATCGGTCTGCAGTAAAGGTGTTGATGCCAAGCGGCTTCGGTGCGCCACGTATCCAGTCTGCGATCTGCCCGCCGTGCTGTGCCGCCAGCGTGATACCGCTGTGGCATGTGACGAGGTATGCGCCCGGACACGAACGCGACTCTTCGTAAATCGGATTTCCATCGGGTGTCATCACGCGCAGCGCACCCCAAGCCCGAACGACATTAACGTTTGCGAGCAAGGGAAAATAGCGCGTCGCATTGCTGGCGATTGTCGCGAGCTCCTGTACCGTCGTTCCTTCATCGAACCCGACGTCCTCTTTGGAGTCGCCTATCTGGATAACTCCCTCGCCAGTCTGCCGCACATGTAGCGTTGGATATCGAAGGAAGGGCTGCATGCGCTCGGTGACGAGCACTTGTCCCCGCACGGGTTCGACCGGTGCAGAAAGACCAAGCTGAGGCGCGAGCGCGCGGTTGCCAAGGCCGGCCGCAAGCACAACACGGCCTGCGAGGTAGGATGCAGATGTCGCGTCGGTCCGGAACTCGCCACCACGATAGTCGATGCGCTCCACGCTTTCACCGGTACGTAGGGTGCCACCCAGTTTTATGAAAGCCTCGACGAGCGCTCTTAGCAGCCGCAACGGGCTTACGTGTCCATCGAGTGGCGAAAAGATGGCGCCAGCGACTTCGGGGCCAACCTCCGGAAGCAGTTCGCGAACCTCCGCAGCGGACAGGCGCTCATACGAATAAGTGTCGCCGATAGTAAGTCGGATGCGTTCCATATCGAGAGTGCGACGGCTGAGCTCTTCGTTACTGAAGCTCATGCGCAACCCACCGATCTGCGAGAGTTCGACGTCGACTCCGCTGTGCGCGGTTAGCCCCGATGCAAACGACTGCCATCCCGCTGCGGATTCAACCGTCCAACGCGCGTATGCAGGATCTTGAAGTCCTTTTCCTTGCACCCACACCAGACCAAAGTTACCTCGCGCAGCACGGAACACGTCGTCGCCCTGATCGAGCACAGTAACATTCTGTCCGTGTCGGACGAGGCCGTACGCCAGTGACATTCCGATCACGCCGCCTCCGACGACGAGGACGTCGGTTGAGAATTGAGGTTTCATGCGTTCCCCGAGAGAATCCGGTCCAGGCCAAACAGGCGGTCCAGCAGAAGCATTAGCAGAAGCGTAAGCACGATGAGCACGGTCGACACTGACGCGAGCATCGGGTCGATAGTGTTGGCGATGTAGTTGTACATCTTCACAGGCAACGTTTCCGACGCCGGGGATGCTACGAAGATTGTCATGGTCAATTCATCAAAGCTGCTGATAAACGCTATCAGCCAGCCGCCTGTTACGCCAGATGCGATAAGGGGCAGCTCCACCCGTCGGAAGGCGGTCCATGCGGATGCGCCAAGAGTCTGCGCTGCCTGTCCAACCGAACGATCGAAACCCGTAGCAGATGCCACTACCAGGCGCAGCGCATAAGGCACCACTACGAGCGTATGTGCGAGTACGAGTGTCGACATGGAGCCAGAGACGCCGAGTTGCGTAAAAAAGCGCAGTAGCGCGATGCCGAGGACTACGTTTGGCACCATCAGCGGCGACATCAGCAAACTCATGATCACGTCGCGTCCTGTGAACCTGAACCACGCGATCGCAAGACCAGCTGGCAACGCGAGAAGTGTGGCGAACGTTGCGGCTCCGGTAGCGAGGCTAACGCTACGCCAGAATGCATCGATAAAGTCTGGTGCATTGAGGATCGCGCTGTACCACCGCAACGACGCTCCGTCGAACGGCATTGAAACGTAGCCCTTGTCGGTGAAGGACACTAGCACCACGGTTACAAGAGGTGCAAGCATGAAGACAGCAAAAAATAAGTGGAACACGAGCAAGGGGATTGAAGTGCGACGCATCAGAACACCTGTTTGTAACGACGTTCGACATAACGCCCTGCTGCAATAGAGATTCCAAATACCGCCGCCATCAGTACTACGGCGATCGCCGTGCCGAGCGGCCAGTTAAGGTTGCTCAGGATCTCGTCGTAGATCGTGGTGGGAACGACTTTAAGACGCCGTCCGCCAATAATCGCGGGCGTGGCGAATGCGCTGGCAGTCAAGGCGAAAACGATAAGACTGCCGGATAACACGCCCGGAATCACCTGCGGGAGCACAATGCGGCGCAGTATTGTCACAGACGGAGCACCGAGCGTTTCGGCCGCGCTTTCGGCCGCAGGATCAGCTTTCTGCAGCGACGTCCATACCGCAAGTACCATGAAAGGCACCTGCACGTGCACGAGCGCGATCACGACACCTGTGAAGGAGAACATCAAGGTTATCGGTGCGTCGACTATGTGCAGCGCAAGCAGAGCGCGATTAAGAATCCCCTCATTGCCGAGTAGTACCGCCCACCCCAGCGTGCGCACAACCACGGACATCAGCAGCGGACCGAGAACGATGAACATCGATACCGCACGCCAGCGCTTGGAGAGGCTTGCCAGCACGTAAGCCTCCGGCACTCCAAGTCCGATGCAGATCAACGTCACGATTGCCGCGAGGGCGGCCGTTCGTGAGTAAATGTGTCGGTAATAGTCTTCGCCGAACACCTGAGCATACTGGGTTAGTGAGGAATGTAATGTCCCGTCGGGCGCCGTTCTGTAAAGACTGAGGGACAATGTCATTACGAGCGGCAATACAACGAAGGCCAGCATGACGAACGTCGCGGGGCCTGCAAGCGTATATGGCAGCGGATTGCGGTTGGAGCTCCTCATTGCACGCCCCTCGCGACAACTCGCACATGCTCGCAATCCCAACGCAGTCCGACGTCCATCCCTTCCTTGGAAGGAGCTTTGCCGTTGTTGATCTGGGCGTACTGGATGGTCCCGAGCCTGGTGCTCACATGCAAAAGCCAGTGATTGCCAAGAAACAGGCGACCAGTGACTTTTCCAACCACCAAAGCGTCGTCGCCGGCCTCGTGAATCTTCTCCGGCCGCACGATGTAATCAACCTCGCCTTCAGGTGCTCCGACTGGGCACGGAAGCGTATGGCCGTCGAACCTGAGTATGCCGCCGTCGCTAAATCCTGTGAACACATTTGCCTTGCCGAGAAACGTCGACACGAACCGCCCGTTTGGCGACTCGTACATCTCCAGCGGACTTGCGACCTGCTGTACGGAGCCTTTATTCATTAGCACCACGCGGTCGGCAAGAGTCAGAGCCTCCGCCTGATCGTGAGTCACCATCAATGTCGTAATGCCAAGACGGTGTTGGAGCGCGCGCAGCTCCACCTGCATGTCCTCGCGCAACTTCGCGTCGAGGGCACCCATCGGTTCATCCAGCAACAATACCTGTGGCTCGATCACCAGAGCCCGAGCCATCGCCACGCGCTGCCGCTGCCCCCCTGACAGCTCGCGTGGATACCGGTGACCGGAGCCAGCGAGATGGACCAGATCGAGCGCTTCCCGGACGCGGCCTCTGCGCTCAGAAGCAGCAACTTTCCGCATTTCAAGGCCAAAGCTCACGTTCTGCTCAACGGTCATATGAGGAAAGAGCGCGTAGCTCTGAAATACCACGCCGAGTCCGCGGGAGCTAGGTTTCGCCCTGGTAATGTCCTTACCATTGAGCACGATGCTTCCCGCAGTCGGCAAAACTAAACCTGCCAACATCTGTAGCGTCGTAGTTTTTCCGCATCCCGACGGGCCAAGCAGGCAGACGAATTCGCCGCGTTCGATCGAGAGCGTGCAATCACTTACCGCTACAAAGTCGTCATAGCGTTTCGCCAGGCCGTTCAATTGGAGATAGCTCATGCTTCAGCCCAGATGACAGGCGACGCTAAAAATAGGTGTTGGCTCATATATGCTGCTGATGTACCGTTCCATCATCTTGTCTCACATTGATATTTCTATGTTTTCCAGCTATCTGATGAATCCTAAAGCGATCAAGATGACATGTACATGCCTGATTGGGAGGCTGTATATGCGCGGAGGTTATGGATGAGAAGTACGCCAAGTCTGCGTCACATTGAGGCTTTTCGCGCAGTGATGTTGACCGGCACCGTGGTCGGCGCCGCCAACCTGATGAGCGTTACCCAGCCCGCTGTAAGTCGCACGATTGCATTGCTCGAGTTACAGCTGGGTTTCAAGCTCTTTGCCAGACGAGGGCGACGTCTGCTCCCGACGGTCGAGGCGCAAACCTTGTTTCGAGAGGTCGAAAAGGTGTATGTCGGGGCGGAGCGGATCGGACAAGTGGCCCAGGACATTCGCTTCCAGCGAGCTGGCGCGTTGCGCGTGGCCACCCTGCCTGCTTTCGCGCTTTCTGTTATGCCGCGTGCATTGCAGGCGTTCCTGGCGTTGAGGCCGTCGGTAACTACCACAGTACATAGCCTGCCATCGCGACAGATCGCCGAGTTGGTCTCAACGGGCCAGTTTGATGTCGGCCTTGTCGAACTGCCAATCTCGCGAGCGGCAATCACGATTGAAGCGCTGCCGCCGGTAGAAGCCGCGGTAATCATGCCGCCTGAGCACCGGCTTGCCGCTCAGGAGCGCGTGCATATCTCCGATCTCGACGGCGAGCGCATGGTGATGCTTTCACAGCACAGCTATGTGCGCTATCAGATTGACGATGCTTTTTCAGAGGCTAGCGCGTCGGCCAATGTTATTGCCGAAACGCACAGCTCGCTGGTGGCAGCTGGTCTCGTCGCGGCCGGCATTGGCATATCGATTCTTTCGGCTCTGACGATCGAGTCGTTCGATGTGAGCAAGGTCATCGCGAGGCCCCTGAAAGGCGGCCCTGTTTCACGCTACGCAATCATTTTCCCGGATGTCGCGCCGCCCTCATCCCTCGCAAGGGCGTTTGCGATGGAGGTGAGTAACCAAATGATGAAAGATTGAAAATGAACGCGGACCTGATCCATAACGTCTGGGCATAAGCAGCGTGCCTAAATCGTCTTTTCTGAGGGGGACAGAGTCCCTAAACTTTCCCCATCCAGGCCGTCGAGCCAGTCCGCTCACGCCTTTTTTTGGCCGAACCTCGGGAAAGTGAGAATCGCATGCGCACACATATGAGTATCTTGAGCTTTATGGCGCTGATGGGGGCCACCAGTGCTCATGCCGCAGACACGACAATGTACGTGGCTGGCTTTGGCGGCGACGTTGAGAAGGCGTTCCGCGAAAAAATCGTACCTCCGTTCGAGGCAAAGACGGGCGTGAAAGTGGTCTACGTTCCCGCGAACTCTACTGACACGCTTGCTAAACTTCAGGCTCAAAAGGGACGGCAGTCCATCTCTGTTGCAATCATCGACGACGCGCCGATGAGCCTGGCAATTCAGGCCGGGCTGTGCGCCAAGGTGGAGGACGGGCCAAACTCCAAAAATGTTTATCCGAGTGCAAAGCGCGCCAACGGCGAGGCCATAGGTCTCGGATATGGCGCGACGGGGCTCGTCTACAACACGCAGATCTTCGCGAAAAATGGCTGGGCTGCGCCGACATCCTGGAAAGATCTGGAGGACAAGCGTTATGCCGGAAAGATTGTCATTCCACCAATCACGAATGGCTTCGGCCTGCTCGCGTTAGTGATGGAAGCACGTCTGAACGGTGGCGGCGAGAACAAGATTGATCCCGGCTTCGCGACCATGAAGCGAATTTCGCCAGACGTACTGGATTGGGAACCGTCTCCCGGCAAGATGGCTGAGCTACTGCAAACAGGCGACGCGGCTTTGGGTGTGTGGGGGAACGGTCGCGTGCGGGCTATGTTGATGCAGGGGGCCCCGGTCAAGTTCGTGTACCCGAAAGAGGGCGCGCTGATGATTCTCAGCGAAGTTTGCCCTGTTCAGGGTGCGCCTCTTCCACAACAGGCACAGGCATTCATTCAGTATCTTTTAAGCCCGGACGTGCAGGCAATCTTCACCGCGGCGACGGGCCTCGGGCCCGTCAACAAGGAAACAAAGTTGGCTCCCGCGATTGCGGCCGACGTGGTCTATGGCCCAGAAAGCGTGCAGAAGCTCATCCGCACGGACATAAACACGATCAATGCGAATCGCACCGCATGGACAGAGCGCTGGAACAGGGAAGTTGAAAAGTGAGCCAGCGGACAGATCTGATCGTCGGGCAAGGCCGTCCGCCTGCGATTATTGAGCAAATATGCAGTTATGTAGACGCAGCTCGACAGCGTCGAGCTTCTACGGCAGCGACCCACGCTGCATTGCGCTGCCTGCTCGATCTAGTAGGCGCAGCAATCGCAGGCCTGCACGAGACAGGGGTCGCCGCAGTCCGGAACACGGGCCGCGCGATGATGGGCGAAGGGCGGGCGCCCATCTGGTTCACCGGGCAACGTTCTTCTGTGTTGGCTGCGGCGTGGGCTAACAGTGCAGCTGCCGCCGCGCTAGATATAGATGACGGTCATCGCCTGGCTCGAGGTCATCCGGGCGCGGCAGTGATCCCGACCGCCTTGGCCGTCGCAAATGAAATCTGTGCGCCAGTTGACGCCCTTCTCAATTCGATCGTGATCGGCTACGAGGTGGGCGTGTCAGTTGGCGCCGCTCGTCTGACCTATGGCAATACCGGTACATGGTCCGCGTATGCAGTAGTTGCGACAGCAGCGGCCCTGCGTGGGACAAGTCGTGATCTACTAGCTCATGCGCTGGCTATCGCAGGGGAGAGTGCGCCGAACCAGCTGTTTTCCAGCGCGCCTTCCCGGACGCCGAGTCCGGAAGGAAGTGACGTCAAGGAAGGCATCCCCTGGTCTGTGGTCACAGGCCTCGTTGCCTTGGGGCTTGCGGAGGCCGGCCATACTGGCCCGCGGAACGTGCTTGACAGCATGCAGCATTATCGATTTCCAAAAGACTTCCAGCTTGGGCTGGCATCCCATATTGAGCACGTCTATTTCAAACTTTATTCATGCTGCCGCCACGTGCACGCACCGCTTGATGCGATGCTCAAGCTGTTGGGACAACATCGTATTTGTCCGCACGAGATCCAAGCCATCGAGGTCCAGACCTATAGCGGCGCATTGCGCATATCCAACAGCCGCGAGCCGCTGAACCTGACAGAAATTCAGTACAGCATCCCCTATTGTCTTGGACTTGTGGCAACGCGCGGGGCGCAATCATTGCTCCCTCTTACCGTCGACGCGCTCGGTGACGAACAGGCGACGGCGATTGCATCGAAAGTCAGACTGACTTTAGATACGGAACTCGACCAGCGCTTCCCTGCCGAGACTCTCGCCCGGGTTGTTATTTTAAGCGGCGGCATCCGTTATGTATCGGAGGTGACCGCGCCTTGCGGTGAAGCAAGCGCCCCCCTTTCTGACGACGAGGTGGAAAGGAAATTTATTGCGGTTACAGACGGTACTGTGACGTCTTTTCAGCAACAGCAACTCCTGAGCGCGTTCACCAGGTTTCGTGGCGGCGATGTCGACCCCCTGTACAGGTCTCTTGAAGAACTAACGCTCACAGGGAGACAACCATGACGCCTGTCGATATCGAAGTGCTCATGCGGCGCGCGCAATTGCGACTTTCGCCGGAACAAATCCAACAGGTCACCAGAGGCTGGCGATTCATTGAGCCGATGCTTGTGCGTGTCCGAGGCCACAACCGCGATCGCATGAGCGAACCTGCGCACGTCTTTCGTGCTGATGCCTACCTAGCAGAAAGCGCAAATAGGGAAGGCTCTTGAGATGGATACACCCACGATTGCCGAGGCTGCCGCCCGAATAGCCGTTCGCGAGCTCTCTCCCGTCGAGCTGGTCGAGCACTGCCTTGCGCGAATCGACGCCCACGACAGCGCGCTTCACAGTTTCATAACGGTGACAGCGGATCGCGCGAGAGCGGATGCGCGAGCCTCGGAGAAGCGCATGATGGAAGGTACGTTACTCGGCAAGCTCGATGGAATCCCGATCGCTCACAAAGATATCTTTTCCACGCGCGGCATACTCACGACGGCGCAGTCGCGGCTGCTCAGGAATTCTACGCCGACGGAGGATGCAAGTGTCGTAGCACGGCTTGCTGACGCCGGCACATCGCTGCTCGGAAAGCTCACGACCCATGAATTTGCACTGGGCGGCCCACCGTTCGATCTTCCGTGGCCACCAGCACGCAACCCGTGGGACATCCAGCGATTCACCTCGGGCTCATCGAGCGGCACCGCTGCAGCTATCGCTGGCGGTTTAATCCTTGGCGGCACGGGGTCCGACACTGCAGGGTCTATCCGCAGTCCCGCATCCCTATGTGGCATAGTCGGCATCAAACCCACTTATGGCCTGTGTAGCCGGCGAGGCGTCCTGCCGCTGGCATACTCGCTCGACCACGTTGGTCCGATGGCTGCGACGGTTGAGGACTGCGCAATCCTGCTGCAATCTATGGCGGGACATGACCCATACGACCCCGCCAGTGCGGACCGCGATGTGCCCGATTTCAGTATTGGCCTCGGACGTGGCGTCCGGGGCCTGCGAATCGGAGTCGTTGCGCACTGGCACGAAACGGATCACCCGGTAAGCGCCGCGGTTCGTGACGGCATTACGGACGCGCTCGCCGTCTGGCGCAGTGAAGGTGCCGAAATAGTCGAAGTCGCCATGCCTTCGCTGTTCGATTATCAGGCGGCACTTCTGGTCGTCATGCTGAGCGAGGCGTACTCGGTGCACGAGTCGACTGTGCGAGAGCACTTCAGCGAATTTGGCGAGCGGTTGCGTAACCGCCTGGTGTTGGGAGCGCTATTGTCAAGCTCGGACTATGTCGCAGCGCTTCGTAACCGCGACGAACTATGTTCGGAAACGCTGCGGCGCGCTGCTGGCGTAGACGTCCTGGTCACTGCAGGTGCGCCGGGAGAGGCACCCCGCATCGACAGCGTTCCCGAATGGGGCGACCTTTCTTCGCCAGGATTTAACGCGCCTTTTAGCCTTACTGGCTGGCCTGCAATCTGTCTTTGCTCCGGTTACGGGGAGAACGGTATGCCGGTGGCCGTGCAGATGGCTGCGCGACCATTTCAGGAAGTAATGCTTCTGCAGGTCGCAGATGCCCTCGAACGTATCTCCGGTTTGAGCGCCCGGCTTGTCTCGCGGAGGGCTCACTCTGAATTCCCGCGGTGATAAATCCGCGATACAGACGACATCAGTGCTGCCAAAAGGGTAGGCGTTCGCAATCAACACCATCGGCGTCCAAAGGGGTACTAACAGTAATAATCGATCTTAGATACCGTGCTTTGAGCGGTATGCAATGCTTTCTGTCAATGCTCTGGACGAGGATCACATGCGGCTCCAAAGTCTCGTTGACTAACTCATCAGGGCGATAAAGCGGACGGGGTTGGATACGAAGACGAAATTATTTCGCTCCCTCGATTCCGTTGGCGGCAAGGCTTTTCAGGCGTTGACGCGCTGCACGCCCGAAGATTGACATATTTATTGTCGCAATGGTGACGGAACTGCTACGGCCTACTTCAGACGCACGATGGTATCCGGGAAGTGGCGACGAACCTTGCCACGCAGAGCTCTCCCGAGTAGGCAATTGGTGCGGCCCCATACCCCGCATGGCTTTCTATGTATGCTGTTCGCCCCTGGTTTCACGATAAAGTCGACCTGTGACCACCTCCGCCTTCATCGGTCCACCTCTGAAGAGAATTCGCCAAGCCTGCGCAACCTTAAAAGTACGTCGCGCATGCACTTACTAGCCGCCCAGCTAAAACCGCTTCGAGGTTGAAATATTCCTGCTCAGTACGAGTGCGGATATTGCTAAAAGGTGGTTTAGCGAAAACGCGGCATGCGTCGCGGCTCAATTAAAGCAAATACAGAATGCTTGAATCAGAAGCGATGCACGACACCGACACCCACGGCTACATGACTGCGAGACGACGAGGGAGAGCCACTGAAGCCATCTCCGAGTGATGCCGTAGCCCCAATGATCTTGCCGTTGCTCGATAACGTGTCGCCGTTCGCACGCTGATACGACTGCACCGCGTAAAGACCCGTACGCTTGGACAGCGCGTAGTACTGCGAGAGCGTGAACTGGTTGTACTGCGCTGCGGTTATGATACCGTTCGCCTTCGTAGCTCGCGTATAGCTGTATCCGGCGGCAAGATCCCACGCGCTCGCCGGCTTGAAATGCAGCACCGTGCCTGCTGTGTTGAAGATGGCCGTATCGCGGAACGCCGATCCGACGCCCGCGATGTACTGCACGTTGGAATACGACGCGCTCACGTCCCACGCCGACGAGAAACGGTATCCGCCCGTCACTGCGACGCGCTGCTGCGCCTGGGCGGTCTGGTAGCCGTTGTTAATGGCTGACACAGCCGTTTGCGCACCACCGTTCGAAGTCGTCGACGACGCCCCCCAGGCACCACCGCCCGGCGTCGAGTTGTTCACGCGCTGAACTGCCGCACCGATGCCGATCGGCCCCTTCTGATACTGCAGACCCGCGCTCCACGTCGAGCCAGCGTCAAAACTGCCCGGCACGCCACCGAACGCATACGAAGCGCTGAACGTGAAGCCGGCCAGTGTCGGTGACTGGTAGACAAGCGAGTTGTTCGCACGATAGATGTTATCGAGTGAATCGATGTCGCCCGGATGGGCGCCGAAGTATCCGGTCAACCAGGTGGTCGGGCTCCACGGCGCGAGCATGTTGTAGTAAGCGGTGTACTGACGTCCAGCGGTCAACGTACCGAAACGATCGTTCGTCACACCGACCCACGCCTGCCGTGTAAAGATCCCGCTCGCGTACTGTGCGGTGCCGTTCGTACTGTTGAAACCGTTTTCCAGTGTAAAAATGGTCTTCGTACCGCCCCCGACGTCCTCGCTACCCTTGAGGCCAAAACGGCTTCCCGCCCAGACCCCCGCGGTCATCTTGACGACGGAATGGCCACCCGAGGTTGAGCCCACCGAAGTCGCGCTGTTTTGCCACGCAAGACCGTTGTCGACGATCCCATACAACGTCACGCTGCCTTGCGCATGCGCACCCATGCAAACACCACCCAAAATGCATGAACCGATTATGGTCTTTCTCATAATTAGTATTCCTATTTATATAAAAAAATGTTATCGCTTTACGTTCCCTGTATCAGGCGTGCATGCTCAGCCAGCGCGCTGCACGGATGAGCAGTTCGTCCGCCGAATCGAAAGTTTCCACGCCTACAACCTGCGGGGCGTCGCACACCGTGAACACCGGTTTGCCCCACTGCAGCCCGAGCGCCATCTCTGACAGCGTTCCGAGTCCACCCCCGACCGCTACGAGGCACAGCGCTGACCGAGCGATGAGCGCATTACGGGTTATGCCAAGTCCGGTCGGCAACGCGACACGCAGGTAAGGGTTCGCGCCTTCCGCATCGTCCTCGGGCAACAGGCCGATCGCGATGCCGTCGGCGCGGAACGCGCCGCGCGCAGCCGCTTCCATCACCCCACCCTTACCACCGCCCACAATCGCAATGCCTGCTTTTGCGAGCGCATAGGCGATCGCTTCGGCCATCAGCAGTTGCTCCTCCGTGGCCGCTCTCGGGCCGATCACACCGACCGGCATCAGGTGCCGGTTCGCGCCGCGTTGACGCGCCGCGAGATCAGCAAGCGCGACATCGACGAGCCGCTTATGTTCAGTGTTGCCTTGGTCTGACAATCCATTCCCCCATTGCAAGTACACAGGTACAAAGCGCAGTCAACACGACCGACAGCACGGCAACCTGCGAAAAATCCGTCTGCCCGTCGGACAGCTTCAGGTACATCAAGAGCGGCAGAATATTGATCTGCGTACCGGCCAGCGCGACGGCCGTGCCGTAGGTGCCGAGCGCGATTGCCGCGACCAGGCACCAGGCCGCCGCCACCGACGGCCACAACTCGCGCCAGGCCACGTCGAGCCAGGCGCGCCATGGCCGTGCACCGAGCGTCAGCGCCGCGTCGAGCGGACGACGATCAAAGTTGGCGAAGGCCGGATAGAGCATCAGCCCGACGCGCGGAATCAGGTAGTACGCGTACGCGATTGCGAGACCGGCGCCGGTGTAGATCACGCCGCCCACCCGCGCCGGATCGGCGCCAAGCTTCGCGAGCAGCATCGTCACGAAACCTGCGCGACCGAAGCTCAGAATGAAGCCGTAGGCAATTACGAGACCCGAGAACGCGAGCGGCACACCGAGCACAGCGAGTGAAACGCGCCGCCGTTTCGGCGACTGGCCGGCCAGCGCGATAGCCAGCATCACGCCGATCACCGTCGACATCGTGCCGGTGGCGGCCGCAAGGCCCAGCGATCGACCTATCGCGTCGGCCACCAGCGGGTCGCCGAGCACGGTGGCAAACGCGCGGCCACCGCCGTCAAATGCGGCACCGACGAGCGCGGCGAGCGGCAACGCGAACGCGATCGCGAATAACAGCCCAGCCGGCAAGCCACCGAAGCGGCGCAGCAAGCCCGCATCGCGGGTAGCGAAAGTCGGACGCGGGCTCATCGCGGCCGGCCCTGGTCATGAAGGGAGGCCACGTCGTTCACTGCCCGAGCGTCGCGTGCGACCACAACTGGTCGACCTGCGCCTTCTGCGCAGCCGCCTTGACGACATCGAGCGGATGGACCTGCGGGGCGTTCGGCATCTTTGCCGCGATCTCCGGGGCCAGCGTAACGCCCGGCACGGAGGGCCGGACATAACCCTGCGCGAACAAGGTCTGCCCCGGATCGCTCATCACGAAATTGAGCCAAAGTTCGGCGGCCGACGGATTCGGCGCGTTCTTGACGAGGCTCATCGCATACGGCGCGGAAACGCTTCCGTCCTGTGGAATCACCACCTCGGCCGCATCGCCCATGCCGTCGCTGTACTTTGCTTTCAGGCCGTCATTCTCGTAGCCGATCAGAACCGGAATTTCACCTTTCACGAACTTCGCGTAAGGCGTGGTGCCCTCCACGCGCAGGACGTTGCCGGCCGTCTTCAGCTTGCCGAAAAAATCGGCGCCCGGCTTCGGGTCGTCGACGCTGCCGCCCATCGCGTAGGCTGCCGCGAATACGTCCACCTGCCCTTGTCCTGTCGAGCGGGGGTCGAGATAGACGACGGCGTTCCTGTACTCGGGCTTCAGAAGATCCGACCAGCGCCTCGGCACGTCCTTGACAAGCTTCTTGTTGACGAGAAACGCGATATTCAGCGAATGGACGGCAAACCACCGGGCGTCAGCATCGCGAAACACAGCCGGAAGCTTTTCGAAGTTCAGCGGCTTGAACGGTGCGACCACGCCTTTCGCCTTTGCGTCGAGCGCGGAGGCGGCGAAATAATAGGCCGTGTCAGCCTGCGGGCGCCGCCGAGACTTGTCGAGCGTAACCACGGTCGCGGCGGAACCGATGTCGTTGTACGTGATCTCGACTTTCGGATAGCGGCTGCGGAATTCGGCGAACAGCGCCTTCCAGTTGGCCCATTCGGGCCCCGTGTCGAATGAGACCACCAGGCCTTCGTCGGCGGCCTTCGTATAAAGCGCGTCCTCGCCGGGATAGAGAGGCCCAGACAGCGCAGCCTGAGCGGCAGATGCGACGAACGTACCGAGCACAAACGCAGTGGTTCGCAAGTGTTGAAGCAGATTGGGACATTCAAACATCGTGGTTCTCCGTGATGCGTGTGGGTGTCGGTCGAGGCGGCCGATCGTATTCAGATAAGCGGTGCATACCGGCCCTTTGGGAAGCCGGGCCGTCCCGATAACGCGGTGCATGTTCATTCGTGGGTTGCAGGGGGCAGCACCCGCAGGTGCCGAGGTTCGATCGCGACGCTGTACGACGCGACCACCCTCCCCTCGCCAAGCAACGGGGCAATGGCGCCATGAGGAAAGAAGTCGTAGCGATACGTCGAGCCAAAATAGCGAACCTCTCCGCGTGCGCCATGGATGCAGTTGACGCAGCCCTGCGCCGGATCGGCCTGCAGATGTTCGGGGCGCAGCAGCAGCTCGACGGCTTCTCCCTCGCGAAAGGTGCCGGTCGACGCGCATAGCGTAGTGAAGCCGACATCGACGCGATCGGTTGCGATCACGCGCCCGGGCAAGATCGTCGAATGTCCAATAAAGCGTGCGACGCGCGTCGAGGCCGGCTGTTCGTAGAGCTCATGCGGCGTGCCGATCTGCAGCACGCGGCCGCCGTCGACGATTGCGACGCGGTCGGCCATGCTGAGCGCCTCGTCTTGATCGTGCGTGACGAGCAGCGTGGTGGCGCCGTAGGCGCGTTGCAGCGTGCGGATCTCGTCGCGCAGCTGATGGCGGATGCCGGCATCGAGCGCGGCGAGCGGTTCGTCGAGCAGCAGCACGCGCGGCTCAATCACTAGAGCACGGGCCAGAGCAACGCGCTGCTGTTGGCCCCCGGACAGTTGTGCCGGGCGCCGCCCGATGTGACTCGCAAGGCCGACACGTTCAAGCATCGCGACGGCCTGCCGCCGCCGTTCAACTGCCCCGAGTCCTCGCATCCGCAATCCGTAGGCTACATTG
Organism: Paraburkholderia sp. PREW-6R; assembly: GCF_039621805.1. NCBI lineage: Bacteria > Pseudomonadati > Pseudomonadota > Betaproteobacteria > Burkholderiales > Burkholderiaceae > Paraburkholderia > Paraburkholderia sp. PREW-6R. The sequence continues at coordinate 549,791 of NZ_CP155075.1, read as the reverse complement.
TCGGTCACGCTCAAGTGCGGAAACAGCGCATACTGCTGGAACACCATGCCGACACCGCGCTTCCAGACCGGCTGATCCGCTACGTCTTGTCCGCCGATTGCAATGCGACCGCTATGGCCCGTCAACAGGCCCGCCGTCAGCCGCAGGAGCGTGGATTTGCCCGAGCCGCTCTGCCCGATCACGGCGAGCAGTTCGCCCGGCGCGGCCTTCAGCGAGATGTCCGAAATGCCGTGCGAAGCGCCCGGATAGGTATAACTAACGGTATGAAATTCGAGGCTCATAGCATTACTTCAGTCCTTGTACAGCGATGATCGAGATGAGCGTGGCCGCTACGGCGAGCACCAGCAGCACGACGGTAGCCGCGCAGGCAAAGCCCGAGGCGCCATAGAACGCCTGCAGCAGGACCACCGGATAGTTGCGGTAGCGAAAGCCTGCAATCAGGTTCGAGATCTGGAATTCGCCGATCGATAGCGCCGCCACCATCACCAGCCCCGCGAACAGGCTATGCCTCAGGTTCGGCAGTGCCACAGTCAAAAATTGGCGCGCCGGCGTGGCGCCGAGCGTCGCCGCACAGGCTTCGAGCGCGAGAAGATCGAGATGGCGCAGGTCGGCGAGCAGTGTCTGCAACAGATACGGCAGTGTCAGGACCGCATGCGCGAGGATCATCAGCCACAGGGTGCCGAGCCACGGCAGCGTATCGCCGCCGAACACGGTGATATAACCAAAGCCGAGCGTGAGCGGCGGCACGGCGATCGGCATCAGCATCACGAGCCGTGCGACAAGCCCGCGTCCGGCTCGCGCCCCGTGATGCAGCGCATAGGCAAGCGGCACGCCAAGCACCGCGTTTAACGTACAGCAGGCGAGCGCCACCGTCAGACTGACCCCGAATGCACGGCGAAAGCTTCGATCGGCCGCCAGATCGACGTACCAGTGGCCGGTCAGGCCGGTCGGCAGCAGCGTGTTAGTCCAGCTCTGGCCGCTCGAGCCAATTATCAGCAACATGATCGGCAGCAACAGATAGAGCGCGAACAGCACCACTACCGCACGAACCAGTATGCGGCCCAGCGACGGCAAGCGACTACGACGAACGGGAACATCGGTGGCTCGGGCCCTGGCGACAAAAGAAGACATCACGAATCCATGAACGTGTGGAAAGGTCAGCAAAAAAATCACGCTTAATCAGTGACTTGGCATCTCGGCAACGGACGTTAGTGTGGGTCGACGACATGGCATCGTCATTAAAAAAACGTATAAAGTCCGCATCGTCCTTTGCGAATCTGGAACATCAGTGATGAAGCACCTGTATCCGAACATTGCGGAGCTGCATGCGTTCGTTAGCTCGGCCAGACACCTGAATTTCTCCTACGCAGCGCGCGAACTGGGGCTCACGCCGAGCGCAGTGAGCCGACAGATCGCGAGCCTGGAAGCGTTGTTCGGGGTGAAGCTGTTCATGCGCGAGGGACGTAACCTGTCCCTGACGCACGCTGGACAGGTCTATCACGCGCGCGTCAAGGGCCCGCTGCGCGAGATCGGCAACGCGTCTATCGAGCTATTGAGCGTGCGCGAAGACAGCGACCTGCTGACCATCTCAAGCGTGCCGACCTTCACCACCAAGTGGCTGATACCAAGGCTACCGACTTTCCTCGCGGTCGCGCCAAACGTAACGCTGAGCTTCCGGCGTCACCTAGCATACGGCGATCCTTTTCCGTTCTGTCTCGACGCAGCCATCCGTTATGGCGACGGCCACTGGGATGGGGTACGCTGCGACTATCTGGCCGGCAAAACCTTCGTGCCCGTCTGCTCGCCTGAATTTGCGGCCCGACATGCGCTCCGCGCACCGGCAGATCTGGCGGCCGCCCCACGGCTCGTTCATGAACAGGCAGAAAGCGTGTGGTCAAAATGGTCGGAAACCTATCGCGTCACGCAAATGAACGCGCTCTCGGGGCCTCGCTTCGAGCAATACTCTGTGTTAATCCAGGCCGCGCATGCAGGGCTTGGCCTCGCGCTGGTACCGGAGTTCCTGATAGGGACACCAATCGATGTGGGGATGCTTGTACAGCCCGTGGACGCGCCAGTCGATGTCGAAAATCATGGCCACTATCTTTGCTATACGCCCGACCGTCTCGAAACGAGCGCGGCGCTGCGCAGACTGCGTGACTGGATGCTGGAGGAATTTGAAGTGCACGGTGCTTCGTGAGCGACTATTAAAGAACTACGAGATCGATACATATGCTCGCCGCAAGGATCAACGCGACATTAAGGTAATAGCGACGTGGTGATCGGGGCTGACGCATGCCAACCACGTCTTGGGTTCAGGCAACTCCTTAAAGCCCGTTGATGTCAGTAGTCAGTTTTGGAAGAGTAAGCCTGCGGCACATTCAGCCACCGTAGAACAAAGTAATTTCGTCACCAAAAACGAAGTAAATGCGTCAACACCCGTTTTTGCGTACTTTCACGGGCCAGCTCCATTGCAACAATCGCTCGAAGCTTTTGCCTCATGGAGCTTCCGCTCCTGCCGCTCGAGGTTTCGAGTTATACCTCGTGATCTTCACCGCCAAGGCAAAAAAGCTTCCTGCCTTGCGGTTATGAAAATGTCGGGCGGTCGCAGTACGATGCTCCTTGCGCATCGCCCTCGCCTTGTGGCTGCGGGAGAATATCGAGTCGCGTCACGCTTGCCGCACTGCGCGCCGCGATACGGAGCGCCCACGAGACTTGCATCGAGCGTGTAGCCCATCTTCCTACCGCACCTAAGGCCCTCAGTCTCAAGCTTTCGCCGGACCGGAGAAACGGTTTTTGCTTGACATTGGGCGCGTCACGCCGTGTTGACCGAGCAATATGCACTGCCTTCAATCCGGAAGACCGAACGATGCCTACCTACCTGGTCCGCCTCGAGTAGCAAAGCGCGCAGCACCTCGCCAAACATCAGCAGCATGCGCCGCAGATGTCCCGCATCGACGGCATCGCGCTTCGGCTCCACGCCTTGGTATGGGTCAATATCAGCGGGCACCAGCCGCACAAGCGCATGCCCGGAAAGCCCGTTCGCACGCGCGAACTTCAAGAGGATCGATGCGATCAACTCGCGAGGTAACACCACCTAAAATTGAATATGAAGCCGAGTACTGGGGTCAGCCGTTGCTCACCAGGACCGAGCATCGTGAAGCGCGAGGCAATGAGCGCGGACGCCTTCATACGCGTGGACAGGCACACGACCGGTCGCATGGCGGACGCCGACTCGCGGAGTTTAAAGGGAAACCGGATGTTTATCGGCGCTATAAAGATAATCCTTCTTATCATAACGCCCCTATTCATGGAGTAAACTTGCCCCTATGAAAACGCGTGACACCACCCTCTCGAAACCGGCCTTAGCCTCCGACGCCGATAACACCACCGGCTTTCCCGATGCCGACGAACTCGCGATCCTGCGCGCGTGGTATGCAGGTCTGGCCGTGCGGCCCGCCGTGGAGCGATATCTGCCTTCCGCACTCGGCGGCAACCGCTCCGCGCGTGGCGTGCTCGGTCAGATCCGGCGCAGGCTGGTCGCGATCGCGCGCACCGTGCATCGTGACGATCTCGCGGCGCTGCTCAGCCATCCGGCAGAGGAACGCGAGCGGCACGCAAAGGCCGTTGCAGCGGCAATCGACACGCTGCGCGTCGCGCCCCGGCCCGATCCGCAGATCGCCGATGACATCGCGCAATGGCTTGCGCCCCGGGCGGTTCGCGCACTGCACGCGCAAGGCATCACCACCCTGGCCGACCTGACGGTGCGCATCCCGCGCCGGCGCCAGTGGTGGACCGCTGTCCCTGGGCTCGGGCCCGCAGGCGCCCGGGCGATCGAGGCGTTCTTTGCGGCGTGGCCCACGCTGACCCAAAAGGCGCGCGCGCTGATTGTGGTGAGCGAGCGCGGCGCGATCGCACCGTGGGAGTCCATCCGGCTGCCACATGAGCTCAATGGCTCGCAGGGAACGTTCCGTGCGCCCGCCGCGACCTGCACGCTCGATGCTAACAACGACCATGAAGCCGTCCACACCTGGCTCCGTCTGCACGAGTCGCCTGCCACGCAGCGGACCTACCGCCGGGAAGCTGAGCGGCTGATCCTGTGGGCCATCGTCGAGCGCGGCCGCGCGCTGTCCTCACTCACGACCGAGGACGCAATCGCCTACCGGGCGTTCCTGCGCCATCCGTCGCCGCGCGCGCGCTGGGTGGGACCGGTGCGGCCGCGCACCGCGCCCGACTGGCGGCCGTTCACCGGCAGTCTGTCGGCGCGCTCCGTCGCGCACGCACTCTCGATCGCGGGCGCCCTCTTCCGCTGGCTCATCGAGCAGCGCTACGTGCTGGCCAACCCGTTCTCCGGGATCAGGGTGCGCGATGCAACTGGGGCCCGCACGCTGGATGTCTCGCATGCGTTCACCGAGGGCGAGTGGGATCTGCTGCGCACGATTGCGGATGGTCTCGAATGGTCCTATGCCTGGTCGCCGGCGGCAGCCCAACGGCTGCGTTTCCTGCTCGACTTCGGCTATGCAACCGGGCTGCGGGCCAGCGAGCTCGTCGGCGCGACGCTGGCGCAGATCGGCACGGATCCGCGGGGTGTTCACTGGCTTCGCGTGACCGGCAAGGGGAACAGACTGGCGCATGTGGCCCTGCCGCCGCTTGCCTGGGAGGCGCTGTCACGCTATCTGGCCGAACGCGGCCTGCCCGTCGTGCCGGTGCGCTGGAATCCGGCGACGCCGGTTATCGGCAGCCTGGAGGCCGGCAGCGACGCCGCGATCAGCAGCGTGCGGCTGTGGGGCGTGCTGCGGCGGTTTTTTGTGCTGGCCGCCGACGCGATCGAAGCGGATCACCCACCGCTCGCCGCAAAACTTCGTCGCGCGAGCCCCCACTGGATGCGCCACACGCATGCGACCCATGCGCTGGGGCGCGGCGCCGAGCTCACCACCGTGCGCGACAATCTCCGCCATGCGTCGGTGTCCACGACATCAATCTATCTGCACAGCGACGAGGCAAAACGGGCACGACAGATCGCCGAAGCATTTGGCAAGCGTGGGTAAGAAAGGCGCCATCCCCGCAACGCAACTCGCGTCGGCCGCGTAGCGATCAACGGTTAGTGTGTACAGAAGCGGGCGCATCCGAATCAGCTCGCCTAACTGGATATCTTCACCAAGGAACCGCTCACACTTGTCGATCGACGAGGCGTTTCATTCAGCCTCTTGCTCAGGCATGCCCCCGTCGAATGCTTCATCGCTATCGCGGACCTTGAAGCACATTTTCCGCTTGAGCCCGGTGCGCGACGCCCGGATACTCAGGCCATTTCCCGACGGCGATACCCGCATTTGGGCAAAGTCCGGGCGCAAGGCGCTGGCCAACCCGAAGCTGCGTCAAGCCGGTGCACAGACTTTGTAGGGTACCTAGGCTGACCGGCTACGCTCCGCCCCCAGTCTCCGCCGCTCGTCCAGTGCGCTCCTGCTGCAGTCCTGCGGCGACGAAGTCGTGTATTGGGCCTGATTGCGTTGACAGTTAGTTGCGCGCATTCGAAGGTGGGAAATGGTCTGAAGCCAAACGCAGCAATGGAAACGCCGCGGGAAAATACGGATCCCCTCAAAAAAAACCGAACCTCTCCGGTCAAACGATCTTCCCAGACCGGTCAGTCAACTTAGTTCAGTCCTGGTCAACCGTAGTGCCGCTGTGCGGCCGTCGCACACTTCACCCAAATCGGCCAGCTTCGGACGTTCGACAGTACTGCCTGAATCGTTGACAATCGACGGATTGACGCCGGGAGGCAGGCTGCAAGGACTAAAATGCCGAACGATTTGAACCAAGCAGCCTATTGGGTTGCGTTTATTCTTGAACACTGCCCGTTTCCAAACCGAGACGCGCTGGCAGCGCAGTTCTCGAATGCCGAAATAGTTAATCTTTGTGGGTGTGGATGCAACACTTTTGGACTGTCGCTAACCACGCGCGATAATGTTCCGCGCATCGCCATTGCTTCCAGCGGGCAGCCTCATCGCATGGTGTTTGAAGCGGACTTCCGGGATCGATGGGAACCGGAGGGTTGGGGGTCGCTTGAAATCCTGCTCTTTGTCGACGAGCTCGGCCATCTAGCCGATGTCGAAATCGACTACTGCGGAAATGGCATACCCATCCCGGAGAATTTGAATCTGGAACTCACGCCTTATAGCGTCTTTGTCAGCGAATCGCTACTTTAGATTTGAGCGGAAACAGCATATACCGGCTTGGACGAAGGATGACCGCCAATGCGCGGATCGAAGGGCCGCAACGGGTCGGTCTCGGGCGGTTGCGTTTTAGCGTTCGGCCACAGTGGGTCACACAAGTTCTATGCCAGAATCGTCGATAATCGGGGTGCGCGCACCGTCGGTTGGAAGGCCTGGTGGAAGGCAACCACGGTTAAATCTTATGCGCGTAGGCTTTGCGCCCGAGCAAATGTAGAAATGCTCAAACGCACCAATATACTTTCGAAATGAATGAGAAGACTTCCGCTTGGAGCCTTGCCACCGGCAGCGAGTTGTTGTTGAAACTGTTCGGCGAATATCCCTCTTTCCATGATGCAATGGTGAGTTCGGTTTGTATCGAGCGGGCGAAGAGACTGAGATCGCCGGCGCCGGGAACGCTATTTGACCCTCGGAAGCTTGAGTTAATTGACGTCGTCGTGGAATTGAAGCACCAACAATTTCGCAGCCGTGAGGAAAAGGTTGGTCAGACCGACTACGGTGTCACGGTAGCCTTGCTTGACGTGACTGCGTGCGACATTGACGTGAATTCCATGGCGTACGACAGTTTTGTTTCGGAGATAACGCTGAGGAAGGGGGATAACGAGCTCTTTATCTTCGATCTTGAGCCCAATGCTGGGCTGAGCATGCAGGTCGAATGCCTTGATGTAGCCGTACGAGCAGCTTGGCCGTATCCCGCGTCATCGCCGTTCGACGCGCTTTTGCCGTAGCCCCTTTTTTTTCTTCTAGCGATCCGTGACTTTGATAATTGACCGTTTAAGGCATCAGCAGAGCTCGCCGTCGGACCGGTGCGGGACTACGACGGTTCTCGCCATTAGCCGGCACGATTGGCAGGCCAATCGTGCCCAGCGCAAACAGGGGCTAGGGAGGGCATTGTCTTCATCTGACGGCTTCGAGGAGTTGTGAGTGTCGCTTCGGGGTCGCGTGCGGCCGATCAACAGTTGGACATGTATCCCGCCGTGCATGCAATTCGCATGAGACAGGATCTGGCCAGTTTGGGATAGTCGACACGACACAGGGCATCGGAGACGATCCGCGACTGGTTACCGAACTGACAAAATGATCGCGATCATATGATTTCAGTACCTGCGAACGGAATTCTTCTCCGAGAATTCCGTCGGGATGACTTATCGCAGTATCAGAGCCTCCGGAGCGAGCCGAAATTTCAGCGATTTTATAGCGAGGAGGATTCCGCACCCGACAAGGCCAAAGAACTCCTCGGCATGTTCGTCTCGCAAAGTGGCGAAGTTCCGAGGACGAAGCATCAACTGGTGGTTGTATCGGTTTCCGGCGACCTGATGGGCTCCTGCGGTATTCAAATCCAATCACCTGGGCATGCATCGATCGGTTGCGAGTTAGGCCGCCGCTCGCATGGGACGGGGGCCGCACGCTATGCCGCCAACGCCCTGTTGGAATTTGGCTTCCTTGAACTATGCTTTCAGCGAATCTTCGCGGAAACGATTTCGGAGAACAAGGCGGCAATCCGGCTTTGCAAAACGGTCGGAATGCACGTCGAATCAGAACGCGCCAATGATCGAGACTTTAAGGGGAGGGAGTGGACTACGACAGTCCTCGCCATCCACCGGGACGATTGGCAGGCCAAACGTGCGCAGCGCGAACTGCGCTAGGAAGCGCCTTGTCGTCGATCTGAATGGCGGTCTTTGGGATTGTGAGTGTCGCCTTGGGGTCGACTAGGGAAGTTCGCGTCGATATCGGGCCGGCGGCTGACGGGTACCGCCCGAGCTTCCGAATTGGCCATCTTCAGTCTTTAAGCGGTGTCAGTCGAACGACCGGTTGTCGGCCGATAACGGTCGTGTCCGCTAACATACGACGAACGTCACATCTCCGGGGCCATATTGATTCGAGCGCTTTTCGTTTGCAGTCGTAATCGGCTCCGAAGTCCAACTGCAGAAGCGGTGTTCGCTGCTTGGCCAGGAGTTGAGACCGATTCTGCAGGACTCGCACCGGACGCAGAGACCGTCCTGTCAGCAGAGCAAATAGAGTGGGCGCAGGTGATCTTTGTCATGGAACGCGCACACAAGACCAAGATTTCGAAGGGGTTTTCGTCCCAGTTTAGGGATAAAAAGATCGTGTGCCTCGATATACCAGACCGGTACAAATATATGCAACCCGAACTCGTTATGGTGCTGAAAAAGAAAGTCGAACGGTTCCTTCGGTCGTAAGGCACGTCTATTGACGATCGTACTCGTCTCAAGAAAGTCAGATCGAGCGACCCACCAAATTTCAAGGTGCATTCCTCGCCATTGGCGACGGATAGATGTCTTTCGTGCCGATCGAAGCGCACGTTGCAAGGTTTCAATGGCCGATCACGTCGCCATAGCGACCGTTGGCGCCCGCTTGTCGAATGACCGCAATGGGTCGGCCCATGCCTTTCGCATATTTGCCGCGGTCAGCGGTCCTGCTAGGTTTGCGTGGGCCCGCTTTCGGCCGAGGCCGTGTAAAAACCCAAAAGTACTCGGTTTTCAGGGGTCGCTTTACCCCTCCCGGCGCACCGCCAAGCCAACACAGCGCGATCTGGAGGGTCGTCTTTCTCGAACTCCGCGCTCAGCCTGCGTTTTGACACGGCCTCGGCCAAGAGGCGACATTCGATGCGCCCGGATGGCTGACCGCCCCAAGGCGTATCTGTGACATACGACGTTTCTTTAACGAATTTCGCCGGCCGCCAAGAGCTGACGGCAAACTTGGGGAAACATCCGATGTCAGTTGCTTGGAATCACCAACGATCCAATTCAAGGCGCCTGCAGTATCGCCAACTGCGGATGGTGCGAAAAGTCTTCCTTCGCTGTCTTGAGCAAGCTGCCGAAGTTGATACGCCTGCCTCCCCCGCCCTGTTTCAGGGTGCGAAGCGCTGCGTGCCAAGCAGCCTGACTTGTGGAATGAATTTGGAGGCGAGACAAGTCACCACCGGCACGGCTCCACACCTCCTGATCCCGTGGTCCGAAGGGATAGAGCTCAACCAAGATCGCCTCTAACACGGTCCAAGGGTCGTCCTGGTGCTTCGTGGGCATAGTGTCCGGGCTATCTGGCAACTTTTTCCCGCCTTGGCTTAATGCGACAGGGAAGTTCACTTCAAGATTGTCCGCCTTAAAAATTGGGTGCTGGTCGTCTGGGATCAGCTTAGGCACCTCTTCGGAGACGTAGTTAAATAGGTCAAAGACCCTGATGAAGCCGCTGGCACTCTTGTCTGCAGCTCCGCGCAAGCCTGCCAGCAAAACAGTCGTGAAAACGCTATTCCTCGCGCCGATAAATACGGCTGACACATCGTCAGCACGACACGATGCCATCAGAGCACGTCCGCTCCCGACTGCTAGCTTCGCGAAGGTGTTTTGGGCATATCCCGACTTGAACCCGTGGCCTTTCCGCCGCAAAGAAGCCGATTGCCGACGCGATCAGCAAGCCGAATACGTATTTGCGACGCTCACCGCTCGCGTCCGAAAGGCGCCCCACCACCACCATCGCAATCGCGCCGCACACGTATGGCACCGCGGTCAGCAACCCGATCACGGTCGGATTATGCGTACCGGCCACACGAATCAGGTGCGGCGCCCAGAAGTTAAGGCCATACGACGCCACCTGGATCAGGAAGTACACGAGGCCCAGCATCATGAAGCCAGGCGTGCGGATCGCGCCGAGCAGCGAATGCCCCGTATCCGGATGACGGCTCTGCTGCGTGATCTGCGTCGAGAGAAACGTCTTTTCCGCCGACGTGAGCCAACCCGCGTCTTCGATACGGTCCTTCAGCAGCCTCAGCACCAGCAATCCAAGCACGATGCAAGGCAGGCCGCCGAGCAGGAAGAGCCAGTGCCAGCCCGGCATGCCGAGCACGCCGTTCATATGACCGATCACCAGCCCCGCGAGCGGCGCGCCGACCAGTCCTGAAAACGCAGACGCGAGAAACAGCATCGACGTAACGCGGCCGCGATAGCTCGGTGGGAACCAGAGCGTCAGGTAGTACAGCACGCCGGGCGCGAAGCCCGCTTCCATCGCGCCGATCAGAAAGCGAAGTCCGTAAAACTGCCATTCGTTGTTGACGAACACCATTGCCGCCGTGGCGAGTCCCCATGAAATCATGATCCGCGCAATCCAGCGGCGCGCGCCGACCTTGTAGAGGAACAAATTGCCTGGCACTTCGAACAGCACGTAGCCGATCACGAACAGACTCGCGCCAAGTCCGTACGCCGTGTCGGTCAAGCCGAGATCCGCCTGCAGCTGGAACTTTGCGAAGCTGATGTTGATGCGATCGAAGAAAGCGAACAGATAGCAGATCATGATGAGCGGCATCAAACGCCATGCGACCTTGCGGATGATCGCTGCGGCATCGTCCCCGCTCTGTTCACGACTGCCGCTCGCTACGGCGCCCATGTCACTCATGGTTGTCTCCTGTGCCGGAATCGGCGGGGCCGTCCGGTCGCTTGATTAGTGGATTGAAGGTGTCAGATTTGCAGAACGTAATCGGGCACAGCGTGCAGGTCGCGATTGCGGCCGGCTTTGGCAAGCTGGCCCGGCACGTCGTGGCCGAGCAGCGCGGGCAATCCGCGCGATAGAACGATCAGCTGGTCGAGATCGATGCCGGTCGGAATACCCATTTCGGCGCACAGGTTGACGAGGTCTTCTGTGCAGATGTTGCCGGACGCGCCCGGCGCGAACGGGCAACCGCCCAAGCCGCCGAGCGCGGCGTCGAAGCGGCGCGCGCCCGCTTCGTACGCAGCGAGCACATTGGCAAGGCCAAGCCCGCGCGTGTTATGAAAATGCAGCGTGAGCGCGGCAGCAGGCAGGCGTTCGAGCACGCGTGACACGATGCGCGCGACCTGACGCGGATTGGCCATGCCGGTCGTGTCGGCGAGCGTGATGCCGTCCAGGCCCAGCTTGCGATAAATATCGACGATGCCGAGCACGCGGTCCTCCGCGATCGCGCCTTCGAACGGACAGCCGAAAGCCGTCGCCACCGTCCCATTCAGGCTCACCTTCTGCGAACCGCCCGACGCGTCCTTCACGCGCCGCACGACGTCGCCGAATGCGGCCAGCGACGACTCGCAGCTCATCCGCATATTGGCGCGGTTGTGCGATTGACTCGCCGACATCACGAGGTTCAGTTCGTCGGCTCGCGACGCAAGCGCGCGTTCCGCGCCTTTCAGATTCGGCACGAGCGCCACGTAGACCACGCCGGGATGCCGCTCGATCTGCTGGAACACGGCCTCGCCGTCTCGAAGTGCCGGAATGGCTTTCGGCGAAACGAACGAACCCGCCTCGATGCGCGCAAACCCGAGCGTCGACAGCGAATCGATCAGCGCGATCTTGTCAGCCGTTTCGACCCATGTCGGTTCGATCTGCAAACCGTCGCGCGGCGCGACTTCCTGCACGACCAGCTTCTCTGCATTCTCGTAGCGGTCGTTCATTGCACGGCTCCTTCGCGGCGCAGCCGCTCGATTGCCTCGCTGTCGAAGCCGAGGTCGCCGAGCACGCTGCCGGTGTGTTCACCGAGCGCCGGGCCTTGCCAGCGCACTTCGCCCGGCGTGTCCGACAGCTTCGGCACGATGCCCGGCATCTTCACCTTGCTGCCGCCGGGCAGGTCGGCCTCCAACAACATGCCGCGCGCCCGGTAGTGCGGATCGGCAACGATGTCGGCCACCGAATAGATGCGCCCGGCCGGCACTTCGGCACGGTCGAGAGCGGCCAGCACGTCTTCGGTGGCGTGATGCGAGGTCCACGCAGTGATAGCTTCGTCGAGCATTGCACACTGCGCCGCGCGGCCGTCGTTGTGCGCAAGCGCGGGGTCGTCGGCCAGATCAGGACGGCCGATCACGTGCATCAACCGGCGGAAAATCGGATCGCTGTTGCCTGCGATCACCACGAAGCCTTCGTCTTCCGTGCGATATGTATTGGAAGGCGCAATGCCAGGCAGCGCGCCACCGCTGCGTTCGCGCACGTGACCGAGCAGGTCGTATTCGGGCACGAGGCTTTCCATCAGGTTGAAGACACTTTCCACGAGCGAAACATCCACCACCTGGCCGTCCCCCTGCCCCGTCTTCACCCGCAGGAGCGACATCAGCGCGCCGATTACGCCGTGAAGGGACGCGAGCGAATCGCCGAGACTCACACCGACGCGCGCCGGCGCACCGTCCGCTTCGCCGGTCGTGTACCGGATGCCGCCCATCGCCTCGCCGATCGCGCCGAAGCCCGGACGATCGCGATAAGGACCGGTCTGGCCGTATCCGGAAATACGCACCATCGTCAGTTTGGGATTGATTGCGTGCAGCACGTCCCAGCCGAGGCCGAGCTTTTCGAGCGCGCCAGGGCGCAGGTTTTCGATGATGACGTCGGCATCCGCGGCCAGTCTTTTGACCACCTCCACGCCATCGGGGGATTTCAGATTGACGCAGATCGATTTCTTGATGCGCGACTGCAGATACCACCAGAGCGACGTGCCGTCGTGCAGCTTGCGCCATTTGCGAAGCGGATCGCCTGTCACGGGCGCTTCGATCTTGATGACTTCCGCGCCGAACTCGGCCATGAGGCGCGCGGCGAACGGCGCGGCAATGAGCGTGCCGATCTCGACCACGCGAATTCCCTGAAGGGGTCCACCCATCATGCTGTCTCCAAAGCGGGTTCCGTAATGGGAGACAGCTTAGGAGCGGCGCGTGGGCGGCGTCCAACCGCATTTCGGCAACGACCGTTCGCGGACGGCGAACGGTCGACGAGGCCGCTAGCGCGCTGGGCGGCGCAGCGAAGCGGCAGTCTGGGGCAGTGAACTTTGCTCTGGCGGCGGATTGGCCAACGACTTCTGCTGATCCTGCGCCGCCTCGACCGTTCGCAAATGGTCGAACAGCAGACGGCTGACGGGCGACAACGCCTCGACGTCGCGTACAACGAGCACCAGACTGCGTTCGGCCCAGTCGTCTTCGAGCCGCGTGCCGATCTGGCCGAGCGGCACGCCCATCAGTTGAAACACCTTGTGCGGCAATACGCCCACACCCATCCCCGCCTGCACCATCCGGCAGACGGCGTCGAAGCCCGGCACGTGGATGCGCAGTCGCAACGGCTTGCCGGCCTGACGCGCGGCGAGATGCGTGCGCGCGTTGATCGAGCTGGCCGCGTGCAGGCCGACGTGATCGCCGTCGAGCGTCTCCGCGAAGGCCACGCTTTTGCGTGCCGCGAGTGCATGATCGTCGCGCATCACGAGAACCAGCGAATCGTGCCGGTAATGCGTCACCTGCAGATCGTGCGTGTCGGCGTCGGCGGAACAGATGCCCAGATCGGCGAGGCTGTCGTCCACACCTTGCACCACGGCGGCGCTTGGCCGCTCTTCGAGGTCGAGCTTCACACGCTCGTGTTCGAGCTGGAAACCGCGCAGATCTTCGGGCAGAAACTCCACGATCGCGGACAGATTCGCCATCATCCGCACGTAGCCGAGCACGCCGCTCGCGTGGTCCGCGAGTTCGATGCCGATGTTCTCGATGTCGCGCATCACGCGCCGTGCATGGTGCAGCAGCGTTTCGCCCGCGGCCGTGAGCGTCATGCCGCGCGCATTGCGCTGGAACAGCGTGGCATTCACCGCCTGTTCGAGTTCAAGCAGACGTTTGCTCGCGGCGGACACCGCAATCGCCTCGCGCTCGGCGGCACGCGTGAGCGTGCCTTCTTCGTAGACAGCAAGGAAGAGTTGCAGCGTGGTGAGGTCGAGCCTTCTGAGAAGGTTTTTGATTGCCATGACGGGACGCCACACGAATAATCGAAGCGTGTATTGTGCAACCAGAAGCAAAAGCCGGTGCCCCGCACGCAAGCCGAACATACTGTTCAATGATCAGTGGTCAGTGAGATGAATTGTCATAGAGTCTTTCAATCAGCTCGCACGCTGGCCATCCAGAAAGACGCGACAAACCGCAACTGCGATCGAGACAGCCACGTCGATCCACCACGACAGGCCGAAGTGTCGGCTCGCCAACAGAACCACAAGGGCAATCGCGCACCCTAGCAGCGAGACCAGCATTGTCCAACCGGGAAGCTTGCCCGCTTCTGTGTTTGGCTCATGTTTTCCAAAGCCGCGCGTGGCGGGGAAATTTACGATCCGACTGAATCGTTATCATTGCCGCGAAGGTGCTGTCACCCATTCGCGTGATGCAGTTTCCGGCTGTCGGAGAACCGGAAGCAATGCGGTGGCAATCGCCCCGAGTAGCGAAAGTGCGGCAAGACAGTACAGCGCGTATTCGAGATGTCCAGTGACCTGCTTGACATAGCCGACAAGATAAGGACCTGCATAGCCGCCAAAATTTCCAACTGTGGTGATCAACGCGATGCCTGCAGCGATTGCCGTGCCCGACAAGAGCAATGGTGGGACTGTCCAAAGCATCGAAAATCCGCTCAGCACCCCCATCATTGCAAGCGACAGTCCGAAGAGCGATACATAAGCTTGGCCCGGATAAATCGCTGCGAGCAGCAGTCCTATCGTTGCCACGATTGCGCAACCAACTACGTGCCAGCGACGCTCCAAGGTTCGGTCCGAGTGCCTTGCCACCAGCACCATCGTAATTGCCGCCAACAATGATGGGATCGCAACGAGCAAGCCGTTATAGAAAGTGTTGTCCACGCCAAGATTTTTTACGATCTGAGGAAGCCAGAACGACACACCGTAGAGGGAGATGACAATCGTAAAGTTAATTAAGGCCAGAACCCACACCCACAGGTTGCTGAATGCGTCGGAAAGACGGTGATGCTCCCGGTGATTGGCCGGGTCGCGGGCAAGGTCTTCCGTGACAAAACGCTTCTCGGCATCGTTAAGCCAGTGTGCGTCCTGTGGCGAATCCTGCAGATAAAAGTACGTGCTCACGCCAAGCAGGATCGCAGGCATGCCAGTTAGCAAAAACAACCATTGCCAGTCTCGAAACAATGAGAAGGTTTGCATATGCGACATGATCCAGCCACACGCCGGTGCACCGATTACACCTGCAAGCGCGATTCCAACTACGAACACTGCAGTTGCCTGCCCGCGCAGTCGCGACGGAAACCAGTAGGTCAGGTACAGGATGATGCCTGGATAAAAACCTGCTTCGGCAAAGCCAAGCATGAACCGCAATATGTAGAAATGCATTGGCGTCGAGATCCAGGCCATCGCGGCGCAAATCAGGCCCCACGTCACCATGATCCGCGCGATCCAGAAGCGTGCCCCAAAGCGTTGCAGCAGAAGATTGCTCGGTATTTCGAAGATACAGAATGCGATAAAGAAGATACCTGCCCCGAGCCCGTACGCCGTGTCGCTCAAGCCAATGTCTGCAGCCATGCTCAACTTCGCGAATGACACGTTGATGCGGTCGAGAAAAGCGACGATGTATAGAAGAAGGAGATAAGGCAGCAGCCGCGCTGCTATCTTGCTGTAAACCGCATATTCCTCCGCTGACGCGAAGCCTCCCTTGCTCAAAAGTCTCATCGTCGTCTCCTTGATAGTGTCTTAAGCCCGTTTGTCGTGTGGGCATTATTTTTCGATCAGCGGTTCACCCGGCAACCTGGCCTTCAGTTAACACCGGCTCAAAGCCATACAGACGTGCTGGGTTAGTGACAAGAATCCTGTCACGCGCGCCTGCGTTAGGTACCCATTGCGGCAACAGGTCGAAAAGATCGTCTGTCCTCACCGGGTCGCAGGCGACGTGCGGCCAGTCGGAGCCCCACACCAGTCTGTCGGGCGATACGTCAACGAGCGCACGCGCGAAATCGATCGTGTCGCTGAATCCCGGTGGTGTTCCAAGCCGGTTCGCACCCGACAGCTTCACCCAGACGTGCGGCATTGCGGCAAGTCGCAACACAGTCTGAAACCCTGCGTCGTCAATTCCTTCGCTCGCCTGCGAGTGGCCAATATGATCAAGGACAAGCGGACATGGCAGCCCGCTTAACATTTCACTGTGCCGTTGTAACGTCTCGCCGTCAGCGTAAAGTTGAATGTGCAAGCCGAATTCTGCGACCCGGGCAGCCAGCGTGGACAATGCTGCCAGCCGAGTGGCACCGCCGTATAACGCGTTAACCCGGACACCTCGCACTCCCACCTTTCGCAATCTGGCAAGCGTCTTATCGTCGATCTCTGGATCAACGACGGCGACGCCGCGCAGACGTTTCGGATGCCGTTGCAGGACGTCGATGAGAAAGCGGTTATCCGTCCCGTAGACGCTCACTTGTACCAGCACGCCATACGTGAAACCGAACCGGTCCAGCATCGACAGATAGGCGGCCTCCGAGGCGGGCTCTGGATCATAGAGTCGGCCCGGATCGAGTGGATACCCACTTGCAGCAATCACGTGCGCATGGGTATCGCACGCGCCCTGCGGCAGAACGAAGCGCGGTACGGCGTCAGGCGGCATCAACAACACTCGCAACTGCTGGCACGATCGGCGTACGGGTCGAGTCGCCGCCAATCGAGCGCATGAACAGTTCAACTGGAATCGCTTCGCGTGGAACAAGCGCGGAATACAGACCGACGACCGGTCTCACGCGTGATCCCGGCGAACTGGTAGCCCATTTCCCGGTGCCCGACGTGCCGTTGACGGCGAGCGGATCGACCTCTCGGCGCAACTTGTCCGCTTCCGCGCGTGTAGCGGTCTTCAGCGCGATTCGCAGCACGATCTCATAAGGTTCTTCTGATGGCGACGGTGACGACTCGCGATGTACGCCGTTCAGTCCGATATAGTCCATACGGATCTCAACAGCGTTGAGCGCAACCATTTCGAAGCGTTTTCGCAGGACATCCTTGGTCAGTTCTGCGCGAGCAAGCGCGCCGGGACCAGCAAACAGCACCATCTCTTCGGTCATGAATCCTTCGCGCAGCCCCACCAATGCCTTAAGGGTAGGCGTCTTCGGACGACCCGCTTCATCGAAGAAAACTTCAACCTGGTCCTTGCCGATCTGCCTGAAGCTCACGCGCGTCAAGTCCGCGATCACATCTGGGCACAGATAACTGGCCGGATCCTGAACCTCGTAAAGCAGCTGTTCGGCGCAGGTGGCCTCTGTTACCACACCGCCGGTGTTCGGCAGTTTGCTGATCACCACGCGCTCCGGCGTTACCTCGACAATTGGATTGCCGACGTTGTGGAGATCGGGGACATCCTTGTAGCCCGGGTCGGCGAAGTAACCACCGCTCACCTGACAGCCACATTCGAGCAGATGGCCGATGATCATGCCTTTTGCGATACTGTGATGATCATCGAAATCCCAGCCGAACTCATAGGCGAGCGGGCCGAGATACACGCAAGCGTCAGCGACGCGCGTTGTAATGACGACGTCGGCACCTTGTCGTAGCGCTTCGACGATGCCTTCGGCACCGAGGTACACCTCTGCGGACACTATGTCCATGCGGCGCTCCGCTATCGCGCTCCGAGTCTCGACGAAGTCGAGTCCCATGTCTGCGACGCGGTTAACGATGATGCCCCCGACGACGGCAGCGACTTTAAGATCAGTGATGCCCTGAGAGCGGGCGATCTCCAGTACCTTGTCGGCAGCCGCCACAGGATCAAGCCAGCCCTGGTTAGTGACGATTTTCACGCCGCGAGCCTTGCAGTCCGCGAGGAGCGGCGCGAGGCGGGGTTCGAGATAGGGATCGTACGGGGGGGGGCCGTGTGGACTTTCCATCATTTGCACCTGCGCCGCGCTCATCGTGACTTCCGACATCGAGTCAAAGCACAGGTAGTTGATATTGCCGTGCATCAGCAGTTGTTGCGCTGGCTCAAACCGGTCACGCGCCCAGCCTGTCGCCGAGCCCAATCGGATGGTTTTCATTGCGTCTCCTGCTGCTTTGCCTGTCGATTTTTGTGAAAAACGTCCGCCGAACGCTCGACGAATGAATCCGGAACGTCGAGTGGCATCGTCAGCATCAATGACGACAGGGCTTTGCCCGACTCTTCGAATGCCAGGGTGCGGGAGCGGCCGCCTTCCAGTACGTCGCGCAGTACGAAGTTCATACCACCGACGCGCGGCACCAGATACCGGGTGATTGTCCCTTTGGTAATCGGACCGTAGAGGCGGGTGACGGCCTCGACTGTCAGTGCCTCAACCAGCAACGGGTAGTCCTCGGATCGGTATGCGATCACTGAAACGTTTGAATCGTTACCTTTTTCGCCAGAACGGCAATGCGCGATCTCGCGCAGCGTTGTGCGTTTCATAAATATCCCGTGACTCTTCTCGCCGAGATCAAACAGTACCCATTTGAGTCACATAAGACAAATTGCTTTTGTCGTCACTATTTATAAGGTAATGTTATTTAACGTATATGGGATGGAGTCGTCATGAACGTTACGCTGGCGCAGATGCGCGCTTTTATCGCGGTGAGCCGTTATGGCAGCTTCACGTTGGCTGCGGAAGCGTTGCACCGCACCCAGCCCGCAGTGACAATGCAGATAAAGCAGCTGGAGGACGCGCTTGCGCTGAAGCTGTTCGACCGCACGACCCGTCGGCTCCGGCTGACTACGAGCGGTCACGAGCTGGTTGCTCCACTGTCGGCGATGCTGCAGCAACTTGATACAGTGGTTGGCACGGCACAGGATCTGCGAGACGTACGCACGGGAATAGTTCGCGTGGGATGTCTTCCGTCCGTCGCGTCTTCGTACCTACCCCAAAAGATTGCCAATTTTCGCAAGCTCTACCCAGGGGTGACGTTCGCCTTGCAGGATGCGTTGGGAAGTCGCGTGATTGCGCTGGTCAAATCGGGCGATGTGGAGTTCGGCATCACCGATATCATGCCTGGCGATAACGACCTCGAAGGCGTCCCGCTGCTCAAGGAGCAGATGTGTGCAGTTTACTCAAAGGGCCATCCCATCCACGAGGCTCCGACAATCGACGTGGAAGAGCTTGCGCGACATGATCTGATACTGATGGCGCCCGGCAGCAACGCGCGTCGTATCGTTGATCTCGCGTTCGCGTCCGAGGGGCGCGTCGCGGTTCCAGCCTGCGAGGCGAGTTATATGTCGACGGCAGTTGGATTGGTGCAGGCGGGACTGGGCGTCGCACTACTGCCGACGAGCGGCTTCAATTCGCGCTCTGACCCAGCTTTGATGGTCAGGCCCATCATGAAACCGGAGTTCCGTCGCATGATTGCGGTCGTTCGCCTGAAACACAAGACCTTGTCTCCGGCGGCGGAGGCATTCTCGAAAATGCTGGTCGATACTCAGCAGGAGGCGCCATCCTCTCACGCCTCCGACGGACCGGGTTAATCTCGTGGCTCTTGGGTTGTTCCATGGGGCTATCACTTTGTCAGACTCCACGTCCGCCTTGCTGAGACGTGCCATTGAAGCTGGTGAAGCCACTTTCTAATACGAGAACTGTATTGAATCCACTACCGAGATCTCCCGTTCCGCGCAGACCTCAGCGATTTCCCTGATTGATCCCGCTCACAGTCTGCGCATTGCTTTGACCGCCCTGGCTGTTGGGTATAAGTGATGCCGGCATCAATGATGCCGTACAGCGTCACGCTGCCTTGCGCATGCGCTGCCGATGTCAACGCCAGCGCAACGGCATCGATTGCCCCTTTCGTTTTCGTCATTTTTCAAGATCTCTCGCCAGTCACATGTTGGTCCGGATAGCAGACGCCGTGTCCGCCAGCGAGCCGAATGTGCATAGCCGAAAACTGGAGGTCGAAGAAACGGGCGTTCGTCTCACGGATCCGTTCAAGCTGCGATAAATAATTTGAATACTATGTCGCTCGAAACGTTTCTTCCCGCACTTCAATAGACTCAGCCAAACGCGCCAACAGAAAGTCGCGAATCGTAGGTGTTTGTTACATTCTTGCCCCGGATGCATCTGCTACGCTGAGGCACCTCTTCACAGGACGCGGCACTTACACAGTGAGCAAGAGCATTCACTTAGTGCCCGTGTAGGCATCTGATTTCATCAGCGTCTGATTCATTTGCGAATGTTGCCGGCATCGCCGCCTCGTTCAACCAATCTTATGCAACGGAGCACCTAATGTCGCATCGGCTGGGCGCATCAATCATCGCTTTCGGTATTGTTCTTTCTCTCGCGGGTTGCGGCGGTGGTGGCGGCGGGAGCGCTTCAAATCCCGGAAACACAGGTGCAAACGGTGCAGGCGCGACCGCCCCCGCGCCTTCTTCGGGAGCATCGGATGCGGGTGCTACGACACCGCGATTGGCCTCCGCGTCCATCGTAGCTGACGGCACCACCCTCGGCGATTCCAACTGGGCCTCGGGATCTACATCCACTGGTGGGACTGGCCAACCCGTGAGCGGCCTTAATTGTGTGACACGCGGAAGTGTCTATACATACACGCACCTGTCGATCTATCAGAACGGCCGCTTGCTTGCGTTGCCGGCTAATATCGGCACCGTTGAACCGACCATGACCGCTCAGACCGGCTGCGCGTATTCGTTGCATACAGTCGACGCCAGCGGCAAGATTCGCATGGATGCAACTTCCGGCGCTTCTTATACGTTGGGTCAGTTCTTTGCAATCTGGGGCCAGCCGCTGAGTACGTCCAACGTAGCCGGTCTGACGGGAGGACGCGTGGCCGTCTACGTCAACGAAGGTGGCGTGCTTTCACAATATCAGGGCGACCCTGCCGCCCTGGTGCTTCCGCCGCATGGAGAAGTGACCATAACGGTCGGTTCTCCGTTGACGCTAATCCCAAGCTACACCTGGACTGACCCGCCGCCGTTCGATGCGAACGCGACGACGCTTACGTACGGCGGCACAGTCGGCACCCCGTATTGGTCGAATGGCAACACGTCGGCAGGCGGGAAAGGGGCTGACGTAGACGGTTTGGCCTGTGCAGCTAACATGAGCGCGATCTATCACGTTCACGCGCATCTGGCGATTATCAATAACGGACAATGGCTTGCGATGCCGATGAATGTGGGAATATTGTCCCAGTGCACCTATGAGATGCATACGCACGATCAGACTGGCATCATTCATATGGAGTCGCCTGCCATCAAGCAGTATACCTTGGGCGATTTCTTTGATATCTGGGGGCAACCGCTTAGCAGCACCAATGTTGCGGGTGTCGTGGGTAATGTGGTCGCGTATATAAACGACAATGGCGACTCCCGGCGCTACATGGGCGATCTGCGCAACATCGAGTTAACGTCGATGCGCGACGTAACGTTGCAGATCGGAGCCCCACCGTTAGGTAAGCTACCGACCTATACGTGGACCGATGAGACGCAATGAAGACCGCAGGACTGGCGTGTTAGCGCATGGATGATCGCGTCGGCTTGCGGCCGAGCTACAACAATGGTGAGGCTGCGTAGCCGGCGCGTTTTCGATCTCCGATCATGCGCCTGTTATCCGGGCTTTTGCGAAACCCTTGCGTTGCTCAAGGCAACAGATCGAGATGCCTGATTCGAGAGCGTTGTCCCTGTTGGCCGGGAAGTGTACTCCGACGTCGCCCGGCCGCAGTGTGTCGATCTATGCCTTCCGTATCTGCCGTGATCAGCGTTCCGCGACGTTTCCGTCGGCCCTGTTCGGCCAAGATGAGACACTCAACAGGCTGCAGATAGGCGGCTGAAACTCGACAAGTTTCAGCCACTCGGTCGGAGCGTAACCGACAGCCTGTCGCTGCCGCTCAAATCGTCGTCAGGATGATTTTCCCCACATTCCCCGCCGATTCCATACGTCGGTGGGCATCGGCAGCAAGCGCTAGAGGAAACGTACTGTCGACAACGGGCTCGAGGCGCCTGCCACCGGAGAAGCGGTTGAGCCAATGTTCACGGAAACGTTGCACCATGGCGTGCTTTTCGGCTTGGGCGCGCGACTTCATGACCGTGCCGATGATCTGGATGTGGCGGTAGAGAATGGTCTCCAAGTCAACACTCACCTGGCCACCCCCTCCCAGAATCCCGACCTGAACCAAACGGCCGCCATGCGCGAGCGAAGCGATATTGCGCGCGAAATAGGGCTCGCCCACGAAATCAATTACGACATCGACGCCTCTGCCACCGGTCTTCTGGGCTACGACAGCCGCAAAATCCTGAGTCCGGTAATCGATGACATGGTCGGCGCCCAGTTGAACAACGCGTTCGAGCTTCGTCGCCTCGGCGGTCGCAAACACGGTCGCGCCGGTTGCGTATGCGAGCTGGACCGCAGCAGAGCCCACACCGCCAGCCGCCGCATGAATGAGAACTGAATCACCCTGCTTGAGCCGTCCGAGATGCATCATCGCTTCGTGAGCCGTGACGAACACTTCGGGGATGGCCGCTGCGTGCACGTAATCGAGCTGCTCAGGAATCGGCATCGCCATGCGCCAATCGATGCGGGCCATTTCGGCGTATGCGCCACCACCGACCACACCCATCACGCGGTCGCCAACCTTGTAGCCTTCGACCGATGCGCCGACTTCTAGCACCTCGCCCGCGATTTCCAGCCCCATAATGGTTGAGTCGCCAAAATTCGGCCGACCGTAACCGCCGCGTCGGTGCGTGAGGTCAGCGCGGTTCACGCCTGCCGCGTGGACACGGACCAGCAGGTCGTCGGGACGCAGTTCCGGGTCGGGAACGTCGGTGAGTTTGAGAACGTCGGCATCGCCGAATTCGTTGAAGGTGATTGCTTTCATGGTCGCGTGTCCTGTTATGCCTGTACATCGTCGAGCGTCGATTGCGCGACGGCGGAAGCCGAGATAGCGGCCGGAAAACCTGCGTAGAACGCGAGGTGGGTAATGGTTGCCGCAAGCTCTTCGCGCGTAACGCCGTTGCTCACGGCACGCCGCAGATGCGCGGGGAGTTCGTCGTGATGCCCCCCAACAATCAGGGCGGCGATGGTCACGAGACTTCTGTCACGCGGTGACAACGCAGCGTCACCCCAGACCTGTGGAAACAGCACGTCGTCGACGAGTGCAGCGAGCTTCGGCGTGAACGCACGCGCGGCTTCGCGCGGGCTCTCGAAATTGGCTTTTGACATGATTGGGCGCTCCTCAGATCTGGCTGATGAATTTGTTGGTGAGATAGAACTCGATGCCTTCGGCACCACCTTCGGAGCCGATTCCACTTTCCTTGAGGCCACCGAACGGAAGCTTGGTCGACACGATGCGGTACTGGTTGATGCCAATCATGCCGGCTTCCAGCCCGTCGCCAACGTCGATAGCGGTGCGCGCGTTATTCGTGAACGCATAGGCCGAGAGGCCGTACGGCAGACGGTTCGCTTCAGCGAGACCGTCTTCCAGTTCGTCGAAACGCATCAGCACTGCGATGGGACCGAAAGGCTCTTCGTGCATTACGCGGGCGTCCATTGGCACGTCGGCGAGCACGGTCGGTTCGAAGAAGTAGCCGTCGCCCGCGACGCGCTTTCCGCCAGTCAGCACCTTTGCGCCGCGCGCCACCGCATCTCCGACAAGTTCTTCCATCTTGGCAATCTGGCGCGGGTTCGCGAGCGGGCCGACCTGCGTGCCGGGTTGCATGCCATCGCCCACCTTGAGCGCCTGCGTAGCGGACACGAAGTGGCCAACGAACTCGTGATAGACCTCGCGCTGAATCAGGAAGCGTGTCGACGAGATGCAGATCTGGCCGGTGCCACGGAAGCGGTTCGCCGCGCCTTCGACGGCAGCCCGTGCGACGTCCGCGTCCTTGAACACCAGCACGGGGCCGTGTCCACCAAGTTCGAGCGTAATCGGCTTGACGCCTTCGGCGGCACGCGCGGCGAGCAGCCGGCCGATGGGAACGGAGCCGGTGAACGTCACCTTGCGGATAATCGGCGACGCAATTAGCGTCTTCGACACCTCATCGGGCACGCCAAAGACGACCTGCAGCACGCCCTTGGGCAAACCTGCATCGTCGAGTGCGCGGGCAAGCGCGAGTGCCGTTGCCGGGCTTTCCTCGCCGGGCTTGATGATGACGCTGCAGCCCGCAGCCAGTGCCGCCGAGAGCTTGCGAGCCGGCGTGATGGCCGGGAAATTCCACGGCGTGAAGGCCGCGACCGGCCCGATAGCCTGCTTCTTCACCAGTTGTTGCACGCCAGGGCGATTCGACGGGACAACGCGACCGTCGATGCGACGGGCTTCTTCCGCGAACCATTCGAAATACTCGGCAGCACGCAGCACTTCATCACGGCTCTCGGCAAGAGGTTTGCCCTCCTCAAGCGTTAGCAGTTCGGCGATGTGAGCGGCGCGCTCGCGAATCAGGTTGGCGCCGCCTTTAAGAATACGCGCGCGCTCTGCCGGCACCGTGTTGCGCCAGACGTCGAACGCATGCTTTGCCGTCCGCAGTGCCTGGTCGAGGTCAGCCGCCGTTGCAAGCGGCACGCGGCCCAACTCCTGTAACGTAGCGGGATTGACGACCGGAGCAGTTTCGCGTTCGCCGGCAGCAATCCATTCGCCGTTGATGAAAAGATAGAGGGAGTCGTAGTGACCGTTCATGTTTCCAGCCTCATAAAGTGGGCAATCCGAAATGAATTCGCACTCGGGCCTGGCCACATAATTGAGCTTCTCCCAACGTAGTCAGGTCCAGCGAGACTGGAGGGGGCGCTTTGACTTGTGGCTGTCAATGAGTGCCTGTCTGCGGAACCCAGTCTAGGCGGGAAGCCCGAACGGATTTAGCCAGGGCAGATGGAATGATTCTTTCCGTGAGAGGGAAAATCCGCCCGCTCCGCGCGGTTATGCTTAGCGACATGCAAGGCGGCACTCGCCTATCACGGCCGGACGCCCATGCTTCATGGCACGTAAGCCACGCGGCGCCGATACGATGAAATCAGACGAATGGGACTGGTTGGATGGATAAGCTATACAACATGTCGATTTTTGTAAAAGTTGTTGAAATGGGCAGCTTCACTTCGGTTGCTAACCATCTCAACACCACGGTCGGAAACATCTCACGCGCGGTGTCAGTGCTTGAAGAGGCGCTGGACACGAGGCTCATGCAGCGGTCGACGCGCCGCCTTGTCATCACCGATGCGGGACGGCGGTTCTACGACCGGTGTGTCGCCATCTTGACCGACGTGGAGCACGCCGAAGCTGAGGCTCGTGACGCCCTGCTCGAGCCACGCGGCACGTTGCGCGTCCACTCGGTGCCCGGGCTTGGGCGCACTCTGGTAACTCGGGCCGTTATGGCGTACCGGGGCTCGTATCCGGAGGTCTCGGTCGACCTTCTGCTGTCCCAGCGCATGCCGAATCTGCTGGAAGAACAACTTGACGTCGGTATCGTGATTACTCGAACGCTGCCCGACTCCGCCTACGTCAGCCAGAACATTGGCACCAGCCACTGCATCCTCGCAGCATCACCCGAGTATCTGGCGGCCCATCCAGCACCGACGTGTCCGGAAGACCTTATCGAACACCAATGCGTGTTGCTCGGGACAGTCGATTACGCACCCGACGAGTGGCATCTTGAGAGCACTGCTGGCGACGCTACCTTCCGCCCCGCCGGACCGCATTTGAGCCTCAACGATATGGACTCGATGTCACAAGCGCTTCGGGATGGCGCAGGAATCGGTCTCCTCGCAGCATTCTCAGCAATGGATGACCTGCGCCGCGGCGCGCTCGTTCGCGTCCTGCCGCAATACCACGCACACGTTCGGAACGTTTACGCCGTCTATCCGTCGCGCCAGTTCGTTGACGCGAAAATTAAGCGATTCGTCGAAACGTTGAAGGCCCACATAGGACAGTATCTGGACGCTTACGCGAGAGAACTCGACCTCTCTCCGGCCACAGTCCTGCCCTCTGTTCGCTAGTTCCATGTACGGTGAGTCTGCACGAAGACTGCTAAGTCGCTGTTTCTGGTGAGCGCTGGCCCAAGGTAGCAGACGAACTGCGCGATTCTTGCTCCGTAAATGGAGCAGTTTGACCTCTTCCCACGACCGTGCTCAGCAGATCGCGCCTCCACTGCCCGGCTAGATTTGCCAGTATTGTGGCCTGCTTGAAACGGGCGCTTGAGACATACTCCAAGGGATCAATCGTCGTCTGGCGAATCATGAGACTTCTAGTGCTGGCACGGCGGCTGCGATCACGAGAGGGCAACATGAGCAAGTTCAGCGAAATCATGATCGCGACGGTCGTCTCGTTGGGCGCGATAGGTTGTTCTCCACTTTCCCCAGAGCAAAAACTACTCAAGGTCGCAGGTCAGGACGTGCCGCCTTGGGTTTTCCACGACAGGAACTCGAACTCGCTTTCGGGGGTCTTCGTCGATCTGACAAACGCCATCGCCAAAGATGCTGACCTGCCGGTCCAGTATCAGGTGATGGTATTTGGCGACCTCATCCCGGCGCTGGCTAGCGGCAAGATCGACGTAATCGCCACTAATATGGCGATCACGCCCGCCCGCGCTCAACAGGTCGATTTCAGCAACCCGGTTTACGACGCGCCAGCGGAAGTGGTCGTCGTCCTGGCGAGCGACACGACGGCCTATGCAGGTCTGGCAGACCTTAAAAATTTCCCGGTGGGCGCACAGAAGGGAAGCATTCAACTTGCGCTCTTGCAACGCGTTAGCGGTTTCTCGAAGATCAAGGTCTATGACACACTGGAAGAAGTGTGGTCGGCGGTCGTTGCGGGCGAGATCAAGGCAGCTGTAACGTCCGGCCCTGACACGATATACGCCTCGAAACACGGTCGACTCGCAAATCTGCGAATTGTAAGCTCCTACCGGTCGCAGTCACCGAAACCTCAGATCGGCATTGCGGTGCGAAAGGGAAATGATCAACTCCTTGAGAAAATAAATCGCTCGTTGGCGAAGCTCGAAGCAGACGGCACGGTTAAGGCGATCTTCGTCAGCAACGGTGTCGACGATTGGGCGCCGCCGAAATAGGCGCGTAGCAGAGGGTGGGGCTGCACGAGATTGCTGGTTAGGCCTTGTCGTAGTGTGCGCGAAATAAACTCGTTCAGTATCAGACCGTGTCCGGCCATAAACAGAATTTCGTCTGAAGGTAGTTCCTGCCGCCCGGATGTCCGTTTCGATCCAGACGGGGACATCCGGGATGAGCGAGTAATGCCTTCCGCTTAGACAGGAGTCTCGACGGAACAAGATGGAACACCCGGATTGGTACGGTAGAGACGCACATAGGGCGACCTGAGAATTAGAAGGCCCAGGTCAGTCTTGCCGCTAACTTTGTCCGCATACGCGCCAAACGGACTCAGCGAATCGTCTTCCGCATGGTCAAATCAGAATGCCAGCGCCAAGCCCTTCAATCGGACCGTATTCCCGCGGGACGATTGGACTACCAATCCCACTCGCCCCCGCTATCGCAGCCAGCACGCCTGCGTTTTCCGCTGGAAGAGCATCCACGACAATCAATCCTGCCGAGGATGCCCGCTCGAATGCCATGCTCCCGTCCAGCAACGCACAGATCGCGGCCTCGGAGGCGATTGCCGCGATGTCGCGTTGTGCTGGGTCATCTGAATTGACCTCGGGCACATCCGGCACAATCTCTGGATCGAAGCCGTTCGTCGTTGCGTGGAAGCAGCCCCACGTCCCGCTTTCTATTAGTAGGACATAGAAGTCGGGTAATGCGGCAAACTCCTCTTTTGTCAATCTTTGCTCGATGCGCGTTTGCAGTTCGTTCAACACATTGATGGCTGACGCCCGCGCTTTTGCCTGTCCGAGCGCACCGTCAAAGGTGTGCTCCAGCAGCTGCGCCGCGTCGATAGCCGCGCGAGTGTTGACCGCTACGGTCAACGCGTGCGGATGGCTTACGTTGAACTCAACCTTGAATTCGCAGATGGCACACATGATCCCTTCTCCCTTGAAGGGACCCGCATGCCGTCACGGCGTTACGATATTGAACCAGAAGTCGAAGTTGTCGAGCCAGGTGACGAATCCCCCCAGCTTTTGTGTGTTGCCGGTGATTTTGGCCTCTACCTGACACCACCTGCTTTTCCATTGTAGTCTGGCCCATCGAAGAGCTGCCTAGCGTCGCACGAAGAATGGCTGCGGGCCAAATGCTGGTCGACGGTGCGTCCGTTTGCGATGTTGCTGAGACGTTGCATCTTTCTACCGACACCGTGAGACGATACAAAGCCATTGTCGCCAATGGCGGCCTGGACGCACTAAGCAAGATGAGTGTGGGCGGTCGTTCCTCCATTCTGGACGAAGAGGCACTGGCATGGATTGAAAGCGCCCTTTCCGGCTCCGCGCGAGAGAGTGTTTTTCCAGTGATGCCTGGACAAATGCACGGTTACGTGAGCTTATCGGCAGGCGATTTGGGGTTCACTACTCCCGCGTCTATGTTTGGCAGATTGCAACAAACCTTGGTTTGGGCTGCCGGCTTTCGAAATCAGACCGGTGAACAGTCGCGGGAGCCTGGCCATCGTGTTTGATCGTGCCGCGTATTGCCGACAGGGAGGAATGGTGGTACGGCGTGCATTGACTGGGTCAGTGGAGACATCGAGCTTTTCCTGGGCAGCGTGTTGCACAGCTTCCATGAGCTGGCATTCAGAATAGAATTTATGCAGACCATCCCTGAGCCACCACCTAAGCCACGACCTATCCCCCCGCCCCCGCATGGTGGTCGCCAAGCCGGAACACGCCCACCACGCCTACCAGCTCCTCCGCCTGATCGTTCAGCAGCGATGCTGCCGCGGCCGACTGCTCGACGAGTGCGGCATTCTGCTGTGTCGCACTGTCCATGTCGGCCACGCTGCGGTCGATCTGCGCAATGCCGATGCTCTGCTCGCTCATCGCCCCTTCGATCTCGAAGATGATCTGGCTGACGCGGCCAATCGCGGAGACGATCGAGTCGATCGTCGTGCCGGCGCTGCGCACGCTGTGCGCGCCGGCCTGCACGTTGCTCGACGCGGTCTCGATCAGCTGCTTGATCTCGCGCGCCGCCGTCGCGCTGCGTTGCGCAAGGCTGCGCACTTCGGAGGCGACGACAGCGAAGCCACGGCCATGCTCGCCGGCGCGAGCGGCTTCGACGGCGGCGTTTAGCGCGAGGATATTGGTCTGGAACGCGATGCTGTCAATCACGCCGATGATCTCCGTGATCGAACTGGATGAACGCGAGATCTGTTCCATCGTCGCGACGACGGCCGTCATCGCGGTGCCGCCGCCCATGGCCATCTCGCTCGTCGATGCGGCGAGCTGGCTCGCCTGCTTCGACGCATCCACCGACTTGCCGATGCTCGCGGTCAGCTGAGTGAGCGCCGCCGACGTTTCCTGCAGGCTCGCGGCCGAGCGCTCGGTGCGTTGCGACAGGTCGCGGTTGCCGGTTTCAATTTCGGCGGTCGCGCACTGCATCGCGTCAGCGCTGGAGCGAACCCGCGCGAGCAGCACGCCCAGGGTGTCGACGAAGCGGTTAAACGACTCCGCGATCTGCGCGACTTCGTCACGCCCATGCACCGGCAACCGACACGTGAGGTCGCCCGCGCCGCTACCCACTTCATTCATCGCGTCGCGCACCTGTGCGAGACGGCGGAAGGCGGTCGCCGTGGGCCAGGCCGCAATGGCGAGCGCGAGCAGCGTCAGCGCGACGGTGGTCAGCAGCATCGCGTGCAGCATCTCGCCCAGACCGACCGTCGCCTCGCGCTCATCCAGTGCGATGACGAGATACCAGTCGGTGCCTTTCACCGGCTGCACCTTCAGGAGCTTGCGCGCGCCGCCGATATCCAGCGCATAGGGTTCGCTCGCGTTTACCAGATGGACGAGCACGTCGGCGTTCAGCGCCGGAGCGATGCTGGTCGATGGCTTGAGCGTCAGCGCGTTGTCCGGGTGGGCAATCACGATCCCGTCCTTCGCGACGACGAATGCGAGGCTGGACGGCGTGGGATGCACGGCATTCACCACGTCGCGAATGCCGTCGAGCGTGACCGCGCCGCTCACCGCGCCCTGGCTCGCGCCGTCGCGGCGGATCGGCGCGGCGAACGCGACATAGGGTATGTGCGTACCCGCATCGGGATACGGCTTCGTCACGATCAGCTCGCCGGACTTCATCGGCCCGAGGTACCACGGGCGGGTAGTGGGATCGTAGCCGGGCGGCGTAGCATGATTCGAATAGAACGTGCGGTCTGGCCAACCGACGGTTGCGACTTCGAAGCCATCGGCGGCCGCCATGTGCTTCACGAACCCCTGCGGATCGCCGTGCTCGACGAGTGCCGCGGTTTCCAGTACCGCGCGCTTCTTCGACGCGACCCACTGGACGATAGTGGTGGTGTTGCTGTTCGCGATCGCGCTGAGATTCGCGCCGATGGCATCGAGGGTGCTGCTGCGGACGATCGCATAGGTGACGCCACCGGATAGCAGCAGCGATCCGGTCACGGTCGCCAACACGATGATGAGCATCCTGCTACGCAAAGAACGGATCATTCTGACCTCGGGCATAGAGTAAATAAGGATAACGTCACTGCCCGCGCATCATGTTTTCGAGTAGTTGCGACCGTGGCGTGATTAAGGCGATTTACGACCCTCACCCACGTGAACTTGAGGGTCAGGGCTATACCGTTGAGGTATAGGTCGCCAAGTTTTTAGGTAATACTCGCAAAAATTGATCTTCATATGTTGTCTCCCGGCTCTATTCATATGGATACCTAATTATGTACAAGGCGGCCAGCCTTCCCACAGGAGCTCATGTCCGCTACGCAGGCGCTCAAGGTGGGCGATGGCATGCAACCCGGCACTCGGTGGTGGATTACGTCGGCATCCTGAGCGTGACCGACGTATGAGGCGGCACCATCGCGGCGCACGCGAGTGACGTCGACGACTTCAATAACTTGTACCGCACCGACAACACCATCAAGTACACGAGCCCGAACTTCAACGGCCCGACGTTTGGCGGTACGTACAGCCTCGGCGGCGTGGCGGGCAACTTCACGCAGAACCAGATCGTGTCGTTCGGCGGGGGCTAAAACCATGGTCCGGTCAACCATGGCCTCGGTTACCTGACGCGCGCACGCCGACGAAAGCAGGCGGCCTGTTCGGCAACAGCACCTCCACCACGACGGCCGCGACTGTCTCGACGCTGGTGTGCGCAGGCTATACGTCCGCAAATACGTATCAGGTGATCGCGGGAGGCGGCACGTACGCGATCGGCGCAGCAACGCTCGGCGCCACGTATTCGAACATCCGCTTCGGCAATCTCGGTGCGAACGGCACGTCGGTCTATCAGCGCGGCAGTTCCGCCGCCTTCAACAACGCGGAATTCAGCTTCAAGTATCAGCTCACGCCTGCACTGTTCCTGGGCGCGGGATTCAACTACATGCACGGCAGCGAAGTCGCCGAAACGAACGGCACGAGGAATCCAGGCGCGAAGTACTACCAGGGCGAACTCGGTGCCGACTACTTCCTGCCGAAGCGCACGGACATCTATCTGTCCGGCGTGTATCAGAAGGCGTCGGGTCGTGACTCGAAGAACGAAAACGCAGTGGCGTCGCTGACCTGCCCGACCGCTTCCACGAGCGACCGTCAGAGCGCCGTGCACCTGGCCATCCGTCACAAATTCTGTCGGCACGGGTCACCGAACGGGGAGCCGGCTTCACACGTTTCAAGGCCGCGCAGAGGGTGCGGCGCCGGCTGCGCGGCGCCGCTTTTTCAGCACAGCGCTTTCTCGATACCGGGGAAACCTTGTGCCTCCTTTGTCTTGGTGGTTCGAACCTTTAGCCAACACGCGGCATCACTTTACCGCGTCGGTCTTCGACGGTACATCGTCGGTCCACTTCGCGTTCGGGTCGAACGGCACGCGCGCCTCCATATCACGCATGAACTTGGCAAGCGGCCCGTTCATGTGATCGCGGCGCCAGACGAATTCCAGCGGGTAGGTCAAGGTCAGTTCGGGATGCTGAATCAGCTGCGTGCCGGGCGGGCAGCTATGCAGCGCGGTGTCCGGCACGATCGAATAGCCGAGGCCCGCGGCCACGAGCCCGAGAATCGTCGTCGTGTCGCCGCCGAGCTGCACGATGTTCGGCGAGAACCCCGCCAGCTGACACTGGCGGATCAGGAAGTCGTAATAGGTCGGCGCGGTATCGCGATCGAACCACACGCAGGGCAGCGGTGCGAGATCGGCGAGCCGCTCAGGAACCTTCATCGTCGCTGATGCCCGCTTCGGCATTGCGATAAGCAGCCCGCAACGCAGCACCGTGATCGCGTCGAACCGCGAGTCGCGCACGTCGCGCCAGCCGAGAAATCCGCCATCGAGCTTGCCTTCCGCGAGCGCGGTCAACTGCTTCGTCGCCAGCAGCGGCTCGACACGCAGCGAGATGTCAGGCTGCGCCTGCCGGAAGCGGTTGATCTGCGACAGGATCGCCGGATGCCAGCTATAGGTGGGCGACACCCCGAGCCGCAGTGCGCCCGCACTGCCCTGCGCGACTCGCAATGCACGCTGCCGCGCCGACTGGAAATCGATCAGCAGTCTGCGCGCATCCAGCGCAAACTGTTCGCCGGCGGCAGTGAGTTCGACACCTTTGGCGCTGCGCGAAAAAAGCGGTGCGCCGAGTTCTTCTTCCAGATCGCGAATCTGCCGGCTCAATGCGGGCTGTACGATATGAAGCTGCCGCGCCGCAGCAGCCACGCTGCCCGAATCGGCGACGGCAAGAAAATAGCGTATGTGTCGGATATCCATAGGCGCACTTGGGCGTGACGATGCGCAGAGTCTCGCATGCCAAAAGTGCGTGAGCCAGACGGGCTAACCCGCTGGGCCTCGTTCGAGGGGACGCTGGAAGCCTTGCGCCGCAAGGGTTTTCAGGGTGCTATGCCAAAAAGGTATCGGCGCTATTTTTAAACAGTATGCCGAAAGAGCATGTGGCTGGCGTTAAGTTGACAAACATTCCAACGATACGCGAACGACCCCCATGCGACGAATCCCACCATCACCACGCGAATCCGCCGCAACCGGCGTCAAGACCTTTGCGGCCGCATCGATCGGCAACCTGCTCGAGATCTACGACTTCATCGCCTACGGCATCTTCGCTGTTCCCATCTCCCGCACTTTCTTCGCCACCCACTCCGAATTCGTGTCGCTGCTGCTGACGTTCATCACGTTCGCAGTCGGCTTCGTCGCGCGTCCGCTCGGCGCGCTGGTGCTCGGCCTTTACGCGGATCGCGCCGGCCGGCGACGCGCGCTCAGTCTCACGCTGCTGCTGATGGCAGCGGGGACGCTCGTGCCAGCCGTGTGTCCGCCGTACGCGGCGATCGGTATCGCGGCACCAGTGATCGTCGCGTGCGGTCGTCTGTTGCAAGGCTTTTCCGCGGGCGGCGAGATCGGTGGTGCGGTTGCACTGCTGGTGGAGAACGCGCCCGAATCGCGCAAGGGTTTCGCTTCGTCGTTCCAGCAGATGTCGCAAGGCGGCGGCGCGATGCTCGCGGGTCTCGTCGGACTCATGCTGACGCATCTGTTCACCGACGCGCAGATCACGGGCGGCGCATGGCGTCTAGCATTCGTGTTCGGTCTGCTGATCGGGCCGGTCGGCTGGTACGTGCGCCGTTCGATTCCGGAGACGGCCGCCTTCGAACGCGCGAGCCTGCAACGCAAGGCCGACCTGTGGCCGCAACTCGTGCTGTATCGCTGGCGTCTGCTCGGCGGCATCGGCATCCTGGTCTTCTGGACGATTGCCACGTACGTGTCGAACTATTTCACCACCTACGCGGTGCGCGAGTTGCATCTGAGCCTCTTCGACAGCTATCTCGGCCAGCTCGGCTACGGCATCACGATGGTGATCGCGTGCCCGCTGATCGGCGCGCTGTCCGACCGTATCGGCGTGCGCAAGCCGATGCTCGTCGGCGCGCTCGCCACCGCTGTGGCCGCGTATCCGCTGTTCTGGTTCCTGGCCCAGCATCCCAACCGCTTCACGCTGATCGCGGTGCAGATGGTCATCTCGATCCTGCTCGCCTGCTATGCGGCCTGCGCGTCGAACATGCTGGCGAGCTTCTTCCCGGTGCAGTTTCGCGCGACCGGCGTCGGCTTCTCGTATGCGACCGGCGTGACGATTTTTGGCGGTCTGACGCCGCTGCTGGTGACGAGCCTCATCGCTGTGACGGGCGACAAGCTCGTGATCGGCTACTACCTGGCCGCTGCCGCGCTCGTGAGCTGCATTCCGGTCGTGCTGTCGCCGCGCACGCACACTTCCTCCCAACCACAGGCACCTGTTGCCTTGACCGAATGACCATGCTGAATGACCCGCGTCTCGCCGCTATCGAAGACGAACTCATCAAGATCCGCCGCCATCTGCACGCTCATCCGGAGCTGCGCCACGAAGAGGAACAGACGGCCGACTATGTGGCCGCACGACTCGCCGAGTGGGGCATTGACGTCGTGCGCGACATCGGCGGCCACGGCCTCGTCGGTGTGCTGCGCAACGGCACGTGCAGGCGTTCGATCGGCCTGCGCGCCGACATGGACGCGTTGCCGATGCAGGAGCAGAACCGCTTCGCACATGCGTCGCGTTTTCCCGGCCGCATGCACGCGTGCGGGCACGACGGCCATACTGCGATGCTGCTGGGCGCCGCGCGCTACCTCGCGGCGCATCGTGAGTTCGATGGCACCATCAACTTCATTTTCCAGCCGGCTGAGGAGGGCGGCGCCGGTGCGCGCCTGATGATCGAAGACGGTCTCTTCGAACGCTGCCCGATGGATGCCGTGTTCGGCGCGCACAACTGGCCAGGCATCGCAGCCGGCGCATTTGCGTTGCGGCCCGACGCGATCATGGCGTCGAGCAACACGTTCAAGGCGGAACTGTCCGGCTTTGGTTCGCACGCGGCACAGCCGCATCGCAGCGTGGACCCGGTGATGGCCGCCACCACGCTCGCGCAGGCATGGCAGACCATCGTGTCGCGCAACATCAATCCGAACGACGCCGCTGTGCTGTCGATTACCGAGATCCACGCGGGCTGCACCGTCAACGTGATTCCCGGACACGCGAGCCTGAGCGGCACGGTGCGCACCTTCAGCGTGGACGTGCTCGATCTGATCGAGCGGCGCATGCGCGAAATCGCGCAAGGGGTGGCCGCCGCGTTCGACGTGCGGGTAAAGTTCGAATTCCGGCGCATGTATCCGCCGCTCGTGAACGATCGCGAATCCACCACGTTCGCGGGGAACGTGCTGAAAAAGGTGTTCGGCGAGGATAACGTGGACGAGAACGTCGCTCCGCAGATGCCCTCGGAGGACTTCGCGTTCTACCTGCAGCACAAGCCCGGCTGCTACGTGTTCATCGGCAACGGCGATGGCTCGGAGTACGGTAACTGCGGCTGCGCGATTCCGCTGCACAGCCCGAACTACGACTTCAACGATGCGTTGCTCAAACCGGGCGTTGCGTGGTGGGTGTCGCTGGCTCGGGCGTTTTTGCCGCAGCCGCGCTGACGCGGTTCGCCGCGGCCGGCGTGCGTCGTCCTGCCGGCCGATGCGGCTTCGGTTGATGCCCTGGCCGTGCCGACCGCCGCATCAGATGGCGCAATGCCATTATCGCGCCGATCGCTTCATGCACGCCGGCGGGCAACCACATGACGAGTCCGCCGAGGCTTTGATCGAGCGACGCGGGTAGCGATGTGAACGCGCGCCCGCACAGCGTGAACACCGGGTAGAGGTCGTGCTGCGAGAACGTGATGATGGCGCCGACGACAATCTGCGGCGTCATCGTGACGACCGGCGACAGCACACGCAGGCTGGGCCGTGCTTGGCTCGGCGGCGACGGACCATGGTCAGGCAGCATCCACCAGTACAGCAGACTGCTGATCGCAACCCTCCGGTTCATCAACCTGTAGAGCCGCCAGTCGACAGTTGTTGCAGGTGACACAGGCCGGAACCTTCAGCAAACGTAGAACAAAGTAATTTCGTCACCAAAACGAAGTAAATGTGTGTCGCCACCCGTTTTTGCGTACTTTCACGGGCCAGCTCCGTTGCAATGATCGGCGGAGCTTTTGCCGCATCGAGCGTCCGCTCCTGCCGCTCAAGGGTTCGAGTTATACGTCGTGATCTTCATCGCCAAGGCAGAAGCTGACTGCCTTGCGGTTATGGAGGTGTCGCGCGGTCGCAGTTCGATGCTCCTTGCGCATCGCCGTCGCGTTGCAACGGGGAGGATATCGAGTCGCGTCACGCTCGCCGCACTGCGCACCGCGATACGGAGCGCCCACAAGACTTGCATCGAGCGTGTAGCGCATCTCTCGACCGCACCTAAGGCCCTCAATCTCAAGCTTTCGCCGGACCGGAGAAACGGTCTTTGCTTGACATCGGGCGCGTCACGCTGTGTTGACCGAGCAAAATGCACTGCCTTCGATCCGGAAAACCGAACGATGCCTACCTACCTGGTCCGCCTCAAGTAGCAAAGCGCGCGCACCGTGCCAAACATCAGCAGCATGCGCCGCAGATGTCACACATCGACGGCATCGCGCTTCGGCTCCACGCCTTCGTAAGGGTCAATATCAGCGGGCACCAGCCGCAAAAGCGCATGCCCGGAAAGCCCGTTCGCACGCGCGAACTTCAACAGGATCGATACGATCAACTCGCCAGGTAACACCATCTGGAATTGAATATGAAGCCAAGTACCGGGGTCAGCCGTTGCTCACCCGGACTGAGCATCGTGAAGCGCGAGGCAATGAGCGCGGACGCCTTCATACGCGTGGACAAGCACACGACCGGTTGCATGGCGGACGCCGAAGGCCTCCTGATCAAAGTCAATACGGTTTGCGGACGATCGTCCGTAGCGGCCACTTCCGATAGTAGTACCAGGTATTCTCGGTCATAAGACGTCGTCCAGAAATTGACGATGCAATGTTGTCCGTCCAGTGCAATGAAGCATGCTCGCTGACAGAACGTCGTTGAAGCGGGATCCGCTTCCGGCCCTATCCGGGCTTGGAAGGCGCTGCGCCGATATAGCGTCAGGCGTCACCCGAGTTTGGACGGAAAACGTCTACCGGTGCGCGCCGCGAGGACGCCAGAGCATGAGCAGATCGAGGCTTCGAAAAAAATCGACCATGTGTTCAACCTGCCAGAGAAAGTTGTCGCTACAACGAACGGGCAGTGACAGATTTACTTCGCACTGAGGCGAAGTGACGGGTTTACTTCGCGGACAAACGAAGTAATCTCGTCACCTTAAAGGCGTCCAGCCTTGGCCTAGCGTGCATCAGCCGGTGACAAGATTACTTCGCTGTACGGCAATGCTCATGAGCGCCACCGTCTGACGCTGCACGCACGACGCAATCTCGTCGACGAGCGGCAGCATCGACTTCGTGTCCGTGGTTTCGCCCAGACGCGCGTCCGTGAAAATAGTGCCAATCTTGCTTTTCGCGAGCGTACAGATGGTCTGCGCGCGTTTCCCTCTCGTCGCGAACCGACACGCGTTGATCATGCGCAGCCGCCGCCGTCTCGACGATTTTTTCCGGCGGAGGGCTATCCGGCGGCGGGTTAAAACCCGACCGCGACAGATGCCGCTGAAACAGGATAGACGGCTTTTCATCTTCCGCGACACGACGTGCGGGTTTCAGGCCCTTTTCCGGGTCGATCCACACTTCGTCAATGCCGGCGTCGATAATCGCCTGAAGATCTCCCCGTTTGTCCAGCAGAAAACGCGACCGGAAGAACGGATGGCTAAGCCACGACCCGCCGAGCTTCTGGATATACATCCCTACTCTGAGCTGGTCCGCCGATATCTTGAGAACCGTAAATGTTTTGCCTTCTATTAGCGACAGTCTGAACCGGGCTCGACCTGTTACCGCGACTGTTCCATGCGTTCCGCTGTCCCCGTCTGACAGCTTGCCCGTTCCGGCCAACGAGATTACGACTGCTCGTTTCCGGTTATCAGCACGCGACTTGATAAATACAGGCCGATCGAGCGGTAAAAAATGGACGCAAACGTTTTCTGTATATTCATTTTTCAATCGCTCCAATCAATTCATTAGAAAAGCGCAAGCTGAAAGAAGGCTTCCCGCAAAATGCGAATAACAACCAGGGAATATGCGGTGGTCAACCAGGCGTGGTTGAAAACATGATTTTCACCTGGCGTTCAGACAATCCCGGTAATATGAGCCGGCTTTAAGCGGACCGATTTTCAGGCGATTTTTTCGCGTGGCATGCGCAGGTGCTTCGATGCTAAAGGACGGGAGCGGCAGGCCGTAATCCAGTTAACGCCACTGTTTATTCGCCTGACGGGCACGGCGCGCGACGCGATCCGGGGCGAGGTTCCAGCTAGCAACGGCGACGACGAGCGCGAAAGCGCCTGGTGACTATGAATCCGACTGCCGCACATTCTCCGCCTCTCGCCGGCGCCCAGGCGTCGCATCACGAGACGCGGCGCGGCGCCGGCCTTGCGCGCCGCGCATACGGCTTGCGCTGCGTCGGTCTCGCCATGGGCTTTTTCCTGGTGCAGACAGTGCTGTGGCTTCAGCACGCAAGCCTGTTTCCGCGCCTGTTCGTACTGGTTTACTGCTACGGCTGGCCGCATTTCGCGTTTCTGATGACGCGGTGGAGCGCTCAGCCGGGGCGCAGCGAGCGCGTGAATCTTTTCGTGGACAGCATGGTCGGTGGGATGATCGTCGTGGCGATCAAATGCACGTGGCTACCCTCCACGCTCATTCTGCTGATGTTCATGATGAACAACGTCGCGGCTGGCGGCCCGCGTCTGCTTGCCCGCGGCGCGCTTGCGTGCTGCGTCGGTTTCGGGCTGGGCGCGCTCGCGTTCGGCGTGCAGTTCGACTGGGGCAGCGTCTCCGCCACGACCATCGCTAGCGCGCCCATGCTGCTCGTCTATCCGCTCTCGCTCGGCGTGGTGACGTACCGCACGTCGATGAAACTCGGCGAACGCTCGCGCGCGCTGAAGGTGCTGAGCGAGCACGACACCCTCACGGGGCTGCTGAACCGCGCGACGCTCGCGCGGCACCTGTCCGACACGCTGGCGCGCGCCCGCGCGTCACGCGACCGGGTCAGCGTGCTTTTTATCGACCTGGACGGCTTCAAGACGGTGAACGACACGCTCGGCCACCAGCACGGCGACCACCTGCTCACCGCCGTCGCCCTCCGGCTGATGGAAGCGTGCGGCGCGACGGAACGGATCGGCCGGTATGGCGGCGACGAGTTCGTCATCGTGTCGACGCAGCGCGCCATGCAAAACGTCGAGGCGCTGGCCAGCCGCATCGTTCTGTCGGTCAATTCGCCGCTTGCGCTCGGCAGCTCGACTATCCGGCCCTGTCTGAGCGTGGGCATCGCCGCGTTCCCCGATCACGGCGAGGACGAACAGACACTGCTGAGCAAGGCGGACGCGGCGATGTACGAAGCCAAAGGCAGCGGCACGAACTGCGCCGTGACGTACAACAACGGCAACGGCATTGACGGCGAAGCGGACAGCTTCGCTTCGACCGATCACGCGGACGCCGCCGCCTGACTCCGCCGCTCACACGTGAAAAATCTGCGCAACCAGCGCGGCGCCCACGAACGTGCCCGCATTCGCCACGAAAGACACCAGCACGATGCGCCAGCCAAGCCGGCGGAACGCGGGAATGTCCTTCGCGATGGAAAGGCCCGCGAACGTCAGCATGGGCGTGACGACACCGAGAAAGTCGTTCTTCGCGCTCAGCGCGGCGATCTGCGTCGCCCACGGGCACAGCGGCGAGGTCATGAACATCGCGACAATGGATACCCAGCACACCGCCGGAATCTTGCGCCGCGTGACGACCGCCAGCCCGTCGCCGATCACCGTGGCGAGCACCATGAAGCACATGCCCGGCAGCCCCATCAGCAGCGTCGTGCCGTGCGTGATCCAGTCGCATACGAGCGAGAACACGGCCGTCAGCACCCACGCGGCCATCTTCCCTGAATAGCTGAGCGTGGGCGCTTCGGTCTGCACGTCGCCGAGTTTCGGACGCGTGGCCTCGATGGCTTCTGACGCGCCCGATGCCTTCGTCGTCCGGCCAATCAACGGCTCCAGCACCCGGTAGCCGAACACCGCGAGCGGCAGCGAAATGAACAGCGTGAAATACGTGCCGATGGTGGTCGTAATCAGGTTACTGGCCGCCGCGAACGTCAGCACGTCTTTCGCGACGTCGGGCGACTGCTGCGCCGCCGCGATCGCGCCCGAGGCCGCCGCCATCATGCTGCCCGAACCCACGCCCGCGCCCATCGCCAGCGCGAGCGGATGAAAAATGTGCAGGCTCGCAATGAAACCCGCGAAGATCGCGATGAACACGGCGCCGAACACCGTGCCGGTCAAATACTCGGCCAGCACGCCGCGCCCTTCCGCCGAATCCATCCCATACTTTTCGCCGATGATCGCGAGGCTCGGCTCGCGGCCCACGGAGAAGGTGGCGCCAATCGCTTCGCGCTTGATGCCCAGGACCAGCGCGAGCGGCAGGCCGAGCAGAATGGTGCCGACAAAGTGCCCGAGTTCCTGGAAGGCGAGCGCCCAGCCCGCCGCGGCGAGCTTAGGCAACGCGCTGCCCACCATCAGACCGAGTTTGGAGACGAACAGCAGCAACGCGGGTTGCAGCACGGCCGCCGCGAGGAACTGTGTCTTCACGTCGAGCCGCATGCTGCTGCGCCAGCGTTCGGAGACGAGACCGAGCGCACCGCCCATCAGCAACGCCCACACCATGGGCAACAGCACGACCTTGCCCGGACCGACGCTGAACGTCGACGCGCCGATGAATTGCGCGATCAGCAGAATTGCCGCCGCATAGACCAGCAGCTTTGCGCCCGTAAAGCCGACGCTCCCCGCGCGGTTCGTCGTTATCGTATGTTCCATGCTGCTCTCCGCCCCGTGGCACGCCGGCCCGGTATCAAGGTTGTCAACGCTGGTTCTGGTCTTCGTCTTTGTCTTCGTTTATTGCGCTTACAGATAGCCGAACGCGGTGGGCGGCGCCGCCGCCGTTTCGACCCACACGCTCTTGGTCTGCGTGTACTCGTACAGCGCCTCCACGCCGCTCGAGCGTCCATAACCACTCATGCCATAACCGCCGAACGGCGACGCGACATTGATCGTCTTGTAGCCGTTTACCCAGAACGTGCCGGCGTCGATCTGCGCGGCCACGCGGTGCGCGCGGGCCACGTCGTTGGTCCATACCGCGCCGGCCAGGCCGAAGTCGGTGTCGTTGGCGATACGGATGGCTTCTTCCTCCGTGTCGAACGGAATTGCCACCACGACCGGCCCGAAGATCTCGGTACGCGCCACGTCCATCTCGTTGGTCACATTGGCAAGCACGGTGGGTGCGACGAAATAGCCGCCGTCCGAGCGTTCCGCCGTGCCGGCCGTGAGCGTCGCGCCCGCCGCCACGCCGCTCGCGATCATCTTCATCACGTGGTCGTATTGCGTGCGATTGCAGATGGGGCCGACTTCGGTGGCGTCGTCGGTCGGCGCGCCTACCTTGATCTTTTTCGCGCCCGTGGACACCCTCGCGACGAACTCGTCGTAGATGGAGCGCTGTACCAGCAGACGCGAACCCGCCACGCAACTTTGCCCCGCGCCCGCAAAGATCGCGGCCTGCGCGGTGAGCGCCGCGCGCTTCAGGTCAGCGTCCTCGAACACGATGTTTGCCGACTTGCCGCCTAGTTCCAGCACGCAAGGCAGCACGCGCTTCGCCGCCGCTTCCGCGATACGCGCGCCGGTCGCGGGTGAGCCGACAAAGACGACCTTCTTGATGACCTTATGCGCGATGGCCGCCTGCGCGACCGTGTGGCCGTAGCCCGCGAGCACGTTGATCAAGCCCTTCGGCACGCCGGCCCGCTCGGCCAGCCTGCCGACCGCGAGCGAACTGAACGGCGTAAGTTCGGACGGCTTGAGCAGCACGGCGTTACCCATCGAAATAGCGGGTGCGACCTGCCAGCCGCATGTGAACACCGGCGCGTTCCACGGCGTGATCTGCAACACGGTGCCCGCCGGTTCGCGGCGCGTGTAGTTCAGGTGCGAAGTGGGCACCGGAATCACGTCGCCATAGAACTTGTCGGCCCAGCCGCCGTAGTACTCGAACATCTCCGCGACCTTGGCGACTTCGCCACGGCAATCGCGAATAGGCTTGCCCGAGCCGAGCGATTCGAGGCGCGCGAGCGCTTCGGCGTTCTGGCGCACCTCACGCGCCACGTCGAACATCGCGCGGCCGCGCGCGGCGTGCGTCAGCGCCCACCACTGCTTCTGCGCGGCCTGTGCCGCCGAGGCCGCGAGCGCCACCACTTCCGCGCCGCCATCGCGGTAAGCAATGCTCTTCTCGCCGCTTGCCGCGTCGTACAGCTGAATGAGGTCGCCCTGCCCTTCGACCAGTTCGCCGTTCACGTACGAGCCAATGGTTTTCGCGGCCGGAAAGAAGTGCTGAAAAGCCGCGAGCAGGTTATCCGCAATGCTTTGAGTCATGACGTTTCCTCTTTATATTCCGTGGGCCATCAATGCGTGTCAACGAACTGGACGATGCGGTTGAAATCTTCCGCGTCGCCAATCGATTCCTCGCTCTTCGCCCACAGCCGCCCCGCCTCGTTCGCGACCGGCGCGCTGATGTTCTTGCTTCGCAGCAGTTCGAGCGCGAGGCGCATGTCCTTGCGCATGAGTTTCATCGTGAAGCCCGAATCGAATTTTTCGTTGAGAATCCAGGTGGGATAGTTGGTGAGCGTCGCGCTGTTCTTGCCCGAGCCGCCGCTGAGCGCTTCGATCAGCCGGGTCTTGTCGACGCCCGCCGCTTCCGCCGCGCGCACCGCCTCGCTCGTCACAAGCAGATGAACGCCCGTCAGCAGGTTGTTGATGAGCTTGGTCACGTGACCCGCGCCCGCCGGGCCCACATGCACCTGCTTCGCGCTGATCGCCGAGAGCACCGGCTGCACGGCGGCGATATGGTCCTCCGCGCCGCCAAGCACCATCGTCATCGTGGCGGTGGCCGCGCCCTTCGGGCCGCCGCTTACCGGGCCGTCAATGAACCCCACGCCGCATTCCGCGAGCGCCGCCGCCACCTTGCGCGTGCTGTTCGGATCGGCCGTGGTCGTGTCGATCACGATCAGGCCGCGTTTCGCGTTCGTCGCCACGCCGCCTGCGCCGAGCACGACTTCTTCGACAATCGCCGAGGTGGGCAGCGAGAGAATCAGCACGTCGACCGCGCCGGTCATCTCCGCGATCGAAGCGCACGGCTTCACGCCCTCTGCCGCCAGCTTCTGAACGCTGTCCTGACTGGCATCGA
The DNA here is from genome assembly GCF_039621805.1 of Paraburkholderia sp. PREW-6R. Taxonomy (NCBI): domain Bacteria; kingdom Pseudomonadati; phylum Pseudomonadota; class Betaproteobacteria; order Burkholderiales; family Burkholderiaceae; genus Paraburkholderia; species Paraburkholderia sp. PREW-6R. Next base: position 506,569 of record NZ_CP155075.1, on the reverse strand, counting down.
ACCCCGACACGTCGAAACCCGCCCGCTTCAGTGACAAGGCCATTCCGCGGCCCATGTTTCCGAGTCCGACGACACCTACCTTTTTCATTGCTGCGCTCCTGATCAGTGCATGGGAATGCCCGGCGGGAAGTCAGATTCCGCGCCGGTTGTCGTCGATATTCGATCCATTGGCCATTTCAACCAATAAGTGCCAATATTGAAGTTGTTCTAAAAATTCGAACGCTCGCCATGTCCAATGCCTTGACGGAAAGCCGGATTGCCTATTTCTTCGAAGCGGTACGCTGCGGCACGATCCGCGCGGCGGCGGACTGGCTCGACGTTGCGCCTTCGGCGGTGAGCCGCCAGATTGCTTTGCTCGAAGAAGAACTGGATGCGCCGCTGATCGAACGTCATGCGCGCGGCGTCACGCCGACCGAAGCGGGACAGTTCGTGATCCAGTATTTCCGCGAGCAGCGCGCGCATCGCGACGATCTGCTGTCGCGGCTACATGATCTGCGCGGCCTGCGCACGGGCCGCGTGAGCGTGGTGTTGGGTGAAGGATTCGTCTCGGACCTGCTGGGCGGCCCGATGCAGCACTTCTGCAAGCTCTACCCAAACATCAAGGTCAATCTCGACCTGGGCAGCACGAACGACGTGATGACCAGAATTTCCGAGGACGAAGGCGAGATCGGCCTCGTCTACAATCCGCCGGCCGAGCCGCGCATCGTGTCGCGTGCGTCGCGCCGCCAGCCGATGATGGCGATTGTCGGCACCAAAACGGCACGCAGCATCAAGCGCAAAAGTCTGACGGTGCAGGAACTGGCGTCCTACCCGATCGCCGCGACGCACGCCACGTACGGCACGCGGCAAATGCTGCAAGCGGTGGAATACGCCGAGAAAATCAGCCTGGAACCGGCGGTGACGACCAACTCGATCAACATCATGAAGCAGTTCGCCCGCTCCGAGCTGGGCATTGTCGTGCTGCCCGCGTTCGCCGTCACGGTCGAACTGAAGGCCGGCGAACTGAAGGCCATTCCGATCGAACATCCGATCCTGCAAAATGCCGAGGCGCATCTCGTCACGCGCGTGGGACGCACGCTTTCCGCGGCGTCGAACAAGATGCTGCAGATGATGGCTTCGCAGATGAGTGCGTTTCGTTGAGCCAGCCGGTTCCAATGGAGGCACACGCCTCGCTCACGTTGCAAGCAACGACCGATACAACTTCAGGTGACGGTCGAGCATTTTCGTATGCGAGAAGCGCGCCGACCGCATGCCGTCGACAGTTCTCCGACCAGCGAGCCGCGCGCGCGGGTTCAATGCCGCGACGCAGCGCCGGTTCGTCGCCGGTCGGAACGAGAAAGCCGGTCTCGTCGTGCAGCACGATTTCGGGAATGCCTTCGGTTGCGAAGCCGACGAGCGGCGTGCCCGCGCTCATCGCCTCGATGATCGACAGAGGCTGGTTGTCCGCAATCGTAGAGCGAAGTAAAGTCGTCACCAAAAACGAAGTAAAGTCGTCAACGCCCATTATTGCGAATCTTGCACGACAGTTTCTGCCCGCGGTGAGCGTCAGCCCCCTAAGCAGATAAATTAGCCATGCCGCGCGCCAGGGAAATTCCAGTCTATGACGTTAATCCCCGACGATATGAAAGGTCGTCCTGTCAGGTCGGTCGGCCAAGGGTTGCGGATCAGGTACCGGGCCGCAGATAACTGAACAACCTCTCCCGGCTGGACAGCTCGCGGCCCTACAAGATCGGGCTTTCGGGCCGGCACAGTCCCAGCGCTCATCGACACTGGCACCGCGCCAGCGACGGCACGCACAAATTCGAGTTGTGCCTTCAGTGCCCCGACGTCGGAAAGTGCATGCGCCAGACGCGTTTGCAATTCTGCAATAACCTGCTCGCTTCTCGCCTGCGTGCAGGCCGCTTCCGCGCGCTCATCCACGAGGCGGCGCACTACCTGCAAAACGCGTCGCTCGGCAGCCAGCGTTGCCCGCATCTCGGCACGGGCGACCAGGTCGGCAACCTCCCGTGTGATGCCCGCCGTGAATGCAGCGAGGTCTTCTGTCGTTGTGGCGGCTTCGGTCGATGCAGTGTGCGAAGCGACGGACCTGTCGGCGGGCAACGCATTGTTCGGATTGGCTCCCGCTATTTGTGTCTTGTCCATGAGCTTATCCAGGTGGGAAACCCGGTAAGCTTACCGCAATCGCAAACGTCGATATGCAGTCCGTCGATATGCCATCATATTGGTGCGTTCAAGCGAAAAAGCGGCATTCAGGAAATGAAAGTCGCGGCACACGGTCTGACACACTGCACTCAGACAACGGCGCCTTGAGCGTTCAGCGCGATGAATGGAGAATAGCCGGCGAACGCCGCGCGAGTAGCGACAGCGGAATCGCGGCGGACTGCATCCCAATCGCCGGAGACTCTCCCGACGGCACCCGCTGACGGGTCAGCGTCGAAGGAGCTGGTGGAATCGCTTCGCAACCGCTTGCAACCGATTACATGGCGAGCATCGATCCGCTGCACCGTTTTGCCCCGCAATAACAGACATAGTTGGCGACAACTTCCGGCGTCGGCACTTCATCGATCGTCAGTCCGTACGCGATAAACAGCTCGTCGTCCGGCATTACCTTCCTGATAGTTTCGATGAAGACCCGTCCCCGCTCGTCCTCGATTGCCTCGCAGTTCGGCCGGCACGAGTGGTTCAGCCAACGCGCGCTATTGCCGCCCACACTGCCATCAATCACGCGTCCGTCGGCCAGGCCGAAAATAAATGTATGGCCCGGCGCGCCAGAGCGTTTGTGTCTGGCCGCTGCCCGGCGCCAGGAGGTGATTTCGCCACGGTATTCAAGGATCCGCTCACCCGCAGCGATAGGCTGCAGCGCAAAAACGCCCCGTCCATGGATTGAAGATTTTCTGACCGTTACACGCCGCACGTTTTGCCCCTGCCATCCTTGATGGCAACGAGCATATCGGGAGCCGTGTGGCACGGCAACCGCCCGCGTGCTCTAGAAGAGACGGGTCTGTCGGGGGTCGCGCCCGGGCGGCCGGGACGTAGCAGCACGGGCGCCCTGGCGGTGACCGGCCTCTCCCTGACCACCAGCGTCACACCGGAGCCCCCTACCACGCGAGCGCTTCAGTCCATCGGCTAATTTCGACCGGTCGCCCTCCCGCATTGAGCGTCCCTGCTGTGCTCCAGAACAGGCAGTTATGTGTCGCCTGTAAATGCGGTTCGGCGCGCCGCCATAAGACCGTAGCGTGCGCCGAACGAGCTCCACGATGAAACTTCGGCACCCTCATGAGCTCGAACCCGTTCCCACATCGTCAGTTCCCGGCTCGAGCGGGTCTCCTGCGCTCAGGGGCCGCTTTGCCGGTGTCGACCGGAATAAACGGCGCTTCGAAATGCTTGACCAGGAAATCTATGAACGCTCTAGCGCGAGTTGACTGGTTGCGCTGGCCGGGGTAGTAGACGAACAGATCCGCAGACGGCAAACCCACCTCGGGCAGCACAAGACTGAGCCTCCCGCTCTGGATGTATTTCGCGAGATCCCATTCGGAGCGAATCAGAATGCCGTGCCCATCCAGCGCCCATCGCAGCACGATATCCCCATCATTGCTGGATAGCGAACCATTCACCTTCAAAGCCTCCAGATGATCGTCCTGCATGAATCTCCAGACACCAAATGCATCGTCGTTCTGCGTGTGAATAATGCAGCGATGATTGACGAGATCCTCTTTTCGCTGTGGAACGCCGTGCCGTTCGAGATATTTTGGCGACGCACATAGAAATCGACGATTGCTCATCAATCGGCGCGCTCTCAGGCGCTGATCCGGCAGTTCGCCAAACCGGATCGCCATATCGAATGCACCTTCGACCAGATCGACGGGCCGGTCCGTCACCACGAACTGGATATCGACGTGTGGATACCGTTTCGCAAATGCCGACACTAAAGGCGCGATCGTCGTTCGCCCAAACCCCAAGGTCGCGTTGACGCGCAGGCGGCCGTGCGGATCGGCGGGCGTCCCGGCGATTGCATCCTCCATTTCCCGCATCTGGTCGAGAATCTGCGCGGCGTAGCGCGCATAGATCTCGCCTTCTGAGGTCAGGCTGACGCTGCGCGTCGTCCGATTCACCAGTCGCGCTCCCAATCTTTCCTCGAGTATGCCGAGCCGCTTGGTGGCCGCAGGCGGCGTGAGGCCTAGTGAGCGCGCCGCGCCAGACAGGCTCTTCAGCTTCGCCAACTGGACAAAAAACTCAAAATCGGTCGCGGAATCAGTTCTCACTTTTGGTAAAAAATGAAATGAATTCTGGTGAAGTATAAGCCGTTCTCACGCGGCTATGCTACCTCCCATTGCAGCACTGACAGTCCAGAGACACCACCATGAAAATCGTTGAAATCCGCGAAAAGACCGTTCCGATCAGCTCCCCGATCCGCAACGCGTACATCGACTTCAGCAAGATGACGCTGAGCCTCGTCGCCGTGATCACCGATGTAATCCGCGATGGCAAGCCGGTCGTCGGCTATGGTTTCAATTCGAACGGCCGTTACGGCCAGGGCAAGCTGATGCGCGAGCGCTTCATCCCGCGCATTCTTGAAGCCGATCCCGCCTCGCTCGTCGACGACGCGGGCAACAACCTCGATCCGCACAAGATCTGGGCGACGATGTTCACCAACGAAAAGCCCGGGGGCCACGGCGAGCGCTCGGTCGCCATCGGCACCATCGACATGGCGGTGTGGGACGCCGTGGCCAAGATCGAAGGCAAGCCGCTCTTCCAGTTGCTGGCTGACCGCTATGGCAACGGCCAGCCAGAGCGCAAGATATTCGTTTACGCGGCGGGCGGCTACTACTACCCGGGCCAGGATCACGAGAAGCTGAAGGACGAGATGCGCAGCTACATCGACCGCGGCTACACGGTCGTGAAGAAGAAAATTGGTGGCGCGTCGCTTGACGAAGACCTTCGCCGCATCGACTCGGTCCTGGGCGTGCTGGGCGACGGCCAGAAGCTCGCAGTCGATGCGAACGGCCGCTTCGATCTCGATACCGCGATCCAGTACGCGAAAGCCCTCTCGCAATACGATCTGTTCTGGTACGAGGAACCGGGCGATCCGCTCGATTTCGAACTGCAGGCGACGCTGCGCAACTACTACGACAAACCGATGGCGACCGGCGAGGACCTGTTCTCGATGCAGGACGCACGCAACCTCATCCGTTACGGCGGCATGCGCGCGGACCGCGACTGGCTGCAATTCGACTGCGCGTTGAGTTATGGCCTCGTCGAGTATCTGCGCACGCTCGACATGCTGCGTCAGCATGGCTGGTCGCCGCGTCGCTGCATCCCGCACGGCGGCCATCAGATGTCGCTGAACATCGCCGCCGGTCTCGGCCTGGGTGGCAACGAATCGTATCCGGATCTATTCCAGCCATACGGCGGCTTCCCGGACGGCGTGACGGTCGACAACGGCTACATCACCATGCCGGACCTGCCAGGCATTGGCTTCGAAGGCAAGGCCGATTTGTTTGCGGAAATGGTGAAACTGTCGGCGTGACGCAATCAGTGAAACAAGCAGAGCCGCGACCGGAAACACAATCGCTGCACGCACAGCGATTGGCGGTCGCCCGGATTCAGGTAGATGGCGCCATGCTCAGGAGACAGACATGCGGCCCTCAAAACTCAAAAAGACCCTTTCGAAGCTCTATGTCCAGGTGCTGATTGGTATCGTGGCCGGCATTCTCGTCGGCCACTTTTACCCGGATATCGGCGCCGATCTCAAACCGCTTGGCGACCTGTTCATCAAGCTGATCCGCATGTTGCTCGCGCCGATCATCTTCGCCTCGGTCGTCGTCGGCATCGCGCGCATGAATGACCTGCACGAAGCGGGTCGCGTCGGCGTAAAGGCGGTACTCTATTTCGAGGTTGCGTCGAGCATTGCGCTGCTCATTGGCCTCTTTGTCGTCAACGTGATCAAGCCCGGCAGCGGCATGAACATCGACCCGACGCACATCGACAGCTCGGCGATCGCCACCTACGCACACGCCGCGCATGACCACACGGCGCTCGGTTTCCTGATGAGCATCGTGCCGAACAGTATCGTCGGCGCATTTGCGAACGGCGAAATCCTGCCGATCATCTTCTTCTCCGTGCTGTTCGCCGTCTCTCTGGCGAAACTCGGCCCGCGCACCGCGCCGCTCGTGGATACGCTCGACATGTTTCTGCAAGGCATGTTCGGGGTCGTGCGCATCGTGATGTACGTCGCCCCCGTAGGCGCGTTCGGCGGCATGGCCTTTACCATTGCCAGGTATGGCCTCGGCACGCTGACATCGTTCGGGCAATTGATGCTATGCCTGTACATCACGTCGATTTTCTTTGTGGTGGTCGTGCTTGGCATCGTCATGCGGCTCTGCGGGCTGTCGATCTGGAAGTATCTTCGCTATATCCGCGACGAGATTCTGATCACGCTCGGCACGGCGTCGACTGAAGCCGTGCTGCCTCAGATGCTGATCAAGATGGAGAATCTCGGCTGCTCGCGACCTGTCGTCGGCATGGTGCTGCCGACCGGCTACACCTTCAACGCCGATGGCACTGCGATCTACCTGACGATGGCAGCGATGTTTGTCGCGCAGGCGATGAATATCCATATGACGCTGCTCGATCAGCTTGTCGTGCTCGGCGTTCTGCTGCTGACGTCGAAGGGATCGGCCGGCGTGGCGGGAGCGGGTTTCGTCGCACTCGCAGCGACACTTGCGTCGATGCACAAAATACCGGTCTCGGGCCTCGTGCTGCTTCTGGGCGTGGACCGCTTCCTGAACGAAGCTCGCGCTGTGACGAACCTGATCGGCAACGGTGTAGCGACCATCGTGGTCGCACGCTGGGAGGGCGCGATGGATGTCGATCGAGCCCGTGCGGTGCTCAATCGCGATCCCGACTACAGCGTGGTTGACACAAATGCGGAAAAGCCACAGTCCGCGGCTGTTTCTTCGCTAGTTGGCGAGCGCGCAACAGGCATCGGAGGTGGCCGGTGACCGGGGAAATAGTCTTCGCCTGACATTGGGCAAGTCACGCGGAGGTGGCCGAGCCATATGCACTGCCCTCAATCCGGAAGACCGAACGAAGCCTACCTCGCTGGTCCGCCTCAGGGAGCAAAGCGGGCAGCATCGCCAGACACTGGCAGCATGCGCCGCAGATGTCCCACATCGACGGCATCGCGCGTCGCCTCCACGCCTTCGTATGGGCCAATATCAGCGGCCACCAGCTGCACGAGCGCGGGGCGCGCGGGCAAGCGTAGTGTCCTGATGTCGGTGACGATAGACATCAGCAAAGGCAATGAGAGTCGATTCCTTGCATCTTTTTGCCACATGCGAAAGCTGCCAATCGGATTGCGTGAATTTGTCTGACAGAATTGCTCTCAGAGATACGGCGCGCTGCGCACGTTGGTCGGGTGATACACGGAAAACTCACCGTTGAAACGCAGTTGGGGCGGCGGTGCGTCATCGGTCATGGAGAGCAGTCGCGCAAGCGCCGTGACGGCTTGCCCGTCCGGGTCCTGATCGATGGCGACGTCCATCAGGCGTGCTTCGAGCAGACGGCGATGCAAGTCCTCGATTTCGTGTCCCGCCCACACGACGCGTCCCAGCAGTTGCGCGCGCTTTAACGCGGCCTCGATGCCCTCGCCTCCATCGCCCGTGTTGTAGATGCCCGCAATGGGACCGTCGCGCAGTGCGTGTTGCACGAGACGGTAGCAGCGCGCGGCATCGTCGAGCGTGTCTTCGTCGGGAACGATCAGGCGGCGCCCGGGGAAATGTGTCGCGATTTCTTCAACGCAGCCCCGCACACGCTCCGCATGCGCGCGATACCCACGCATTGCCTGAATGATCAACACAGCGCCATCGCCTTTCGCGAGCCTCCCCAGCATATAGCCCGCCGTGCGTCCAGCGCGGTAGTGATCGATGCCGACATAGAAGCGCTGCGGCACTTCCGGCACATCCGAGACCATCGTCACCACTGACGCGGCGCAATCACGCATGCGAACCCGACGGGAGCGGCCATGCCCGCATTCGCGTGGAAGCTGTCGGACGAACAGATCGCGGCGGTCATCACGTATGTGCGCAACGCGTGGGGCAACGCCGCGCCGCCGATCACGGCGCAAAACGTGAAGGATTCGCGCAAGGCACGCGGCGCATCGCAGCAGCTGGCGACGCACTAGGCGTCGATGCTTTTTGACACCCGTTTTCAACGAAAAACCAAAGATCTCGGATAGACACGACGTGCCAGGTCGAATTCAGATCAACAATTCCACCGATCGCAGCACGTGCTGCGTCTCCGATGATGTCGATGCGACGCCCTCTCGAATCGTCTCGATCATGCAATCAAGAAAGCACGTCGACGCGGCGCTCAGTGGATGGCCGCTACGGAAAATCACGCCGACCATCGCGTCTTCGACGTCTTCTCTCAGCGGAATTGCGCACAGTCCTTCGCGAGCCGCGGTCACCTCGACCAGCGGCCACGGAAACACGCTGACCATATCCGTTTTCCTGAGCAACGATAGCGCGATGGACAACGAATGTGTGACGTGAATCTTGCGCGGCGTCGCCACGTTGTACCGGTGGAACATCGAGTTGGAGCCGGGTGTGTCCGTCTCCGGATCCCACGTTAACAGCCAGTCGAGATCGACCAGATCGGCGAGCGAGCGGGCGTTCGCAAGCGGATGCCGGTCGCGTGTCACCAGCGCACACGTCGAAGAAAACAGCAGGCGGCAGTCGAATTCCGTGCTCGATACCCCCGGTGTCGGGCGGCCAATGAAAAGATCGAGGCTGCCATCGCGCAAACGTGGATTCGCAATGGACAGCAAGCCCTCGAAGAATTCGAGGCGGATGTTCGGCATACGCTCGCAGAAGCGCGTCACGGTGTCGGGCAGGAACGTCATCGCGATCCATGGCGTCACCGCGATCGTGAGTTTGCCGTGCGTGACCCCGCGTAGCGTATCCATTGCTTCCTGCGCACGCGCGATCTGACCGATCATCAGCCGTGCATGAACCAGCAACGTCTGGCCGCTCTCGGTGAGCGTCACACCGGTCGAAGTCCGGGTAACCAACGACATCTGCACGCTTTCTTCGAGCTGCCGCAAATTTTTCGTGATCGCAGCTGGCGATGCGTTCAATGCGCGCGCAGCGCCACGCACGCCCCCAGCTTCGGCGATCGCGACGAGGGTTCGCAGGTGGTGCAGTTTCATGCTTCTCCTGGAACAGGATTGGGTGGCGCACAGCCTAACCGCCAAACCGTGGGCGACGAAGTGTTCACCTTTGGTTGACGTGTTCACAATTCTAGCTCTCCCGGACCTTTTTCTGAAAAGCTACGTTAGCGCTACGTGTTCACTTTTCGGAACCAGGCGACCCGACACGAATGGCCTCTACCCCGGATAATCTCGCCTGCGGCGACGAGATGATTGCGCTGCGCCAGCGCATCCATGCGCATGCCGAACTCGGCTACGAAGCGTTCATGACCTGCGATCTATTCGCGGAGCGCCTTACGCAGTGGGACTACAGCGTCGAACGCGGGTTCGGCGCGACCGGTCTGGTCGGCACGCTGAAGGCAGGCGATGGTGCTCGCAGTTTTGGATTGCGCGCCAACTTGGAAGCGCTGCCGGTCACCGAAAACACCGGTTTGCCCTACGCCAGCGTGCATCCCGACAAGATGCGAGGGTTTCGCGCCGGGCCGTTCATCGCGTCGGCGGATCAGGCAACGGTGCGCGTAACGGGGCACGGCGCGATGCCGCGCAAGAGCGTCGGCCCTGTCGTCGTGTGTGCGGCGATCGTAGTCGCGTTGCAGACCATCGGGCGGTTGGATGCCCATTCACTTTAGACACAACCTCACCGGGGAATGCCATGAAAAACGCGATCTACTCAACCCTTTGGGCGCTAACGATGGCGTCGTTCGCCGCGCACGCGCAAGATCCGCAGACGCTGCGCTTCGGCGTCGATCCGAGTTATCCGCCGTTCGAATCGAAGGCGCCCGACGGTTCGTATGTCGGCTTCGATATCGATCTCGGCAACGCGTTGTGCGCACAATTGCACAAAAAGTGCGTATGGGTCGAGCAGAATTTCGACGGCATGATTCCCGCGCTGAAGGCTCGCAAATTCGACGCGATCCTATCGGCAATGTCGGCAACACCGACGCGCCGTCAGCAGATCGACTTCAGTGATCGCCTGTATATGAGCAGCTCGGCGCTGATCGCGGCTGCGGGTTCGAGTCTTCAACCGACGGCGCAGGCGCTGCAGGGCAAAAGCGTGGGCGTGGTGCAGGGCTCGACGCAGGAAAGCTATGCGAACGCCGAATGGGCGCCTAAAAACGTGAAGGTGGTCGCGTATCAGACGCAGGATCAGATCTATCAGGATCTGGTGACGCACCGGATTGATGCGGCTTTCCAGGCAGCCGTCCAGGCGGATTTCGGTTTTCTGAAGACTCCGCGTGGCGCGGGCTTCGCGCTCGTCGGCAAGCCGGTGAGCGACAGCCGCGTGGCGGGCGATGTCGCGATCGGCCTGCGCAAGGGCGATACTGCACTCAAGACGCAGTTGAATCAGTCGATCATGGCGATTCGACAGGACGGCGTTTATCAGAAGGTCGCCGCGAAATACTTCAATTTCAATATCTACGGCGATTGAACCGCTGGGCCACGTTATTCAGGAGGAGGCAAACAATGGCTGAGTCTTTGAACGAACGCATCGCGCGTGCGGTCACGCCGCAGCTGATCGACGATTTTCGTCGCGATGGCGCAGTGTGTGTCCGGCAGATATTCACCGCCGACGAGATCGACCTGTTACGCGCCGGCATCGAAAGCAACATCGCTTCGCCGAGTCCGCGCGCGAAAGTGGCGAGCCGTCCTGACGACCCCGGCTGGTTCTTCGAAGATTTCTGCAACTGGTCGGAAATCGACGCATACCGCCGCTTCATTTTCGACTCCGCCGCGCCCGCGGTCGCCGCCGCATTGACCGGCAGCGAAACGGTGCGTCTATATCACGATCATCTGCTGGTGAAGGAACCGAACACGCGGCAGCGTACTCCCTGGCATCAGGACCAGCCTTACTACAACATCAGCGGCGGCGACAATGTCAGCATGTGGATTCCAGTGGATCCGGTCACGCACGCGTCGCGGCTCGAATTCGTCGCAGGTTCGCATCTCGGGCCCTGGTTGATGCCGCGCACGTTCATGGATAATCAGGCGAAGTGGTTTCCGGAAGGAAGCCTCGCCGACCTGCCGGATATCGAAGCAAACCGGGACGCGTTTCCGATCATCGGCTGGGCGCTCGAGCCGGGCGATATGGTGTGCTTCAACATGCTGACGTTGCATGCATCGGGCGGCGTCGGCGGGGCGTCGCGGCGCCGCGCGTTTTCGGTTCGCTTCATTGGCGACGATATCCGTCATGCACCGCGTAAGTGGCGCACATCGCCGGAGTTTCCCGGCCTCGCCGAAACTTTGGGAGAAGGGGCGCAGATGGAAAGTCATCTGTTTCCGGTGGTTTGGTCCCGGAGAGGCTTGGAGAAGGCAGAGTAGTCCTGAAATTTCGGGGCTACCGCTGAGTTCCTCAGGCCCCGTCATGTCGGGACGACAGGCGCATCCCGCCAACAGCGGCGGAGAATCGTCGTCTGGATGGCTATGGCCTCGCGTATCTGCATGTCGTCGCGCCACGTGTGCGTGGTAACGATGACGTCACCGCAGTCGGATCTGCGGTATCAGCGAAAGACTTGCGGCGCGTGTTCAACGGCACGCTCATCGCGGCGGGTGGCTTTACTGCGGATAGTGCCCATCGCATGATCGAAGCAGGCGACGCCGATCTCGTCGCATTCGGGCGCCTGTTTGTTTCCAATCCGGATTTGCCGAGCGACTGCGCCTCGGGGCACCGCTGAACCATTACGACCGCTCGACGTTCTACGGCGGCAACGCGCGGGGTTACACCGATTATTCCTTCCATAGCGCTGCGGCGGTTCTCTGAACCGGACTGCGCGCATCGCAAACCGGCCCTGCCGCAGGCGATCCTGCGGCAGGCGATCCTGCGGCAGGGCCGGCTCTTTTGCGGATTGCTTTTGTGAACGGGAGTCAGATGACAAAGACCGATCATTGGCAATTTCATCTCCCTGAGGTTCTGACGCGCTAGACTTCCGCCTGAACACATCTCAGCCACAGATTAACCACAGATCGACCACAGCAGGGACTTTCACGGTCCTCATGGAGAAGCCACAGCATGGACCGGATGGCAGCAATGGAAACGTACGTCAGCGTCGTGGAGGCGGGCTCGTTCTCGGCAGCCGCCAAGCGGCTCAAGCTCGGGCAGCCGGCCGTTTCGAAGTCGATCGCGCAGCTCGAAGAGCGGCTTGGCGTGCGACTGCTGTTGCGCTCGACGCGCGGCCTGACGCCCACCGATGCAGGTCAGCGATTCTACGAGCACGCGAGGCGCGCAATCGAAGAAGTGGACCTGGCCGAGCATGTCGCGCGTGACGCGTCGACCGGGCTATCCGGCGTGCTGCGCATCAGCGCAGCCGTGACCTTCGCCCGGCTTCACATTCTGCCGGCGTTGAAGGCGTTTCTGGACCGGCACCCGAACTTGCAGATCGATATCGTACTGGACGATCGCACCATCGACCTGCTCGAAAACGGCGTGGACGTGGCGCTGCGCATGGGTTCGCTCGACGATTCGACGATGACCGCACGCCGCATCGCGCAAAGCCGTCGGCTGGTAGTCGGAACGCCTGCTTATCTTGCCGGAGCGGGCGTGCCGAAGACCCCTGCGGAGCTCAGCCAACATCAGGTCATCGTGTATTCGTTGCGAGGCGGCGGCGAGTCGTGGGCGTTCAGCCAGCAGGGAAAAGAAGTGGCGGTGGTGGTGTCGGGGCGTGTCAGCGTGAGCGCGGCCGAGGGCATGCGTACGACCTTGCTCGGTGGCATGGGCCTCGCAATCGCGTCGGAATGGATGTTCTCGCCCGAACTTGCCGACGGCACAGTCCAGGCGGTATTGACCGACTGGGAACTGCCCCCGATCGACCTGTGGGCGGTATTCCCGGCGGGACGGCTGGTGAGTGCGAAGGCGCGGGCGTTCGTCGCCTTCGTGGAAGAGATCCTTGGTGTCGCAGGCACGGGCAACGGCAGCGCGCCATCAGAAAGCGAGCTTGCCGATTGACGCACCGCCGTCGACGTAAAGCGTCTGACCGGTCATGAAACCGGCGGCATCGGAGAGCAGAAACGCGATCGTCGCGGCTATTTCATGGGGCTGGCCCAAACGACCCACCGGCACCGAGGCCAGATAGCGCTTCTCGCCTTCACTGCCGGGAGGATTGTTCGCGCGAAACAGCACGGTCTCGGTCGGCCCCGGCGCGACGGCATTCACCGTAATGCCCGTGCCCGCCAGTTCCAGCGCCCACGAACGCGCAAAACTCACCAGCGCGGCCTTCGCTGCTGCATAGGCCGTGCGTTGCGTCATGCCGAGGATCGTCAGGCTGGAAATATTGACGACGCGTCCCCACCCCCGGTCCCGCATGCCGGGAAGCAACGCCTGCACGGTCTGCACGGCAGGGTGAAGATTTAGCGCGAGAACGTCGTCGAGATCGTTTAGCGCGACTTGCCCCAGACGCTGCGGCCTGACTAACGCAACATTGTTCACCACACCATCGAACGCATGACGTCGAACGAGGTCATCGAGCACCGCACCGGTAGCGGCACGGTCGGCCAGATCGACACGGACCAGTTCGCCCGGAAAATTGTTTGCTTCGCGCGAGACCTACCACGTGGTGGCCCTCGGCAATCAGACGTTCTGTCAGCGCGAGGCCAATACCCCTGGTCGCGCCGGTTATAAGGAATTGACGCTGTGTCATCTGATGCCCTCTACGAATCAGAAGGAAGGGAAAGCCGCGCCGAATTCTCCGGCGCGGCGCGGCGTGACGTGGCAGTGGCCAGACGTTGAGCGGTAGGGCTCACGCGTTGGCCGTCGCCTTTTCCAGAACCGGGAACATGTCCGACGGATCGGGACGACGCGTGTAATCCGGGTTGACCTCCGAATACAGCACGATCCCATCCTGTCCGATGACGTAGCGCGCGGGCATCGGCAATGTCCAGCCCGGATCGCTATTGAATGCGGGCAGGTCATTCTTCAGGTTTTTGTACAACTCGATCAGGTAGTCGGGCAACGCGAAGCGCAGGCCGAAGTCAGCGCCCGTCTGACCGTTCACGTCGCTCAATACCGGGAAGCCAAGTTCGTTAGTGCGCACAGACTTTCGGCTGTTGACCGGCGTCTGCGGAGAGATCGCCACCACGTTTGCGCCGTAGGCCTGGATCTGCGGCAGCACTTCGTTGATCGCCTGCAATTCGATATTGCAGTACGGACACCAGACGCCGCGATAGAACGTCACCACCAGTGGACCCTTCACCAGCAGCGCGGCTGAAGAGACGTCGTTGCCATCCTGATCTTTCAGATTGAAATGCGGCGCGCGGTCGCCAGCCTTGATCGCGCGGGCTGCCTGGCCGCTCGTAATCAGCTCTGCCGTGGCGCGTTCCATCACCGGATGAATTTCCGGCGGCGCGTTAAACGGCGGTTTGCCTGCCTTGAAGTCGGCCCGGAAAGCGTCGAGTTTGTCCTGAAGTGACATGAGTGTTCTCCGTTGAGAGGAACTGAGCAACTGACGGATGAGAAGATCAAGCTGCGTTTTGCGCGGCGGCCATGCGAGCCACTTCGGCCGCAGTAATACCTTCGAGGGCCAGGCCATAACCGATGCCTTCGTCGATCACGCGCCGCAGTCGCTGTGTCAGTCCGATGCGGGTGTATCTGGTGGTGAGTGGGGGCTGCTTCGCGATGGTCGATGCGATGGCGTGCGCGCGCAGAAGCAGTTGATCCGCGGGAACGATCTCATTGACGACGCCAAGCGATTTCGCCTCGGCTGCGTCGAGCTTTTGCTGCGTGAGTATGAAGTACCGGCCGCGAATACTGCCGATCATTTCCGGCCAGAGCAGATGGACGCCGTCATTCGGAGCGATGCCGAACGCGGCGTGCGGCATGTCCTGGAAGATCGTGTCGGACGTGGCCAACACGATGTCGCACAGCAGGACGTATTCTGAATGCAGCAGGACGGGGCCGTTCAACGCGGCAATCATCGAGACTTCGATGTCCAGGATGTTCATCAGGATCTTGCGCCCTTCGCGGAAGATCTTGTCGTAGCCACGCGGCGTGAAGAAATCGAACCCGTCCGGAGAGATTGCGTCCATGAACGCGTCACCGCTTCCTGTCAGGATGACCACGCGGTTATCCGGATCTTCGCCGATCTGATGAAACATGTCGGTGAACTGTTCATGCGTATGTCCATTGAAGACAAGCTTCTTTCCATCAGTATGAAACCGGACTTCGAGCACACCGTCCGGCGTGCGGGTCAGCGTCGCGTTAGGGTAGGCGTTTTTATAGTGGTCGAACGTGGACATTTCAGTTCCTCGATAAGGCTGGCAGCAGATTGGACGGAGCCACTCGGCTCCCGAGAATGGATCAGGCGGTGACGGCGACAGGTTTGGTCCACTCGTTACCGGCCATGAAGGCGTCGAGTTCGGTGTGGACGATGTGGTTGGTGTAGTTGCTCATCACCTTGGTGGCCACGCCCAGGATCACTTCAAGCACGTTCTGACGGGTGTAGCCAGCGGCGAGGAAAGCGTCGACTTCGGCGTCGGGAACGAAGCCCCGTTCACGCACCACGAGCGTCGTGAATCGATGCAGCGCTTCGAGCTTTGCATCGGGCAGCGGCGTGCCGGCGCGCAGCGCTGCGATCACACCTGCATCCATCTTGATCATCTTTGCGAGCGTGCTGTGACCGGCCATGCAATAGTGGCAGTTGTTCTCGAAGTTCGAGGTCAGGTAGACCACCTGCTGTTCGTGCGGTGTCAGCGTGCTCTTCGAGAACAGATCCCACAGCGCCGAATAGCCGGCGAGCAGCGCGGACGATTCCGCCATATGCGCCTGAAGATTGGGGACGAAGCCAAAGGCACGTTTCGTGTCTTCGAGGCTGGCCTTCGAGGCAGCCGGTGCGTTATCGATCGTGTACTTCTGGAAGTTGCTCATCGTTTTGCTCCTGTCGGTTGACGGTGAGCAAATGATGAAGGTCAGCGCCTTTTGGAAGAAGGCAGGTGCCGTCGATAACAGTCATTCCTGGGAGGCATAAAGCAAGGCGACATTCAAGCGGACTGACTGAAAAGCGCTGATGGTCCACGAACCGGAAGAAGACTTGCAACGGGCTGTACCCGGCCACGAGCCGTCGTTCGAGGTCGCTGTTCAATTTGAATAGCAGAGGTCTAGTCGGTCCCCGCTCAATGGCCCGTTTCCGGCGAGCAAATTGCCCGTTGGCACCGCCTCAACCCGACCAGGACGGGACGTTGCGACGTAGCACTGAACGGCCGCTCCAGTGTCCGAAAGAGACGCTCGTCGCGCAAAGTCACACGCAGAAAGTCCGAGTGCGTTCTGGAAAAGCACGGCTGTGCAGTCCGGCAGAAAAACGCATGCGATACCGGGCGCGCGCGATAGTTCCTGCGATCGCTGTGGCGAGCATCCCACCCACAATCGGCGCGGACTGCACGAGCGCTGTTGCAATCCCCAACTGCCGCTTGCCCGCGACCTGTTGCGCGAAAACGGGATCGCTGTATTCGTCGTTCAAGCGCTCAGCACCAAGCCTGGGTCCGCAACATGTCGATAAATGCGACCGCGCAGCCGCTTTAGTGGCCGAATAAGCCAGTTAATGAAGGGCCCGCCGACCACCCCATCACGAATTACGTGACACTTACAGGACCGGTTTGTGCGCGCCAACGGGCGCTGCGGGCGTCATCGCCCCTACCCGTCCACTGCAGTCCTGCACATTCTGTCGAGGAAAAAGATGAGTCACTACGATGTCATTGTGATCGGGAGCGGACCAGGCGGTGCTTCGCTCGCCCATAAACTGGCTTCGACCGGCAAACAGATCCTGCTGCTCGAGCGCGGCGACTACCTGAAGCGCGAACCCGCGAACTGGGACTCGAAAACAGTGTTCGTTGATGGCAGGTATCAGACTCGTGAGACCTGGTATGGCGCCGATGGCAGCAGTTTTCATCCCGGATTGCACTACTACGTAGGCGGGAATTCGAAGGTATATGGGGCGGCGCTCTTCAGGCTTCGCGAGCGCGATTTCGAACAACTCCAGCATAAGGACGGGATATCCCCTGCGTGGCCGTTGAAATACGCCGACTTCGAACCGTATTATGCCGAGGCGGAACGCCTGTTCCACGTCCACGGGCAACGTGGCGAAGATCCTTGTGAACCGGTCGCCAGTACCCCGTACCCCTATCCGGCGGTATCCCATGAGCCGGCGATCCAGGCACTCAACGACGCGTTGCTCAAGGCGGGCCTTCATCCGTTTCACCTGCCACTCGGCATCCTTCTCGATGAACAAAACGGCAATGTCACGCCGACGAGCACGTGTATCCGTTGCGACGCCTTTGACGGTTTCCCCTGTCTGCTCAACGGCAAAGCGGACGCGCAGGTAATGTGCGTCGACCCGGCGCTGGCGGCTTATCCCAATCTCACACTGAAAACGAAAGCGTACGTGAGCCGGCTTGAAACTGATCCGTCTGGACGAACGGTAACGGGCGTATGCGTTCAACGCCCGGACAGGGAGGAGCGCTACACGGGCGATATCGTCGTGGTCGCATGTGGAGCGTTGTCATCGGCGCTATTGCTATTGCGCTCCGGCAGTGACAGACATCCTGGCGGACTGGCTAACGGCTCCGATCAGGTCGGCCGCAATTATATGCGTCACAACCAGTCGATATTGATGGCGCTCATGCGCGAGCCGAACGACACGGTCTTTCAGAAGACACTGGCCATCAGTGACTTCTATTTCGGGGCGGACGACTGGGAATACCCGCTTGGCCTCATCCAGATGTGCGCGACCTCCCACGCCGACCAGATCCGGGGGGAGGCGCTGCCGGGCTGGCTGGAATGGCTCCCCGAAATGCCGTTCGAGTCGATGGCACGCCATTCCATGGACTTCTGGCTGTCGACCGAGGACCTGCCGCGCCCCGACAACCGGATTCGGTACGACGGGCAGCGGGTGGTCCTCGACATCAGGGAAGGCAATATGGAAGCCCATCACAGGCTGAAGAAAAAACTTGAAGCGCTGCTCGCTGACGCGGGGGCTCATGCAAAGATGATGGAGCGAAATCTTTACCTCGGAAAAAACATTCCCATTGGCGGGACTGCTCATCAGGCGGGTACGCTGCGCTTTGGTACGAACCCGGCGACATCGGTACTCGATGTGAATTGCAAGGCGCATGAAGTCGACAACCTATACGTCACAGATGCCAGCTTCTTTCCGTCGATCGGCGCGGTCAATCCGACCTTGACCATCATCGCCAACGCGCTGCGTGTCGCTGATCGGATCGGCGAACGGCTTGGCGTGAAGCCGGCGGCCGCATGACAACCAGCAGAAAAAAGATCACGGTATGAAGCGATCAGCCTTGCCCGTTCAGACATGCAGCGCCGACGGCAGCTAGCGGAGCCCTCTTCTTTCTTATATCAACCTGATCTCCGGGCGAAGCATACTCTTTTCGCATCGCCGGGTTATTGCGAAAGCTGGAAGCGAATGGGCTGCGTGCTTGCGACATTGAGTGTATCGATACGGTGCGCGCTCAAGGCTTGCGTTCAGCATGCACCTGTCGACGTAATGTCGTTCCAAGGCAGACGCGAGTTTCAAGCAAGCGATTCCAGATAAGACATTGGGAGTAAAACTAGCCAGCAACAATAGCTTCGCGGTCCTTGAGCATTTGAGCCAAGCACGATTCATCCCAAGCATAAAGGAACCGTCAGTATGAGACGCGCGGCGCTTCGCACACCGAGAACCATGCTCGTCGCCCGCTCGGGCCTACGGAAAGCGAGTCAACAGAATGCCAGGTCTGGTTTCGAATATTCCAGCCACAGGCGTGCAATCTGCTACGGATGCCAGCATTTGAGTCTCAACGTCATCTGGAGGCGCACTTGGCACGCTGGCAATGGATTTTGTTGCAATTCGTGCGGAAATTGTGGGTCAGGGCGACTCTCATAGGCGCGCTCGGGGTGCTGGCAGCGGTCGCGGCGGCGGTTGCCGAGCGATATCTGCCCTGGCAATTTTCCGGCAACATTGGCGCGGACGCAGTCGAAAGCATCCTCTCGATTATGGCGTCGAGCATGCTGGCAGTCACCACGTTTTCGCTGAACATCATGACTTCCGCCTACGGGTCGGCCACCAATACCGTCACGCCGCGCGCGACCATTCTGCTGATTCAGGACAGCGTCACGCAGAACGCGCTGTCAACGTTCGTCGGCTCCTTTCTGTTCAGCATGGTTGCGCTAGTCGTGCTCAAGGTGGGCGCGTATGGGCCGCAGGGGCGTTCAGTGCTCTTCGTGATGACGATCATCGTGATCGCGCTCGTGGTCATCGCCCTGCTACGCTGGATCAATCACCTGACGCTGCTCGGCCGCGTCGGCGAGACGACTGACCGGGTCGAGGAGGCCACCCGTTCTGCTATCGAGGACCGGCTCGACGAACCGTTTCTTGGCGGCAGGGAGCTCGGTGATCCCTCCACCCAGATTCCCGATGGCTGCGAGCCACTTCATGCGGGTGCCACCGGCTATGTGCAATACGTGGATATGGCTACCATCCAGGCTGAGGGAGAGCGGACCGGCCGCGAGATTTACGTGCTTGCCATTCCAGGGATGTTCGTCTACCCGAATTCTGTCGTCGCGTGGCTCGGCGCGCCGGAGCAGGAAGCTGATGGAACGGCGAAAGAAGCGTCAAAAAGGATACGGAGTGCTATTCGTACCGGCGTGAGACGCAACTACGATCAGGACCCACGCTTCGGTGTGGTCGTGCTGAGCGAGGTCGCCATTCGCGCATTGTCGCCCGCCGTAAACGACCCCGGTACCGCGATCGACGTGATTGGACGGCAAGCCCGATTGCTCTCGCTCTGGGCGGAAGGCCCACGCCTGAAAAAGGGCACGCCGCCGCGCTTCAGTCGCGTTCATGTTGTCGCGATCTCTTCGCACGACCTGTTCGACGACGCATTCCGCGTTATCGCCCGCGATGGCGCCGCAATGGTCGAAATCCAGCTGCGGTTGCAGAAGACATTTCGCTCACTCGGACAAATGGGCGACAAGCTATTTCAGGAGGCCGCACGTCATCAGTCTGGGCTTGCACTGACACGGGCCTTGGATGCCATGACTCTCGAGGATGACAGGATACTGGTCAGGTCGGTTGTTGAACGTCCTACGTCGACGTTGAGGCGAACAGGTAATTAACGAGGTTGGGTGTCAAGTATCCTGTTCCGCGGTGGCAAGTGCTGCATTAGCGTTGTGGGTGCGCGGCGCAACAAGGATTCGTTCGTGTGAGTCCGGATCGCCCACTGTACTCGGCTGGCTGCTTCCCGCGACCGAATGGATTCTGCATCCATGGCCACCCGGCTTTGTGTCTCTCGATGCCGCGATTCTGACGAGCGCGTACAGGTACTCGTTCCAGGCCAGACACACGCATTCTGGAGTAGATTCATGGCAGCAGTGAGTCGATGGTGCGCTATCGCGACGTTGGGTGGGTGTTCCGGAGCGTGCTGCATGGCGAAACGCCCGACGAAGCGCTGTGCGTCCAAATCGACAATCAGGCGGCATCGCACCTCCTGATCAGAAGGCTGACGGCAAACTACATTCCTTTTTATACTGCAGACGTGCCTCTGCCCGCCGAACCGCAGGCGTTTGTTCGGCTCAACCCCGCCGTACCTGGTGAAGTCGTCTTATCGATAACGCGCGGCTGAGGCATTCCTGGCATCAGGCCGTGCAAGGCGTCGCTAAACGCGCGTTCCGCCCGAACCCGGCGTCGTCGCGAAGTGAGCGAGCCGAATAAAAACTTCAAGGAGAACGCAGGAATGAATACGAACCATATGAAGCGCAGAAAGTGCCGGTCGTGAGCGGCAGTTCCGGAATCGGTGGGGCCGCCGCGCAGGCTTCCATCGCACATGGCGGGATTCGACACGGCACATACTGCGGCATGATCCTGGCAGCATCCGGCTGCAAATGCGATAGCGCATTGGATGTACAGGTGCCGCTCCGCTAGCTCTCGAGTACCGCCCCCTCACGGCTAAGCGTACGCGCGTGCGACCACGCGGGCAAAGCGTCGCCGGCAATCGCCTGTGAGAAGAGGAAGCCCTGCAGTTCATCGCAGCCGAGCCCGCGCAGCGTCGCCGCCTGATGTTCGCTCTCGACGCCCTCCGCGACCACACGCAAGCCGAGGTGGTGCCCGAGATCGACTATCGCCCTGACGATCGCAAGGTCAGCGGCAGCGTCGAGCATGTCGCGCACGAACGCGCGGTCGATCTTCAGTCGGTCGAGCGGAAAACGGTTCAGATAGCTGAGGCTCGAATAGCCGGTGCCAAAGTCGTCGAGCGACAGCCGTACACCGAGCGCACGCAACGCGCGAATCGCGATGACATAGCTTTTGTCGTGATCGACCAGCACGGTCTCGGTGATCTCCAGTTCGAGGCAATGCGGCGGCACGCGATGCTTCTGAAGACTCTCCGCCACCACGCCGACCAACGCCTCGTCGCGCAACTGGATCGCCGAAAGATTGATCGACGCACTCAGCACGAGACCGTCGCGCTCGCGCCAGCTCGCCAACTGACGGCACGCCTCGTCGATCACCCAGGCGCCGATCGGAATGATCAGGCGCGTTTCCTCGGCCAGCCCGATGAACTGCGCCGGCGCCACGTTGCCGTGCGTGGCGCTGTGCCAACGCAACAGTCCTTCGACGCTCGCCAGCGCTCCGGTATTCGCGTCGACACACGGCTGCCATGCGAGGCGCAGTTCGCCCTGCTCAATGGCGCCGCGCAGACACGTTTCGAGCGACAGCCGGTAACGCGTGTGCGCGGCCATGTCGGCGGAGAAAAACGCAACCTGATTGCGTCCCGCCGCTTTCGCCTGATACATGGCGGTGTCGGCGTTCTGCATCAACGTGTCGATGTCGCCGCCATCGTCCGGATAAAGCGCGACGCCGATGCTGCACGACACCTGCAGCGTCATGCCGCCCACTTCGTGCGGCTCGGAAAGCAGCGCGACCAGTCTTTCGTCGATCGTGCGCATCACGTCGCTCACTTCATGCACGTCGTTGAGGATCACGGTGAATTCGTCGCCGCCGAGGCGGCTAACCGTGTCGTGGCTGCGCACCGCCTGCAGCAGACGCCGCGACACCGAGCGCAGCAGCCCGTCGCCAACGTGATGACCGAGCGAATCGTTGATGTTCTTGAAACGGTCGAGGTCGATGGACAGCACGGCGATGCGTTGCCGCGTGCCGCGCCCGCGAGCGATCGCGGCGTCCAGACGCGTGCCGAACAGCGCCCGATTCGGCAATTCGGTGAGCACGTCGTGTTCGGCGAGAAACTGGATGCGCGCCTCGCTCTTTTTTCGGTCGGTGATGTCGATCAGCGTACCGATGTAATGTGACACGCTGCCATGCTTGTCGCGCACAGTGCTGATCATCATCCACGCCGGGTAATCGCCGCCGTGCCGACGCCGCACCAGCGCCTCGCCGTTCCACGTGCCCTTGCGTTCGGTACGCTCGACAATGCGCGCGAACGGCACGAGCGCGCCGTGTTCGTCGGTAGCGCGCTCATGCACGGCGACGAATGCGAGCGGTTTGCCCGCAACGTCGTCGCTGCAATAGCCGGTCGCGCGATAGAACGCCGGATTGCCGGTCACGAAGCGCGCGTCGGCGTCGAGAATCACGATCGCTTCGGACGACGCGTCAAACACGCGTCCCCACAACGCAAGGCGCTGCTCCATGAGCTTGATCTGGTTGATCGGCGTGAATGCGGTGAGAATGGCATCGCGGCCCTGAAAGTCGAGGCGGCGCGCCGACAACATCGCCCACGTCGGCTGTGCGGTCGCTTTCCAGTGCACCTCGAACTGATCGATTGCCTCATGATCCGATAGTTGCTGAAAGAAACGCGCGCGCGTTGACGAGTCGAGACCGAGCGCCCACGGATCTTCCGTCGAGCCGTTCAGCCAGAAAAGCCCGGGCTTGTTCACATGCAGCACTTCATGACCCGGAATCGCGGTGACGACCATCGGCACCGGCGTCGCCTCGACGATCGCGTGCTGCGCCGCCGACGCGCGGGTCGTCGCCGCGAGCTCTTTCTGCACGTCGCGTTCATGATCGAGTTGCGCGAGCATGTCGTTAAAGCCACGCACCAGCTGACCGATCTCATCCTGACTGTGCCAGCTTGCGCGCTGCGAATGGTCGCCCGTGCGACGCACCAGATCCATCACGCGCGCGAGCTTGCGCAACGGCGACGAGATCTGCTGCGCGACGGTGTAGACCATGCCGAGAATCCCGCACAGCAGAAACAGTGCGGTGCCGAGATGCAGCCACATGCGCGAGAACAAGCCGGCGACGCGCGCTTTCAGCATCACGTCGAGGCGCTCGTTGGTGATGCGCCAGCTCTCGCTCGCACTGTCGATGAAGGCGCGCTGTGTCGCGTCGACAATCGACAGCGTAGCGGCGTCGAGCACGCCAGCGTCGCCGTCCACCGCTACACGCGAGGCATGCCGGAACGCTTCGACCGACGTGCGCATGCGCGCCACCGAAGGTGCGAGCGCTGTCGCGAACGCGTGATTCGCCGCCCCCGCCTCGGAGAAATCAGAGCCAAACTGCTGCATTACTGCGTCGAGTTGACCTTCGAGCACGAGGTAACGCGTGCGCACTTCCGCGCGTGTGCGCGCACTGTCCGCCGGCCGCGAGCGGCTCAGACCGTCGTGCAGCTGCTTGCCGATCGCATCGATCGCTGCAATCAGCGCGGGATAACGCAGGATCGATTGAGACATGGCGTAGTAGCTGTCCAGGTCAGGATCGAGGATCAGGTTCGACTGATTGCCCACACGCGTAATGAGCTCGCCGCTCGCGGTCAGCGCGGCTGCGGTGCTGACCCCGTGCGGAGTTTCTTGCGTTGTTTGTGGAGACGTACGGCTCGCCACGGTCTGATGCGACAGCGTGTCGAGCGCGTCGCGCAACGCGCTGTTCAACTCCGCGCTTTGCATGCCTTTGCCGTAGCGCTTCTCGGCGTGCGCGAGATCGTCGATCGCTGCGCGCCATGTCGCCGGCGACAGATTTTCGCCCGCGCCCGCCATCGCGACATCGACGAGCGCGTTCTTCACCACGCGCACATACGCGTCGCCGTCGATCTCCTTGTTGGAGAAGTTGATTGCCAGGTACTTTTCGTGGATCAGAATGCCGCTGATGTAGAACACGGCGGTGAGATCGAGAAGATAAATGAGCAGCAGCTTGCGCCCGACCCGAAGCCGCGACAGCAGCCGCGAGAACGGATTGCGCGTGATCGCGCTACGCGCCGCCCGGCCGCACACCTGCGCAAGACGATGTACGCGCCGGCGAACAAAGTGAGGCAGCACAGCCGTGACGTGGCGAAGCATAGAGGCGATCCGTTAGTGAGGACGAGCCGGCCACCCATAAAATCGACCGGATACCATCCCTAACGGCGTCTAATATTTGAACTTTAGCGCCTGCTTAATATTCCCACTTAGTGTGCCTTGATGCGCAATTCGAGTGCGTTCCAGGCCACAAACGGGCGCGTAACGGGTCGACATGGGCAGTCTGTGCTACCCACCTTTCTTCCATAACGTCTATGCCCGCAACTGAAACCGCCCTGCCGCCGCCTTCAGCATCACCGTCTGTTCCTTCAGCGACGCCGCCGCGGCAGCAGCCTGTTCCACTAACGCCGCGTTCTGCTGCGACATCTCGTCGAACTGCGAAACCGCGCGATTCACTTCCTTGATGCCTTCGCTCTGTTCAGCGGACGCCGTCGCGATTTCGTTCATGATTGCCGTCACGCGGGTGACCGCGCTGCGCACTTCGCTGATGGTTTCACCCGCGCGGGCGACGAGTCGCGAGCCGTCCGCGACACGCGCGGTCGAGTTGCCGATCAGTTCCTTGATTTCCTTCGCCGCCACCGCCGAGCGTTGGGCGAGCGTGCGCACTTCGCCTGCAACGACGGCAAAGCCGCGTCCCTGTTCGCCGGCCCGCGCCGCTTCTACGGCGGCGTTGAGCGCCAGAATATTGGTTTGAAACGCAATTCCTTCGATCACGCTGATGATCTCGCTCATCTTGCGCGCACTTCCGTCAATTTCGCCCATCGTGGTGATGACCCGATCGACAACCTCGGTGCCCGCTGCGGCCGCCGTGCTCGTCGATTCGGCAAGCGCCTGCCCCTGGCGCGCGTTTTCGGCGTTTTGCGTGACGGCGTTGGTCAATTGCGCCATGCTCGCCGCCGTTTCCTCGACCGACGCCGCCTGTGCTTCCGTGCGTTGCGACAGATCGCTGTTTCCCGCCGAGATCTGGTGCGTAGCCGCGGCAATGGATTCCGTGCCGCTCGCAATCTGCTCGATCATCGTGGCAATGCCTTGCTGCATGGTGGCGACGCTCCCCACCAGTCGGCCCATCTCGTCGCGGGAATCAAGATGCAACTCGCCGCTCATGTCGCCTTTCGCAATCCGCTCGAAGTGACGCACCGTGAGATCGAGCGGACGCGAGATCGCGCGCAGCAGCGTGAAACCGCTCGTTACGCACGCGATCAGCCCCAGCGCGATCGCGACGAGCGTGAAGGTCAGCAGCGTGTTGTAGCGAACCTGCGCGGATTCGTAGCGCGCCGCGCCCTGCTCGTTGCGGAATTTGTCGAGCGCCGCTGTTTTTTGCGTCAACGCGGCGGCAAGCGGCGGAATGTCGACCATCGCAAGCCGGTCGGCGGAGGCGTGGTCTCCTTTGCGCATGGCATCGACCATCGGCTGGATCGCCTTGTCGAGCAGCGCGCCGCGTGCGTCCGCCACGTCCTTCGACAGCGCGGCCTCTTCCTCGGACGCCGGCAGCGCCTGATAAGCGGCCCACGCCTTGTTCGACACCGCCAGATAGTTGAGCGCCTTGTCAATCAGCGCGGGTGTGTCCGCTGCTTCAGGGTGCAGCAGCACGCGGTCGAGTGTCGTGCGCACCACCGTCAGGTTCAGATTCGAGCGGCCGAGCGCTGTCGCGGCCGTCACGTCATTCATATAAGCCTGTTTAACTGTGCCGTTCGAAGCCCGCATACCGGCCATCCCGAACAGGCCGGTCACAACCAGCAATACGCCGAGCAGCGCCAGGGTCGCCAGGAGGCGAAATTTGATCGTCATATTCAGGCGCATGCCGGGTAATCCTGTAGGAATCGAGACTGTTTAACGGCACGCAAGCCGCAAACTTGACGTTCCCTACGGATCGGTCAACGCCTTCGTGGGTGTCGATGTCCGCACCCGCAGCCGGACTATCGCGTGCCAAGAAGTCCTTTGTGCGCGAGAACCTCCGCAGGATCGACACGATGGAGTCGCCAAACAACAGCCATCATCCATCGAATAGTTATCCGAGTGCCTGGGTATGTCGTTGCTCATCGAGGCGGAGGAGAAAAGCGCGGCGTGATCAGCACAGGCGGGCCTACGTGTAACCGGGTACACGGCCGGTCGCAGAGCGGAGTGAAGTCATCATTACGAGCCATCATGCAAGTCGTCGATGAGCGACGATGACTTCCCTACACACAGCTCGAGTCCCCGATCAGCGACCGGTGATCGTTCGTGCTACTCGATAGCATCAAGCCGGAAGTCCGGTTTGCCGACAAACATGTTGGCCGCTCGGCCAAGGTGCGTGTGTACACAGTTCCCTTAGAACGCTTGATGACCGTGACTTCTTCGTCTCCGGTTTAAAAACAAATTCGGACTACGATTTTTTATTGAAGGTTGTCGACGATTGCCCGTCGCGTCAGGCATTGGCCCATATTCGCTTCAACCATTCGCACCAGTTAAGAGTAAGGACCGGTTATGAGGTGTAACGGTCTTTCCGTCGAATCATTGGCGATCAGACGCTCAGGAAGGGAATGTCTTTACGGAGCAAGAGTCCTGGAAGCAGGAACTCGATGCATGGTGTTGCAAGCGCCTGGCTCCTACGGCATAACGCCGTGGCGTCCCTCTCGAACCGGGTATTGGCTGCGCTCGTGCATTCAATTTCGA
Source organism: Paraburkholderia sp. PREW-6R (assembly GCF_039621805.1). Lineage (NCBI taxonomy): Bacteria > Pseudomonadati > Pseudomonadota > Betaproteobacteria > Burkholderiales > Burkholderiaceae > Paraburkholderia > Paraburkholderia sp. PREW-6R. The sequence continues at coordinate 479,489 of NZ_CP155075.1, read as the reverse complement.
ATTCATCGTTTACCCCACTTCTTACATAGTCGGTCCTCGACATTGAGTTGCGTCTCCTATATTGAGGTCGTATCTCGAGGTATCGAGTCCCAGATTTCCGGCCAGTTTATTTTTATCAGACTAACAACAAACATTGGAGATGAATCATGAGAAGAGTTATCGGTATCCTGATCTCGCTGACAGTCGCCACCATTATGAGCGCGTGCGGCGGCGGCGATATTAACTCTACCCCGCCAGCGCAATTACGTGTCTTCCACGCGTCTCCCGACGCACCGAACGTCGACGTATATGTGGATGGAGCAAAGGTGCTCGCCAATGTGCCCTACTCAACGCTATCACCGTATTTGTCGCTGCCTGCGGGCAAGCACCACATTCAGGTTAATGCTGCTGGGACAGCCACGACAGTCATCGATGTAAGTTTAACTTTAGGGTCAAGCGACGCCTACACGGCAATTGCCGCCGGCTTCCTCGCAAACATTGAGGCCCTGCTCGCGGCCGACGATACCTCGCCCGCAGCATCCGGCCAGGCGCGCCTGAGGGTAATTCACGCGTCGCCTGACGCAGGTCCGGTAGACATCCTGGTAAACGGACAGGTGGTTCTCTCAAATGTGGCGTTTGGTACCATCAGTAATTACCTGACGGTTCCAGCTGGGACGTACACGGTCCAGGTCAATGCAGCCGGCACATCCACGACAGCGATTACGGCCAGCGTCACGCTCACCTCACAGAGCAACTACTCCGCGGCCGCCATCGGGTCTCTCAAAACCGCCGGCACCCATCCTTTGGCGCTGAAGCTTCTGACGGACGGCTGATATTTCGTTTAACCGATCACGCCTGGTGGCGCCGTCCGGTTCAGCAATCGTTGACGCATGGTTGCATACAAACCCATCGGCTGGGTTCTCGCTGTGATGCCATGGAACTTCCCGGTGTGGCAGGCGTTGCACTTCGTTATTCCGTTCATTGCGACAGGCTCCGGGTTAGCCTGCTCAAAGTGATCGATCTATTTAACCGGAGTCAGCGCGCAACTGCCATCGAGTACGCGGTGAATGTTGTCCAGCGCAAGACGGAGCATGGTATGCCTCGTTTCCTCGGTAGCAGAGCCGGCGTGCGGGGTAAGGATCACGTTGCTTAACGTAGCCAGTCTGGATCCAATCAGTGGTTCTCTTTCGAAAACATCCAACGCGGCACCACGAATCAAGCCGTTCTCCAGTGCATCGACGAGGGCCGCTTCATCGACTACCGTGCCGCGCGAAACATTGACCAGAAAGCCGCTTGAGCCGAGTGCGGACAGGACTGTGCCGTCGATGAGATGGCGAGTCTTCTCACCGCCAGGACAGCACACGATCAGGATGTCGGAGAAAGACGCAAGCTCCCGCACGTCACTGATCATTGCGTACGGCAGGCCCTCGACCTTCGAGCCGCAATAGGCGATCTCCACGTCAAAACCAGTCAGACGACGTGCGATACCCTGGCCGATCCGACCGAGGCCCACGATGCCGATCCTTTTGCCAGCCAGGCTCGAAGTCAACGGGAACAGTTGATGAGCCCATGCCTCGTCCCTGACAAATCGGTCTGCTGATGGAATACGCCGTAAAAGGGAAAGCAGCAATCCGACAGCAAGTTCACAGACCGCCGCGTCAAGGACACCTGGCGTATTCGTTACGATGACCCCTCTGCTACGCGCAGCGTCGACGGGGATGCCATCAAATCCCACTCCTGAGGTCGCGATGATTTTCAGATTTGGCAAACTGGCCAGTAATGACGCTGGCAATTGATAACTGCTGCGCGTCAGGATGGCTTCGATGCGCTCGGATACCGCGGAATCCCGCTGCAGGTCTTCTGGCGTATAGCGGCGCACCTCTGCGTCGATGATGTCCTGCTGCGCAGAGGGAAATTCCCCAATCTGTAAAACGTTTGGGCGAGGCATAGTTTTCTCTGTGATATGAGCGCGGAAGTTCCGTAGCGTATGAAGGTTCACTAACCGACATTGTCATCGACGACATCGGCGTTCGAGCGCCGGCCCGCAACGGATTTGCCTGATGAGCATGTCGCGCGTTCTGAGTCGTTCATTGCAGCCAGGATATTCCTCGCGGCTGCAACGCCCATGCTCACGACGGCATCGCTCGTGGTGCCGCCCATGTGAGGGCTGAGGATGATGCGCTCCTGATGTCGGAACACATGGGGCACGGGGAGCGGCTCGACGGCGAAGCTGTCGAGGCCGGCCATCGCCACCTGGCCCGACTGCACTGCAGCCAGGAGCGCAGGCTCGTCGATAAGGCCGCCGCGTGCGGTGTTCACCACGATGACGCCTTTCCTGCATTGTGCCAGCGTCCGCGCATTAAGCATGTTGCGGTTGTCTGCCGTCAGCGGGCAGTGGAACGACAGGACGTCCGATTCACGCCAGATGGTGTCCAGGTCAGATGGCTGGATATAGCGGGGCAAGTCCTTCGCATAGGGGTCGAAGCCCAGCACACGCATGTCCAGTGCATCCACCATGCGCGCAAACTTTTGTCCGATGGCGCCCAGGCCAATCAGACCGATAGTTTTGCCGTTCAGTTCGACGTTCTTGTGTGTGGCCTTGTCCCAGTGACCGGCCTGCATGCGCGCGTGGAGCTTGACCACCGATTTGGCGCAGGCCAGTGTCAGCGCCAGGGCCTGCTCCGCCACCGCCGCAGCGTTCGAGCCGACGGCCGCGACCACCTTGATGTTACGCTCGGCTGCAGCCTGCTTGTCGATAGTGTCGGTGCCGCTGCCATGCTTGGAGATGACTTTCAGCGCGGGAGCCGCATCCATGATGACGGGAGTCACGCCGCCGAAGCGGACGATGATGGCTGTCGGGTTGTGCTGGCTGGTCAGGCGCAGCAGCTCATCCGGGCTTGGCGTCGCGCCGGCGTAGACCATCTCGTAGTCCGCCAGCAGGGCGACGGCCTGGGGCGCGAGATCCGCGCCCGTGACCAGAATCACAGGCTTGGCACTCACAGCGTTTCACCTTCCTTGATGACCCCTGCGGTGATGAGGGCCTGGGTCAGATAGGGAGGGTTCAGTTTGCCTTCCTTGATGTCCGCGATGCGCCTCGCTTCCCACGCAACCTTCTCGGCTGCCTTTTCCAGCAGTGATTCCAGCTTCTCGCGCTCAACGCACATCACGCCATCAGCGTCAGCAATGATGAAGTCGCCCGGATGCACGGTGACACCACCGCAGGCGATGGGGTGTCCGATACGGCCGCCGACTTCCTTGGTAGGGCCATTGGGGTTCGTGCCGACGGAGAACACGGGGAAATCCAGCTCGTCGAGGTCGAGCGAGTCGCGCACGGCAGCGTCCAGCACGACGCCCGCGAGGCCGCGTTCGCGGGCGGCATGCATCATGATGGTTCCCATCAGGGCGCAGGTCTGGTCGGCCTTTCCGTCGATGACCAGCACGTCGCCGGGCTTGGCTACGGCCAGGGCGGCGTGAATCATTAGGTTGTCGCCGGGTCGGACTTCCACGGTAAAAGCGGGGCCCGCCAGCTTCATGCGAGGATACAGCGCCTTGATGCGGCCATGCAGGGCACCTCGCCGACCGTTCACGTCGGAAAGAATCGCTGGCTGGAATTGCGAAGCCTTCTTCACCAGTTCGGAAGAAACGCGGTCGAAGTCTTTAATGATGTTGGGTTTGCTCATGACGAAAGTTTCCAGGTACAGGTCAGATGGAAGGAAAAGCAGTGACAGGGCTCAGTTCAGGCTGACACCGGACTCCGTGCTGATGGGAGCCCAGCCAGCTCAGGAGACCCTGGTCCAGCGGCCGTATCGGGCGACTTCCGCTTCATCGAAGTTGAAGCCCAGACCAGGGGTTTGATGAAGCAGGACGCGGCCTTCCCTGTGAGTCAACTGCCGGTCCACCAGACGGCGGAAGTTCAACACCTGGTCGTCCCAGAAGAACTCGACGTATCGAGCGTTCTGGGTGGCGGCTACCAGAGGAGCGTGCACGTCGTGGAACCAGTGCGGGCACATCTGGATACCGTAACCCGAGGCCATTGCTGCGATTCGACGCCATTCGGTGATGCCTCCGCAGACAGCTGCGTCGGTTTGCAGGATGGAGGCACCGCCCATGTCCAGCAGCTGCTTGTGGTACCAGCGGCCGTAGCCGATTTCGGCGGTGGCCACCGGAATGCGGGTCAGCTTCGCCAGACGGGCGTGGCTTTCGATGTCGTCCGGGCTGAAGGGCTCTTCGATAAAGTACGGGTCGTACTGCTCGATGCGGCGTAGGTATTGCATGGCCTGAACGGTATCGATCCAGCCGTTGTTGCAGTCCAGCATGAGTTCGACATCAGGGCCGATCGCTTCGCGAGCAGCCTTCACGCGAGACTCTTCGCCAGCGGGGCTCCAGCGACCGGTCTTCATCTTCACGGCCTTGAATCCCAGAGCCACGTAGCTCGCCATTTCTTCGCCGACCTCCTGGGCAGTCTTGCCGTCAACGTAATAGCCGCCACTGGCGTACGCATCCACATGGTCCAGCTCGACTGCACCCAGGTACTTGTGCAAGGGCAGCCCTGCGGTGCGTGCATTCAGGTCCCACAGCGCAATGTCCAAAGCGCTCAGCGCGCGCATCACGGTGCCCATGCGACCTTGCAGGAGCGACTCCTGATACATCTCTTTCCAAAGGCCTTCAACCGCCAGCGAATCGCGGCCGATGAGGACCGGTGCCAGCAGCTGCTCAACGGCAACGCGGAAAATCTCACCGGCGGCATTACCCACGTAGCAAAAGCCAATGCCTTCTGCGCCATCGCTGCTGCGAACCTTGACGAGGCCGTAGTGACGGTCCACGACGGTACGGTTTGAGAGGTAGGTGACCTTGTCGAGCGGGACGCGAGCGACGCAGACTTCGATGGAATGGATAGTGGCCACTCTTCCTCCTTTGGCTTGGGCTTTTTCCGTAGAAAGACTGTACGCGCCCAACGCAATTCAACAAAGGTGTAGTTACCGCGTTCAGATGACGTAAAATACGTCGGATGGACACGCGTTTCCTTCAAAGCTTTGTAGCCGTGGTTGAGAGTGGCTCTGTTGCTGACGCTGCTCGCAGGCTCGGCCTGGCACCGACCACAATCGCTCAGCAGATGAAAGCGCTTGAGGCCGATATCGGCTCTGAATTGCTCATGCGAGTGGGGCGAACGGTGAAGCCGACGGTCGTTGGCGCACGCATCGTCGAGCAAGCGCGCGACTTGCTCCGAAGCGTGCAGGATCTTCGATCCGCGGCATCGGACACCGGGCTCCCGGCAGGGCCGCTGCGTTTAGGCGCCACCCCGACGGCCCTGATGGGGTTGCTGCCACCCATCCTCAGACGATGGATGAGCGCCTATCCGGCGACGCAGATTTACATCGAACCAGGGACGTCTGCGACGCTCTTGCAGCGGGTGATGTCTGGTCAGCTCGATGCGGCCATTTTGGTCCATCCCCCCTTCGCCCTGCATAAAACGTGTGCGTGGGAGCCCTTGCGAGCAGAGCCACTCATCATGCTCACGCCCAGCGAAATGAAGGTTCAGGACGTCTTTATCACGGCGGCGCGGGAACCCTTCATCCTGTATGACAGAAACGTCGTGGCGGGAAAGATGGCAGACGACTACCTGCGACGCAACAACGTTCGCCCGAAGGTGCGGTTCGAACTGGACGGCATCGAGCACATCGCGCAGCTCGTCGCAGAAGGGTTTGGTGTTTCCATACTTCCGGATTGGCCACTACTTGGACCACCCGACCCTCGGACCAAGCGGTGGAAGCTTCCAGCGCCGTGCCCATCAAGAGAGGTAGGGCTCGTCTGGTTGAGGCATTCGACCCGGTCGCCTCTTGCAACAGCGCTCTACGGCTTGGCCAGGTCGAGCGCAGTGAAGTTTTCCCGGTAGACGGTGCCATGCGACGCGATGAAGAAGTTGCCGCCCTTCCCGGCGGCCGTCGAGACACATGCGCAGGGTGCGACCAGATACTTTCTCAAGACCGCTCAGTGAGCCAACTTCACTTGTTGCAAACTGGAGTGCCAATAAGCTGCCGTCGGCGACCTCACCGAATCGACTATCAGTGATCAGTCACGCACTGACGCCTACTGACCATCGCTGATTAAAGAGCTGCTGTTCGATAAAAGCAGCCATGAATCACAGGAGGACATTTCGAATTCCTCCTCGTAGTAAGGCTTTGACCCCGTGAGCCCGACGGCTCACGGCAACTCCTTTGGATTTAACCGAAACTGCTCATGGTCCGCTAGCTCGCAAGGCGGGCAGCACCGGAAGTGCCGCTAGCGCACGCGTCCAGATCTGACGTGTGCGAAACCACGCCAAAGCGCGCCAGTCCGCATCAGCGGGCATGAACGATTCGAACAGACGGTGGGTGATCTCACGCCCGCGCGCGTCGCGCGGATCGCCGTACAAGAATAGCCAATGATCGTCGCGCAAAGCCGTGTGCATCTGCGCTTCCGGATACGTGCCGCACTCGATCACGAGCGGCATCAACGACCGATGCGGCACCGAATCAATCAGCATCTGCGACGTGTAGCCTGTTGCGCGCGCGACCACGCCCGTATCGCTGACGGGTGCATCGGGACGCGTCACCAGCGTATAGAGCCATGCACCGAACAGGTTTTTCGCGTCGTCCAGTGCGGGGTACGGCGTCTGTGCGATCGTCATCAGCATTGGATGGCCAAATGGCCCCGCGCCGGTGTGCAGGTCGAACACGATCGCCGCTTGTGCCGGCGCGACGAAGCGCTCGACGATCTCGCGCAACGTGTGGTTCGACCATGTCGCCTGCTGGCCGCCGAAATAGAGCCCATCCTGATGTGCGTATTGTCCCGCCCCGACGATCGCGTTGACCGCCGACCAACTGGATCCGGCGATAGCTTCGGCGAGCAGCGCATCGGCACGACGCCGCTCGTGGCCGTCAATATCGCGCGCCGTGTAGATGGCGTGAAGCGGCTCATAGTGCGGGTTCTGCGGCAGGGCACGCGCGAAATCGACGTAGTTCCGATTCAGATCGACATTGTCCTCGTTCACGCGGCGCACCCATGCGGTGCCATGTGGATTGATCAGATGGATGAAAAGGATCGCGACGTCATCGGGTAACGGGGTCTCGGCTAGTTCGTGCAGCCATTCGGTCTGGCACGTGGAGCCGTAGTAGCCCTCCACGCCATGCGTGCCCGAAAGCGCGACGAGGACACGCCGCGCACCGGCGCTGCCGAGCCATGCGATATCCGTTGCGAGCGCTTCGCCCTTCGGCCCCTTCAGCGGGTGATCGTAAGTCGTGACGCTCGCGCCGGCGGCATGCGCCGCCGCAAGAAACCGCGACCGCTGCGTGTCGAAATCAGGCGTGGTGGGAAAGCCATACTTCATGAATACCTCTTGCCAGTAGGAACGGCGCGAACAGCATATGGCACGATGACGAGCACGCGTCGCACGTATTTGGCGTCTTCGCCGATCAGCTTCGTTTTACGAGGCGGCAGAATCAGCACGGAGTTGCCGCCAACCCATTCTCCTCTTCGATCATTTTCGCGAGCGCCCGCCGGAAACGCAACGGTCCCAGATCGATGGCGAGATCGATATTCGGCGTGCGTTTGTCGCGCATGCCTCGGTGCACTGCGGCCAGCACCGCCCGATCTTCCTCGAACGCATGACGCACGTCTTCGTCGAAACGGCGCGAGATGTCGTCGTCGTTCGGCGAGAAATTGCGCGTCTGGAACCAGTAGTAGCGCGTGCGCGAGTCGTCGACCGGCGTCATGAAGTTGTACGAGTTCATCAGGAACACGTCCGGGTGCGCCGCGCCCAGGTCGGTGCCGGTGCCTGCCGGCGCGAAGATCGCCTTGATGATCGCGTGTGACGGAAAGCGCACTTCATAATGCTGCTTGCGGTCGCAGTTGCCGTCGAAGCGCACAAATTGCGCATAAAACGGCGCGACTTCGACATTGCGCATCCAGCGCGACACCGTGACGCCGTTGTCCGCGACCACGGTGTCGAGCGGCTCCGCCTCGCACGCTGCATTGCCGAACGACGACTGGTGCACCCACGCCACGTGCGACGGGTCGAGCAGGTTGTCCGTTACGTACAGATAGTGGCAATCGACCGTCATGGCGTCGCCGCGATTGATGCCCCACGACGGATCGCCCCATTCGTCGATTTCAACGATCGCCCGCGGATCGGCGCGCTGCGGATCGCCCATCCAGATCCATAGCAACCCGTAGCGTTCCGCGAGCGGATAGCTGCGTACCTTCGCGCCCCGCGGAATCCGGCCGGTCGCGGGTGCGCGGACGCAGGCGCCGGATGCGTCGAAAGTGAGACCGTGATAGCCGCATTCGACGTGATCGCCGCAAAGCCGACCCATCGAAAGCGGCAACTTGCGATGTGGACAGGCGTCTTCAAGCGCGACTGCCTCGCCATCCTCGCCGCGATAGAGCGCGACGCGTTCGCCGAGTATTGTGAGCGGCATCAGCGCGTGCTTCACGTCCGCGGCCCATGCGGCTACATACCACGCATTCATCAGAAACATCGAATGGCCTCCGTCATTTGAGAGAAAAGCGACATTGCGCACGCGTTGAAAGCATAAGTTGAACTGCGGTATTAACCAGAAGCTGAACGCTTCCGGTTGTTTTAGAAACGCTAAACTGTCATCTGGTCTTCCGCGCACATCGACCACAGGGACCGCATCAAGATGACTGACAAGCTCTCACCGCCGCTGCGTGCGCTGCAGGTATTCGAAGCGCTCGGGCGCTGTAACGGCGTTGCCGAGACCGCGCGGCGGCTCGGCATTTCTCCCGGCGCGGTCAGCCAGCAACTGAAGCTGCTCGAAGACACGCTCGGCATGCATCTGACGGAGAAGGACGGCAAGCGGTTGCGTCAGACAGCGATCGGCCGTCAATATCACGAGCGTTGCGCGACAGCGTTCGAGAGTCTGCGTGTCGCGCATGCCGATATTCAGCGAGCGAAGAACGCGCGCAACCTCAGCCTGAGCGCGCTGCCTTCGCTGCTGTCCAAATGGCTCGCGCCGCGCGTGCTCGAGTGGCAGAACCGCCGTCCACAACTGAGCGTCTATCTCGACGGCACTCACACGGAGCCTTCGCCTGAAGGACTCGAAATTGATTTCCGTATCAGCTATGGCGAACGCATCGCCAACGTCGAAAACAGCGTCGAACTGTTTCGCGATAGCGTCGTGCCGGTGTGCAGTCCGCGTCTGATCGCCGGCGACGCGCCGCTCTCCACGGCCGCCGAGATTTTGCGTTATCCGCTGATCTCGGTTGACTGGCGTCCCAAATTCGCATCGCCGCCCTCGTGGCGCGAATGGTTCGAAGCAAACGGCGTCGTGTTCGGCGACCGCGACCGCATCGACGCGAGTCGTTGTGTCTTTTCGCTGTCGAGCGTCGCCATTCAGGCGGCGATCGACGGACACGGTTTTGCGCTCGCGCAAAGTTCGATGATCCGCGACGATGTCGCCGCAGGCCGCCTCGTGATGCCGTTCGCGTCCGGCATTTTGCTGCCCTGGCCGTACTTCCTGACATGGCGCCCGACGGCGTTCGATCGCGCGGATTGTCGAGCGTTTCATCGTTGGCTCGTCACGTGCGGCAAGAAGCAGCAGCAGGAAAACGACCGCATGCTAAAGACGCTCGGCTGATTCGCGCGAGCGGCTTCATCAGCCCTTGAGCACATCGAATGTGAAGTAGCGCTGCTCGATGCGCGTGTACGTACCGTCCCTGATCATCGCGTCGATTGCCGCGTTGATCCTGTCGCGAAGCGCCGCGTCGTCCTTGCGCAAGCCGATCGCCGCACCTTTGCCGAGGTATTTCGGATCGTTGATCGGCTGGCCGAGGAATGCATAGCCCGCGCCCTTTGGAGTTTTCAGAAAGCCTTCGCTTCCGGCGATCATGTCGGTGAGCGTCACGTCGATACGGCCCGCGAGTAGATCGTTGACGACCTGCTGCTGGTCCGCGTACGAAACGACGTTGATACCCGCCGGCGCCCAGTAGGCCTTTGCATAGGCTTCCTGCGTGGAGCCCTGCGCGACACCCACATTCCTTCCTTTCAGCGACGCGATGGTGGGGACAATCGGCGAGCCGGCTTTGCCGAGCAGGCTGCTGGGCGTGTCGAACAGGGCGGTCGAAAACGAGACCTGGGTTTCGCGCTGCGGGGTTATGGACAGCGCGGACAGAATTGCGTCGAACTTGCGTCCCTGCAGCGCGGGGATGATGCTGTCGAAAGGTGTCTCCACCCATACGCACTTCACCTGCAGCCGCCGGCAGATCTCATTGCCGAGATCGATTTCGAAGCCGACGAGCTTACCGTCCGCGGCTTTCGATTCGAACGGCGGATAAGTCGGATCAACCCCGAATTTGAGATCCGTCATGTCTTTCGCGGCGACGCTCAAGGACAGCGCGGCAAATATCAGCGGTAAGCCAAGCACCATTTTCTTTAGCATCGTCGACAATCCGTTCTGGTTGGCGGTATGGAGATTGGCGCTTCACGCGCCGGGGACGAGCCAAGAATAGAAACTCAAAATTCCGGCGAACAGTAAGGCGACGCTGCACGTTGATTTAGTTTTTCTAAAGCGTGTCTGGGTCTGCGGGGGCGCGTCACACGGTCGGCGAATCGCCTGCTTATCTCGCACGGCATGGAACGCTCGACTATCCGTCGAGCTCGATCGTCACCGATTCCTCACGTATCCGCATACGAGCTATCCAGAGGACGTGCACTTCGAGCGCAACGGCGAGACGGTGACGAGAGGGATACAGGGAATCGCTAGCGCGAACGACGCGCAGATTCGTCGGCAGGCGGCGAAGGACAGGAGTGGTTGTAGCGCCCTACCTCGATGTCTTACCGATCAAGCGCGCTTAGCGTGTGCTCGTTTTCACGTTGATAACCTCCGGCAATACGTGATGGAGGTACTGTGCGACGGGGGCGACAACTTGCGCCGCTCCCTCACCCGACCTGGGTCGTCAAATCCGGCACGACCGTGAACAGATCGCCGACCAGACCGTAGTCAGCAACGCTGAAAATCGGCGCTTCTTCGTCCTTGTTAATCGCGACGATCACCTTGCTGTCCTTCATCCCGGCCAGATGCTGGATCGCACCCGAGATGCCGACCGCCACGTACAGCTGCGGCGCGACGATCTTGCCGGTTTGCCCGACCTGATAGTCGTTCGGCACGAAGCCCGCATCCACTGCCGCGCGCGACGCGCCGAGCGCTGCGTTCAGCTTGTCGGCTAGCGGTTCCAGCACCTGCGTGTAGTTCTCGCCATTGCCCAGACCACGGCCGCCCGACACGATGATTTTCGCCGACGTCAGTTCCGGACGGTCCAGCTTCGTCACTTCACGGCTCACGAACGACGAGATACCACTGTCCGCTGCCGCTTCGATCTTCTCGACCGTTGCGCTGCCGCCTTCGGCCGCGACTGCATCGAAGCCGGTCGTGCGGACCGTGATGACCTTGATCGGATCAGCCGACTGCACCGTGGCGATTGCATTGCCCGCGTAGATCGGACGCTCGAACGTGTCGGCCGAATCCACCGCGGTGATGTCGCTGATCTGCGCGACGTCCAGCTTCGCCGCAATGCGCGGCATGACGTTCTTGCCGTAAGCGGTGGCTGGCGCGAGGATGTGCGAATAGTCCTTCGCAATGTTCAGCACCGTTGCCTCGACGTTTTCCGCGAGACCCGCTTCGAGTTGCGGCGCGTCGGCGAGCAGCACCTTGCTGACGCCGGCGATTTTCGCTGCCGCATCCGCTGCGGCCTGGGCATTGTGACCCGCCACCAGCACGTGGACGTCGCCGCCAATCTTCTGGGCCGCTGCGATCGTGTTCAGCGTCGCGGCCTTGATCGACGCGTTGTCGTGTTCTGCTATTACCAGATTCGTCATTTCGTCTGTCTCCGTGTCGACCGGACCGGCGCTTCGCGCTCACTCCAGTCACATGCAACATGGTTGCCGTTTGGCTCAAAGCACCTTGGCTTCGGTCTTCAGCTTCTCGACCAGCGTCTTCACGTCCGGCACCTTCACACCGGCAGAGCGCTTTGGCGGCTCGACAACCTTCAGCGTCTTCAGGCGCGGCTTCACGTCGACGCCGAGGTCCTCAGGCTTGACCGTTTCCAGCGGCTTTTTCTTCGCCTTCATGATGTTGGGCAACGTGACGTAGCGCGGCTCGTTCAGACGCAGGTCAGTCGTGACCACGGCAGGCAACGTGAGCGACAGCGTTTCCGCGCCGCCGTCCACTTCGCGCGACACCGTGGCCTTGCCGTCTGCCACCGTGACCTTCGATGCGAACGTGGCTTGCGGCAGCCCGGCCAGCGCAGCCAGCATCTGACCGGTCTGGTTCGAATCGTCGTCGATCGCCTGCTTGCCGAGGATGACCAGCTGCGGCTGTTCCTTGTCGACCAGCGCCTTCAGCAGTTTGGCGACAGCAAGCGGCTGCAGTTCTTCGGCCGACTCGATCAGGATGGCACGGTCCGCGCCGATCGCCAGCGCCGTGCGCAGCGTTTCCTGCGATTGGGCGACACCCGCCGAGACAGCGATCACTTCGGTCGCCACGCCCGCTTCTTTCAGACGCACGGCTTCTTCCACCGCGATTTCATCGAACGGATTCATGGACATCTTTACGTTCGCGATGTCGACGCCCGTACCGTCCGACTTGACCCGGACTTTCACGTTGTAGTCCACTACGCGTTTGACCGCGACTATGATCTTCATATTATTTCCAATGTTTGCAAAGGCGGGCAAGGCGCAAGCCGGGCGAGCGCGTCAGATCACGCCAGACGTGCGCATATCCGCGAGATGGCGCTTCATGTCCTGCACGTCGCGCGCATGGGCTTCGCCCTTTTTCAGCGCGACGCTGGTGGAGAGAATATCCACCACCACCAGCGCCGCGAGCCGCGACGTGGTGGGCGTGTACACGTCCGTGTTTTCGAGCGTTTCCGCCACCACGGCGACGTCGCAGTAACGCGTGAGCGGCCCCTGCGAGCCAGTGATCAGCACGACATGCGCGCCGCGATCCTTCGCCGTGCGCGCGACCTCGATCAGCGAGCGCGTCGCGCCGGTGTTCGAGATCGCCACCACAGCGTCGCCCGGCTTGAGCATGGACGCCGCGATGAACTGCTGGTGCGAATCCTGATGCGCGATGCACGGCACGCCGAAGAGCGGAAACTTCTGCTGAGCATCCAGCGCCACAATGCCCGACGCGCCGAAGCCGAAGAACTCGATGCGCGACGCCGCCGCAAGCAGATCGACCGCGCGCCCCACGGCCTCGAAGTCGAGTTTCTTGCGGGCCCAGTCGAGGCTCGTGATCGTGTAGTCGAAGATCTTCGTGGCAACCGTTTCGGGCGTGTCCGCGCCGGACAGCACCGAATGGGTGGCGGGCGCGCCCAGCGCGAGGCTCTGCACCGCGCGGATCTTGAAGTCCTTGAAACCATTGCAGCCTATGGTCGCGCAAAAGCGCAGCACCGTCGGCTCGCTCACCTGCGCAAGACGTGCCAGTTCGGAAAGGCTGATTTCCGCGATGGAGTGAACGTTCTCCAGAATGTAGTCGGCAACCTGCCGGCTGCCACGCCGCAGATTGGGCCGGGCGCGGTCAATCACTTCGAAGATGTTGTAATCGGGCACGCAGGGTATTCCTTCTTTGACGTACTGGACGCGCCGGCTCCGGACACAGCCCCGAGCAGGTGGGCGCGCCGCGTCGCCGCGAACAGACGACGCGCGCGCCAGGAGAGCAGTTTAGCGGAATATCCAGCGGCGCCAGGAGCCTGCGCCCTGCTGCATCAACACGGCGGCGACGATGATCGCCCCCATCACCACCTGCTGGTGATAGCCCGGCACGCTCGCGAGATTCATGATGTTGCCGATCACGCCGAGAATCAGCACGCCCATCAGTGTATTCAGGACACCTCCCTTACCGCCAGCCAGACTCGCGCCGCCTATCACCACCGCCGCGATCACAGTCAGTTCGTCACCCACACCGACTGTCGGTGCGCCCACGCTGGCGCGCGCCGTCGATATGATGCCCGCGAGCGAGGCCAGCACGCCGGAGCACACATACGTGCCCAGAATGTGCCGCGCAACCGGCACGCCCGAGAGCCGCACCGCTTCTTCATTCGAGCCGATCGCGCGCACCACCCGGCCGGCACGCATGCGGCCCAGAGCGATGCCGCCCGCCACGAACACCACCAGCATCACGAGCGTCGGGCCGGGAATGCCGAAGTAGCTATGGCGTCCGAAATCGAGCAGCGCCTGGCCGGCGTCGTCGACGAGAATGGGCGAGCCGTTCGAGACGATCATCGCAACGCCGCGCGCGACAGTCATCATCGCGAGGGTCACGACGAACGGCGTGAGACGGCACCACGCCACCAGCACGCCCGACACGAGTCCGCACAGCCCGCCTATCACGAGCGTGGCCACGAGCGCGAACATCAGGCCATGCTCGGGAATCAGCATGGCCGACATCACGCTGCCGAGGGCCGCGACCGAGCCCACGGAAAGGTCGATGCCGCCGGTCAGCACCACGAGCAACATGCCGACCGACATGATGCCCACGCCGGCCACCTGGCGGGAGATATTCGCGAGGTTGGGCACCGAGAAGAAGTCGTCGGAAATGAACGACGCCGCCACGATCAGCACGGCGAGAATCGCGACCGTGTTGACGCGGCGCGCGCCCTGCCAGAAGTGCCTCATGCCGCCGGCCTCGCGCCGGCTCGGGTTCGGGGTCGTTGCACTGGGATTCATGATGGATGTCTCCAGACTCTTGATGCTGTGTGAGGGGACGCTCGCACGCGAGCGTCAACCGTGAATGAATGTGGCTTTTTCACCCGCGCCGGCGTCCTCGCCATGCAGGCCGCCATGTGTCTCGCCGGGTTCCCGGCGCAGCGACAGCGCGAGAATCGCCTCTTCGCTGAACTCGTCCGGCTGCAGTTCGCCACGAATGCGGCCTTCGCCCATCACCATGATGCGGTCGCACAAGCCCATCAGCTCTTGGTGTTCGGAGGAAATCACGAGCACCGCCTTGCCACGCTCCGCAAGCTGGTTGATGAGCGTGTAGATTTCGACCTTCGCGCCCACGTCGACGCCGCGCGTCGGCTCGTCGAGAATGATGAGGTCGCCGTCCGCGTGAAACCATTTCGCCAACACGACCTTCTGCTGGTTGCCGCCGGACAGCGTGGAGACGTCGGCGTCCATCGAGCGGGCCTTGATACGCAACGTGTCCATCAACTGCGAAACGTAGCGGCGTTCGCGGCCGAACGTGAGAAAGCCGCCCGGTCCGCTCACCGACCTGAGTGACGCGAGCGTCGCATTGATGCGAATCGGCATGGACAGCACCGCACCCTGTCCTTTGCGATCCTCCGGCACGAGGCCGATGCCCGCGCGCACCGCCGCCATCGGCGTGCGTGCTTTCAGCAGCTTGCCCTTCAGTTCGATCTCGCCGGCATCGGCACGGTCCGCGCCAAAAATCAGCCGTGCGACTTCGGTGCGGCCGGAGCCGATCAGGCCGCCGAGTCCGACCACTTCGCCGCCACGCAATTCGAACGACACGTCGCGCACCGCGTCGCCGCGCGACAGGCCGCTCACTTTCAGCACGACCTCGCCCGCCGTAGCGTGGCGCTCGGGGAACAGCACGGAGAGCGGGCGGCCCACCATCTTGCGAATCAGTTCGTCGCGTGAAATGGCTTGCGGCGTGACGGTG
This sequence comes from Paraburkholderia sp. PREW-6R, assembly GCF_039621805.1. Classification (NCBI taxonomy): domain Bacteria; kingdom Pseudomonadati; phylum Pseudomonadota; class Betaproteobacteria; order Burkholderiales; family Burkholderiaceae; genus Paraburkholderia; species Paraburkholderia sp. PREW-6R. Next base: position 463,833 of record NZ_CP155075.1, on the reverse strand, counting down.
TCCACGCGCCGTCCGTCTTTGAGGACGGTAATGCGGTCGGCGATCGCGAACACCTCTTCCAGGCGGTGCGAGATATAGACAATGCCCACGCCGCGCTGACGCAGCGAGCGCACGATCTCGAGCAGCCGGTCCGCGTCGGAAGGCGCGAGCGCGGCGGTCGGTTCATCCAGCACGAGCAGCTTCAGCTCGCCCGAGAGTGCCTTGGCAATTTCGATCACCTGGCATTGCGCGGCCGAGAGCGTGCCGACCAACGCCGCCGGGTCGATGTCGAAGCCGAGACTTTCGATCAAGGTCCGCGCCTTCGCACGCAAGCCGCGCCAGTCGATCACGGCGGGTAGCGCGCCGAGGAAAACGTTCTCCGCCACCGAAAGATCAGGCGCGAGCGCCGTCTCCTGGTGAATCACGGCAATACCCTCGGCAAGCGCCGCATGCGGGTTGCGCAACGTCATCTGGCGGCCCTGCACGCTGATCGTGCCCGCGTCCGGCTGATGGCCGCCGCCAATCACGCGCATCAGCGTCGATTTGCCCGCGCCGTTTTCGCCGACCAGAGCGTGTACTTCGCCGCTGCGGACCTCGAAGTCGATGTTCTCGATGGCGTGAATACCGCCGAACCGCTTGTCGATGCCCGTAAGTGCGATGAACGGAATCATTGAAGTGTCTCCACTCAGGCGCGCGCCGGCGGCTTGCCGGACGCGCGCATACAACGAGGAATGCGCGTCAGAAAATCGCTTTCGGGTTGTAGTACTTGTCGACGTTACCTTTCGAGATCGCAACCGCCGGCGTGTAGGTGACCTTCGGCACCGTGCCCGCCTGGCCCTTCGCGGCCTTCATGCCGACGTCGACGGCAGTACGCGCCACCAGCGCCGGATCGTTCAGCGCGGTCACGCCGTACTTGCCCTGCTTGATGAGCGCAAGCGCTTCTTTCTGGCCGTCCGCCGCGGCCACCAGCGTGATGCCGTCGCGGTTCGCGCTCTGGATTGCGCGGCGCGCGCCGAGCAACATGCTGTCGTTTTCGCTGAGCACCATGTTGATGTCCTTGTTGGCCACCAGCAGGTCTTCCATCGCTTTCAGGCCGCCTTCATCGGACCAGTTGCCCCAACCTTGTCCGACAATCTGGATGTTCGCCTTGCCGGTCTTTTCAAGCTGCGCTTCCACGATGCCGTCGAGCACGCCGTCCCGGCGTTCCTTGCCGACCGGATTGCCCTTTTCGCCGGACAGCAGAGCAATCTTCAGCGGCTTGTCGCCCAGGTTGTCGATCACCCAGCGGCCCACCAGCGCGCCATTCTGGCTGTTCGACGACTGCACGAGCGTCAGGTAGTTGGCCTTCGGGTCGAGCGTGCTGTCGAACACCACCACCTTCACGCCCGCCGCGCTTGCGGCGTTCACCGCGCCGACCAACGCTTCCGGGTCGGCCGGATCGATCAGCAGCACCTTGACGCCGCGCGTGACGAGGTCTTCCACGTCGGAAATCTGCTTGCCCATCTTGCCTTGCGCATCCGCAACGATCACATCCGCGCCGAGTTCCGACGCATGGGCCTTCGCCGATTCCATGGCTGCGGCGAAGTAAGGCGCGTTGAGAACCTTCATCGAAATGCCGACCTTCATCTTGTCGGCGGCGAATGCGGGCGACGCGGTCATGATTCCGGCTGCGGCCAACGCGGCCGCACAAAACAACTTCTGCATGAGACGCGACATGTCTCCTCCTCTTTTAGGTGTGTCACGCGATTAAGGTGCGCGTTATGCGCGATTTTTTCACTACGGACTACGTTGAATGCAGAACAAGGCGATGCAAGGCAATATAAGGACTAGCCGGCGAGCACTTTGCCGGGATTGAGAATGTTGCGTGGATCGAGCGCGGCCTTCACGGCGCGCATGGCCGCCAGTTCCGCCGGTGTACGCGACAGCGCCAGCACCTCGAGTTTCTTGGTGCCAATGCCATGTTCCGCCGACACCGAACCGTCCAGTTCGCCGGTCACGCCGTACACCACGCGCTTGACCTCGGCGGCCGCGCTCGCGGGCCAGTCCGCCTGGTGCACGACGATGTGCAGGTTGCCGTCGCCGAGATGGCCGTAGATCAGGACCGTCGCGTCGGGCCAATGCGCGCGCAGCCGTTGCTCGCAACGCTCGGCCGCAATGCCCACCTGCGCGACCGAAAAGCTCACGTCGAACGACACGCGGCCCGGAAGGTAGCGGCCATACTCGCCCGGCGCATCGCGTATCGCCCAGAACGCGGCCGCGTGCGCTTCGTTGGCGGCAAGCGCCGCGTCTTCGAGCGTGCCCGCTTCGAGCATGTCCGCGAGAAACGTTTCGAACACCACCGTCTGTCCTTCCGGGTCGGCGCCACTGCTTTCGAGCAATACATAGAACGCGTGACGGCCGGCGAGCGGCGCGCGCAGTTCGGGCAGGCGCCATAGCACGAAGTCGTAGTAGCCCGGCCACATCACCTCGAATGCGGAGACGCCTGCGGGCAGACGTTCCTGCGCGAGCCGCAGCAGCGTGGTAACGCTCTCGTAGTCCGGCACCCCGCACCACGCCGTGGACACCGCGCGCGGCTTGGGGCGCAGCCGCAATACCGCGCGCGTCATGACGCCGAGCGTCCCTTCGCTGCCAATCAGCAGATTTCTCAGGTCATAGCCCGTGTTGTTCTTGATCATCTTGCGCAGACCGCCAACCACGCTGCCGTCCGCGAGCACGGCTTCCACGTCGAGCACCTGCTCGCGCATCATGCCGTAGCGAATCACGCGGTTGCCGCCTGCGTTCGTGCCGAGATTGCCGCCAATCGTCGCGCTGCCGCGTGCGCCGAGGTCCAGCGGAAACATGAAGCCGGCCGCGTCGGCGGCTTCCTGGACTTTCTGCAGCGGCGTGCCGGCTTGCACAGTGATGGTCGCGCTTACCGGGTCGATTTCCTCGACCGCATTCATCAGTTCCAGGCTCAGCGCGACTTCGCCGCCGAGCACGCACGCGCCGCCCGCTAAACCCGTCAGACCGCCCTGCGTCACTACCGGCCAATGGTGCTCGTGACAGATGCGCAGCGCGGTCGAAACCTGTTCCGTCGTGCGCGGCCGCACGAGCGCAATGGGTTCCGCGCACGGCATGCGGCTCGAATCGGCATGCTTGCGGCCGGCGAAGTCGGCCGGCAGGCTCACCACACTTGCACCCAGCGCCACGCGCAGTGCCTGCGCGACTCTCGCTGTTTTCGCTTCGTCGCGCGCCACTTCGGACGTTTCCCGCATAGCTTTTCTCTCCGCGTTCCAGCGTGCTGTGCAACGTCGTGTCGCACCGCATGTAAGAACATATACGATAGTGTTGCAATCATTATATTTGCAAAAATTGCGTTTTAATCTAGTGAAAACCCGTATATTCGTTTGTTTCGCAAACTATATCATTATCAACACTAACGTTTGATTGATGTCAATTTCAGGGAGAGACGCATCATGCAATGGCCCGAACCGCGTTCGTTCGAGGTGAATCTGGAGACCGGACTGATGACCGGCACGGATTCGCACTACAAGAAACGTCTTGGCGACCTGGCCGGCCTGTACGCCGATGCGGCCGCGTTCGAGTCGCTCGCCGCGGCGCGCGGTGGCGAGGTCGTGTATGAGGTCACGGACCACCGGCCGAATGCCGAACCGGGCGATCTGATTACGGGCGTGACGCGCATGAGCGCGGGCAAGGTGGGCAACGAGTACTTCATGACGCGCGGACACATTCACGCGAAGATCGACCGCCCCGAGTTGTACTTCGGGCTCAAGGGGCGTGGCCTCATGCTGATGGAATCGCCGGACGGCGACACGCGCATCGTCGAAATCCAGGCCAATACGGTTTGCTATGTGCCGCCGCGCTGGATTCATCGCTCCGTGAATCTGGGCGACAGCGACTTCGTGATGCTGTTCTGCTATCCCGCCGACTCCGGGCAGGACTACGAAATCATCGAGCGCTCGAATGGCATGCGTGAGCGCATCGTGGCCAACGGCGACGGCGGCTGGCGCAGCGAGCAGAATCCCGAGTGGCGCCCCCGCACCCTCGAGGAAATCGAGGCGCTCGTGTCGCGCCATCAGGAACCGGAGCAAGTGCGATGAGCTATACGGCAGCCACCCGACCCACGTTCTACTTCATTGGCGTGACCACCGCGCAGAGTTCGATCATGCGGGTGTTTCCCGAGTGGGCGCGTCATCTCGGCCTCGGCGACGTGGAGATGAAGGGCATCGACTTCCCGCTGCACGCGAGCGGCCACGCGTATCGCGAAGCGGTGCAATTCCTGCGCGACGATCCGCTCTCGCTCGGCGCGCTCGTGACCACGCACAAGATCGACCTGTACGCGGCGTGCCAGGATCTGTTCGACGAGATCGACCCGCACGCCCGCATCATGGGCGAGACGAGCTGCCTGTCAAAACGCGACGGCAAGTTCATCTGCCACGCGAAAGACCCGATCACGTCCGGTCTTGCGCTCGACGGTTTCCTGCCGCCCGATCACTTCGCTCGCACTGGCGCCGAAGTCTTTTCGATGGGCGCGGGCGGCTCGACCATCGCGCTCACGTGGCATCTGATGCAAAAGAGCCGTGGCGCAAACCGTCCGTCGCGCATTGTCGTGTCGAACCGCTCAGCAGGGCGGCTCGAAGAGATCGAGCGCATTCACCGCGAACTGAACCTCGGCGTGCCGTGCGAGTACGTGGTCGCGCCGCGCGCGCAGGACAACGACAGCGTGCTCGCGCGGCTCTCGCCCGGCGCGCTGGTGATCAACGCGACGGGGCTCGGCAAGGACGCGCCCGGTTCGCCTTTGACCGACGAGGGACGCTTTCCCGAACGCGCGATTGCATGGGACCTGAACTATCGCGGCAACCTGGTGTTTCTCGACCAGGCGCGCGCGCAGGAACACGCGCGCCATCTGCAAGTGGAAGACGGCTGGACGTATTTCATCTATGGCTGGACTCGCGTGATCGCCGAGGTGTTTCATATCGACATTCCCACGCGCGGCCCGGCGTTCGACGAAATCTGCCGCATTGCCGCCGCAGCGGGCAAGCCCGCACCCGCAAAGCCGGCCGCGTGACATCCCACCCAATCTGACTGGAAAAATCGACGATGTATCTCGACAAATTTCGCCTCGACGGCAAGCTTGCGGTGGTGACCGGCGCGGCCCGCGGCATCGGCTTCGCGATCTCGGAGGCGTTGACGCAGGCGGGCGCGCGCGTCGTGCTGACCGACATGCATCAGGGCGCACTCGACGAAGCCGTGGCGAAGCTGAGCGCCGCCGGCGCGACGGTTGAGCGCGAACTGCTCGACGTGACGGACGTGGCTGCCGTGCAGCGCGTGCACGACGCCGTGATCGCGCGGCATGGGCGCGTCGACATTCTCGTGAATAACGCGGGCATCGCCATTTCGAATCATCCCGCCGAAACCATGACGGACGAAGTCTGGGACCGCGTGATCGACGTCAATCTGAACGGCGTGTTCCGCTGCTGCCGCGCGTTCGGCAAAAGCATGCTGGACCACGGCGGCGGCAGCATCGTCAACGTGGGGTCGATGTCGGGCTTTGTGGTGAACCGGCCGCAGGAACAGGCGAACTACAACGCGTCGAAAGCGGCGGTGCATCACCTGACACGCTCGCTCGCGGCGGAATGGGGTGCGCGCGGCGTGCGCGTGAACGCGGTCGCGCCCACCTATATCGACACCGAAATGAACAAATACGTGTACGAGGACCCGGAGATGTACCGCCACTGGGTCGGCGGCACGCCGATGAACCGCCTTGGCCGCGTCGACGAGGTGGCGTCCGTGGTGCTGTTTCTCGCCAGCGAAGCGGCCAGCCTGATGACCGGTTCGATCGTCCTCGCGGACGGCGGCTACGTCTGCTGGTGAGCATGGACACCGCCACACTTTCCGTCGATGTGGATACGTTCGAGATGCCGCTCGCCCGGCATCTCGCCGGTGACGTCGTGCAGGCGGCGGGCGAGTTCGTGCCGCGCCCGCCCGCCGGCGGCGTCGCGCTGAACTGGCTCGGTCAGGCCGGTTTCGTGATTCAGGCAGCGGGTTTGCGTCTGCTCATCGATCCGTATCTGTCGGATTCGCTCGCGCGCAAGTATCGCGGCACGCACTACCCGCACGAGCGCATGATGGCCGCGCCCGTCACGCCGGAGGACTTCGACCGCGTGGACCTCGTGCTGTGCACGCACCGCCATACGGACCACATGGATCCGGATACGCTGCAACCGCTCGCGCGGCGTTTTCCCCAACTGCGTTTCGTAGTGCCCGCCGCGACACTCGACGAGGCGGTCAAACGCTGCGGCGTGGACGCTTCACGTCTGATTCCGGTCGATGCTGGCGAACGCGTGGGGCCGCTTCCCGGCGTATTCGTCGCGCCGATCGCCTCCGCGCATGAAACGCTCGACGTCGATGCGCAAGGCCGCCATGTGTGGCTAGGCTATGTGGTCGACATGGCGGGCGTGCGGCTCTACCACTCCGGCGACTGCGTCCCCTATGATGGACTGTCCGCGAGCGTGGCCGCGTTGAAGCCGCATCTCGCGCTCCTGCCCGTGAACGGCCGGGACGACGAGCGCAGCGGTCACGGCGTGCCCGGCAACTTCACGCTCGACGAAGCCGTGACGCTGTGCAAGGACGCGGGCGTGCGCGCGATGATCGCGCATCATCACGGCCTGTTCGAATTCAATACGATCGAACCGGGCGCGATCGACCAGCGCATTGTCGAGGAACGCGGCGCGCTGGCGCTGTATCGCGCGCGTACGCAATGCACGTGGCGAGTACGCGCGGGGGGCGACACCCCTTCTGTCTGAGCCGCGGCCCGCAAGGCACGAGCGGCCCGAACCATTCGAACCATCAGAACCACCCGAACGATCAGAACATGACGGAGACAACGACTTACCTTGCGATCGACGTCGGTACCGGCAGCGTGCGCGCCGCGCTCGTGGATGCCGCCGGCAAGATCCGCCGCCTCGCGGCCCGCGAGCACGAACAGATCGTGCCGCGCTATGGCTGGTCTGAACAGCGTCCGCTCGCCTGGTGGGCGGGCGCCGTGGACGCGATCCGCGAAGTGCTGGCCGCCGAACCCGGCAGCGCCGCGCATATCGCGGCCATCTGCGCGTGCGGCCAGATGCACGGCACGGTGCTGATCGACGAAAACGGCGAACTCACGCGCGACGCCTCGCCGCTGTGGAACGACAAGCGCTCGGCGCCGCAAGTGGAAGCGTTTCGCGACCGCTACCGCACCGGCGGCGGCACGCACGACATTCGCCACGACTACCTCGCACGCACGGCGAATCCGCCTACCGCCGCGTGGCCCGCGTTCAAGCTGCAATGGTTTCGCGATCACGAACCCGCCGCTTATGAGCGCGCCGCCACCGTGTTCATGCCGAAAGACTATGTGAACTTCCGGCTGACCGGCGAGCGGGCATGCGACTGGAGCGACGCGTCCATGATGTTCCTGATGGACCCGCGAAGCCGCACGTGGTCCGCTGCGATGTTCGACGAACTCGGGCTCGACATCCGCAAGATGCCGCCCATCCGCGCGCCGCAGGAACTGCTCGGCCATGTGACGAAGGCGGCCGCCGAGGCGACCGGTCTGCGCGAAGGAACGCCGGTGCTCGTCGGCGCGGCGGACTATCCAGCCTCCGTGCTGGGCTCCGGCGTATTCGAGCCGGGTCTCGCCTCGGACATCACGGGTACGTCGTCGATCATCACCGTGATTGCGGAGACCCCGATGCTGCACCCGGAAGTCTCCAACGTCGCCACATGCGAAGGCCTGTGGGGCCGCTTCACGCTGCTCGATTCGGGCGGCGACGCGATGCGTTGGGCACGTCGCGCGTTCCATGAAAATACCCTGTCGTACGACGCCGTGGCCCGCAAGGCGGCCGAGGCGCCGGTCGGCTGCAAAGGGCTGTTCTTCCTGCCGTATCTGACCGGCGAGCGTTTCGGCGACCACCCTAATTCGCGCGCGCAGTTCTTTGGCATTGCGGCAGGGCACGGGCTCGCGCATCTGCACCGCGCGGTACTCGAAGGCGTTGCGTTCGGCGTGCGCCGCCACATGAAGATGATTCAACCCGAGGGCGTGCCGATCGAACGGCTGGTGGCGGCGAGCGGAGGCGCGAAGGCGGCGCTGTGGCTCGACATCAAGGCGAGCATGTACCGCACGCCCATTCTCGTGCCGGCCGAAGTGGAATCTGGCGTGATGGGCTGTGCATTGCTCGCCGCCACGGCGTCCGGTCAGTTCGCAACGCTCCGCGACGCGGTCCGCGCCTTCGTTCGCTTCGAGCGCGAAGTGCAGCCGGACCCACGCGCAAGCGATGTCTATGACCGCATGATGCCGATCTTCGAACGCCTGTACGTGAACGCGCAGCAGTTCTACGACGATCTCGACAGCTTGCAGGACACGTCCGCCGCGCGGGCCGTGCCGGAACCGCAAGGAGTGAATGAATGAGCAGGTTGCCACAGGCGATTCTCTGGGACATGGACGGCACGCTTGCCCTGAGCGAGCCGCTGCATATGCGGACCCTTCTCGCCGCGCTGGCGCACCACGGCGTGACTGCTGGCGACGAACTGCACCCGCTGATGTTCGGCCAGACCGGCAAGGCAGTGCACCGGATCGTGCAGGAGCGCTTTGGCATTCAAACCGGCTTTCACGACTGGTCCGCCTATCGCGCCGCGCGCTACGTGGCCGAAGCGCCGCAGCTTGTGCCGCGTCCGGGCGCGCTGGAAGTGTGGCACGCCGCGCGGGCCGCGGGTCTGCGGCAGGCGATCGTGTCGAATGCCGGGCGCATGTTGCTGGAAGCCAATCTGAATGCACTCGGCCTGCAGGCGCCTGAGTTGATCTCTGTCAGCGCGAACGACGTGCGCCACGGCAAGCCGGACCCCGAGCCCTATCTGCGCGCCGCCTATCTGCTCGACGTGGACGCGGCCGACGCGGTCGCCATTGAAGACAGTCCCACAGGCGCGCAGGCCGCATTGGCTGCGGGCATGCGCGTGATCGGCTGGCCAGCCGAGAAAGAGCACGTGAGCCTGTTCGCGCGACAAGTGGAGCTGGTGCACGGCGCCGGCGAACTTGCGGCCGCGCTGGGCCTTTCCCTCGATCTCCCGACACGCTAAAAGGTACCGACACCATGCTGAAAACCAGTATCTTCCCTTCGCGTTACGTGCAGGGCGCACGCGCGCTCGACACGCTCGACGCGGAACTCGCCAGGCTGGGCACGCGCGCAGCCTGTCTCGTGGACGCGAATGTCGCGAGTCTGATCGAGCCCGCGGTTGAACGCGCCGACCAGGTCGCGCTGCAGGTGCGCCGCGTGAATGCCGCCTGCACCGAGCGCGCCGTCGCGGAGACCGCCGACTGGGTCCGCACGACCGGCGCGGATATCGTGGTTTCGTTCGGCGGCGGTAAGGTGATCGACACGGGCCGCGCGGCGGCGGACGACCTTCGTCTGCCGTTCGTATGCGTGCCGACCATCGCGGCGTCCGACGCCCCCTGCAGCGCGCTCGCCGTGATCTACGACGACGAAGGGCGCGTGGTCCGCGACCGCTTCGTGCGGCGCAATCCGGATCTCGTGCTGCTCGACACGGACCTGATCGTGCGGGCGCCGGTCCGATTTTTTATCGCCGGCATTGGCGACGCGCTCGCCACGTACTACGAAGCCGACGCCTGCCGCCGCGCCTACGCGGGCAATCTGTGCGGCGGCCGCGGCACCGCGCTCGCTTTCGAAGCTGCGCGGCTTTGCCGCGACATGCTGTTCGCGCACGCGCCGCAAGCGGTCGCCGACTGCCGCGCGCAACTCGTCACGCCCGACTTCGACGCGACGCTCGAAGCGACCGTCCTGCTGTCCGGAATCGGATTCGAGTCGGGCGGCGTGGCCGCCGCCCACGCGATTCATCACGGCCTTGCCGATCTGCCGTCATCGCACAGTCTTCTGCATGGGGAGAAAGTAGCGATCGGGGTGCTGGCGTCGCTCTTTCTCTCGACCGTTGCCGACGACGAACGCGACCGCGTCTTCTCTTTCTGCCGGGCGGTCGGTCTGCCCACGCGGCTCGAGCAGATCCATGTCGACGCGACCGACACCGCCGCGCTGCACACCGTCGCGGCACGCGCGTGCCGTGCGGGCGAAATCATTCACAACGAGCCGTATCCCGTCGAACCCGCGATGGTAGTCGCCGCGCTGAGAGCGATGGATAGCTACGGCGCGCGCATGGAAGCGGCGCGTAAATCGGAGGCGCAGACATGAGCATGTTTGAGACCCAGCATCTGAACGCGTTTCGACCTGGCCTCTTCGATGGCAAGAGCGTGCTGGTTTCAGGCGCGACGAGCGGCATCGGGCTCGCCATTGCCGAAGGTTTTGCTTCGCTCGGCGCGCAGGTGATCGCAACCGGCAGTTCGCTGGCGAAGCTGGACATCCTGCGTGCAGATTCGACGCGGTCGCCGATTCGCTTCGCCCAACTCGACGTGCGGAATGCGGAAGCGATCCAGTCGTTCCTCTCAGGCCTCGACACGCTCGACGTGCTCGTGAACGCGGCGGGCGTCGCGCGTCCGTTCGACGAATACCGCGACGACGTGTTCCGCGAAGTGCTCGACGTGAATCTCACGGCGGCCATGCGTCTGACCATGGCCGCGCGGCCGCAGCTCGAACGCGCGAAAGGCTGTGTGATCAATGTTGCGTCCATGCTCAGCTATATCGCGGATGTGGAAGTGCCCGCTTATTGCGCGAGCAAAACCGGCGTGCTGGGCCTCACGCGCTCGCTCGCGCATGCATTCGGGGCGGCAGGCGTGCGCATCAATGCAATCGCGCCGGGCTACCACCGCACCGACATGACGCGCCCGCTGTGGGAATCGCCGGTCGCCGCGGATAAGATCGCCGCGCGCTCCGCGCTCAAGCGTTGGGGTGAAGCCGAGGATCTGGTGGGCGCGACGCTCTTTCTCGCGTCGCCTGGCGCGGCGTTCATTACGGGCGTGACGTTGCCAGTGGATGGGGGGTATGTAAGCGGGAGCTAGGGCGGCCGGGCAACGGGATGACGGCCGGCGCGCCGGATGCCGACAAGTTCAGGTGTTCGCTTCAGCGCCGGCTATCGCCGCCAGACAGTGACCGGCCAGAAGCGGTCAGTCGACACCGGGGCCTCAATCGCCGACAATCGGCGCAGACTGACGCAGGACGCAACCTGCATTAGCACCGGATCCACACATGACTGTGAACCGCTGAGTCGCGCCACATCCGCGATAATCGGTCAAACCGTCACCTTGTCATCTGACGCCAAGACTCTCAAAGGTATCGGCAAAAGCTCCACGAACATCACACATTGGGTCATCATTCGAAAAGGCATGCAGGTCTGACAGCCGGTATCGCCCACAATGCGGTCACTTTAATTTTATATCGTCCATGCGCGTAAGCCAGCGAAGTAAGCAAGCTCCTTCGACCATCAACATCGCAAGCCTCGCGGACAAGGGCAATGAATCAGCGTTTCGCGACTTCATGGCGGAACTCTTTGTGCATCGTGGCAATCGCGGCGGCAGTGGCGTTCAAGCCCGTGTCCGCACTAACGAGCGATCCGGGATAGGTCGGTCGCGTTTCGCGCACCAGGGGCGTACGAGGACATCTGGCTGTCGAAGTAGCATCCTTTCGACTGATCGAAGCTTTGGCAGCACTCACTCAGAACGAGCCTTTTCGAGCGACACGAACATCTATCGTCGGAACTCTTGAACGTTTCTACGTGTTAGCACCTCCGTGAGTGAGCATCCGCACAGCGCGCATAGCTTTGCGTGCAACTACCATTCATTGCGCAAAGTCTTCGGATCATGACATGGCCCGCAGAATCATACGGTTTGACGAAGAAGCAATGCCCGAGATACTCACACGCAGGACCAGCTTGCGGCGGCGTTCACGTCTCCTCCTCCGGAATAGTGCGGAGCCTTAGGATAGAGGCAGACCGGCAAGCTGCGCTGCGTGCTGGCGGAGGTGGTGAACGTATAGGTCAGTTGTGTGGGCGCCGTGCCCTGCTCCACCCACGCTATGATGGCACTCGTCCAATCGACGCTGTTGGGGAGCGCCAGATTCGCGCCCAGTCCGTGTGAATTTGCCGGTACCATGAACAGCCTCGTCCCAGTGGTCGGATCGGCTATGCCCATGTTTTTGATCAGCGCAGTGAGCTTGGCATCATTGCGTGCGTGATCATTCGGAGACAGCAGGTTATCGCCTAGGTCATGCCACGAGATCAACTTTTTGCCCGAGGCGACGAATTTCGCAATAGCGGACAGATCATGATCCGCACTAGTCGACTGGAGGCCCGCCTGAAGAGCCGGGTAGTCGGTATTGACGTCGAAAGTTGCCTGCCTGGCCGTCGTCAGCCATGACGGATCGCCGGTGGCGATCAACGCAAAGCCGCCTCCGAGTAATCCGTATTGAGAGCCGAAGGCGGAATAGTCGGACCAGTTCATACCGGCGTACAGGACCGTTCCATCAGAAAGAGTGAGCGTGGACTGATACGTCTTCAGCGTCTGCACCTGAGCTGCAGAAAGACACACGGAAGGGTCGGTACTTGCGCTCGAAAGGCCGCATTGCAGTTGCGCGGGATCAAACTTGCAAGCAGCCGGGTTCGCGAGGTAATTGTCAGCGGCGCCATCTTCGGTATCGCACGCCGCAACCGCCTTTGCGTAGGCACCCTGGTATTGAGCGGTGGTAAGGCCCGTATTGGTAGCATTGCGTTGCCCAATGGTCAGCCAGAAAGCCGTCTGGGTTGCCATGTCTTCTGTTTCACAGCCCGCAACGACGCCGTCAAAATCATTTGGCCATCGCTGTGCCGCGATATAGCCCTCGCGGCCGCCGTTGGAGCAGCCGTTGAAGTAGCGATGCGTTGCTGGCGTTTTATAGAAGGCGTTGATGACGGCCTTGGCGAAACCTAGCGTGGTGCCTACTGACTGGTATGCGTAATCAGTCGCCGACAATTGAGCATCGGACGTTCCTGTCGCCCACACTGCGGGGGCAGCCTCTGAGGGTATGCTGGCGCGATTGCCTCCGTTAGAGGCTGCATAGACCGCCGCCCATTTTGCAAGCGGCGGCGATACAGCTGTGATCGAATTATTCGTGATCGTGAAAGCGGTCGGAATTGTTCCATCGAACCCGCCGCCGCCGTTCTGCCAATAGCGCCCGGACCAGTTGTCAGGCACGTCGACTTCGATGTCGAGATAGGGAGCCCGTGTCCCGCTTACCTTGCAAATGCCAGCCGTGGTGACGTTCGTGATGGCCTCAATCCGCGTGGCCGACGTAACCGTCACGCCGGCCAGAACCTGCCCGGTGAGCGCAGCGCACGTAGCGGTGAGTTGAGCCACCGTCGGACTCGCGGGTTGGGCGGGTGGGTGGTCGATACTGCTACCGCATGCGGAGAGAAATAGTGTTTCAGCGAGCGCCGCAATCAAAAGCGGCATCATGCCTCGCCCTTTCTTCGAGCGCCGGACTGATGGAGAAAAAACTCGGGCACTCAGGCGGGCAAACATAATTTTCTCCATAAGGACAACAACGTTTCGCCCACCCGACCGGTCGGTCGGGAAATCGATCGACTCAGAATATCTGGGAAGCGTTCTGGAAAGAACGCGCGTTAACCCTCTGCTCAGCGCGGAAGCGACGTAATGCGCGAAGCCGGTGTTCTGGCGTCTCGGATGCCAGATGTTCTCGTTGCGCGGGGCCAGTCGAGGGTCTCCATAGCAATGTCGGCCGTCACGGATTGATCCATGGGTAGTCCTGTCGAACCTCAGGCGGCGTTCAGCTGAGCCTTATCTTCGGCCGCACGAGGTCGTTGATCCGCTCGGCAGTCCACAACGTCATGGCCTTGCCGAAACCGTGCAAAGCCTGCTGATGTTGCCGGTAGAGCATGGCGTGACTGAGCTGCGCGAATCGGCCCTTGATAAACCCGCCACGGAAGAACCCGAACTGCCCGAGCGTCCCAAAGGCGTTGTAATCGCTTAGCGACACCAGTGCGCCGAAGTCGTGGAATGCAAAGTCGGGCAATGAGCCGCCGCCGAGCCACGTCGGCAAGTGCCTGGCGAGATGTTGGGCCTGTTGCGTGGCGACTTGCGCGGTGGGTGCGAGAGGACGTTCATTGCCGGCGAGCGTCAACGTCGAGCAATCGCCGAGGGCAAACAGTGTGTCGTCTTCCTGCGACTGCAGCGTCGGCCTGACCGCGATCTGATTGGAACGATTGCTCTCGATCCCATCCAGGTTGCCCAGAAAATCGGAGGCCTTGACGCCCGCTGCCCAGACCATCAAATCTGCCGGCTGTTTGCTGCCGTCGTCCAACTGGAGTCCGTCGGGTTCGGCGGCGGTCACTCGCGTGCGCGTTCGCACCGTGAAGCCGATATGCCGCAGCTGTGCCTCGCTCGATTCCGACACCGCCTGCGGAAATGCCGCGAGGATGCGTGGTGCGCTTTCAAAAAGCGTCAGGTTCAGGCGTGAGCGGATGTGAGGATCGCCATAGCTCGCGGCCACTTCGAGCAGGCGGCTCAGTTCGGCCGCCAGTTCAACGCCGGTCGCGCCGGCGCCGACGATTGACACGCGCAGCGGACTGTTCGTCACAACGCTCTGGAAGATGCGGATACGCAGTGCTTCGTTAAAGGCTTCAGCTTGCGCCTGGCTGTCGATGAAATGGCAATGATCGAGTACGCCTCGCGTCCCGAAGTCGTTGGCGCGACTGCCTAACGCAAGAATGAGCACATCGTATTCAACCGTGCGTGGTCCGATCACGATCTCACCCGAAGGCGAACGCAGTGCAGCCAGCTTCACCACACGTGCATTGCGATCCAGTCCTTCCATTTCGCCCGGCTGGTAGTTGAAGCCGTGATCGCGGGCGTGGGCGAGATAGATGACCTGCTGTTGCTGCACATCGCGAGTGCCGGCCGCGATTGTGTGCAGCATGGGCTTCCAGATGTGGGTTGCGCTTTTGTCGATCAATGTGACCTGAGCGCGGCCGCTGCGGGCCAGTGTGTTGCCCAGCTTCGTCGCGAGCAGAAGTCCAGCGATACCGCCACCGACGATGACGATCCGGGTGGTCTTGTGCATGGTTAAATATTCTACGCGTGATGAATAATTACGATGCTACGGTTTCGCACGGTTCATGTCAAACCGCGACCGCCGAAATGCGCGGGCCGGGACCCGTTAAAATTCTGGACTCTCCACGAACACGATCTACCGTTGCCGATGAAACATCCTACCGATCAAGCACAGCGCGGCGCGACGAATCCCACGCCGCGTCGATCGCGCGGCCGTCCAGCGTGCAACGACGCGGGCGGCGCCGACGCATTGCTTCGCAGCGCCCGAGGGGCGTTCGCGAAGAGAGGCTATGAGGCGGCAAGCGTGCGCGAAATCGCCAGGGCCTCGGGTGTCGACCCCGCGCTGGTTGCGCATCATTACGGCTCGAAAGAAGCGCTGTGGATCGCCGTGGTGGACCAGATCGCCGACGAAGCGGCGCCCATGGTTGCGAAAATCGCCGCATTACGGCAGCGTTCGAATTCGGCGCCGCGAGCGCGCGTGGAGAGCGCCGTATCGATACTGATCGACCAGGTGTTCCTGTCGCCCGACGTCGGCATGTTCTTTTCGACTGCCGCAACCGAGACGGGCGATCGCCTCGACCTTCTCATCGAGCGGGTGGTGCGACCGTTTCGTGACGCGTTCGTGCCGTTGGTCGTCGATGCGATCGACGCAGGTGAGATTTCGCGGCAGGATCCCGACATCATGTTCATGATGCTCGCCAATGGCATCAGCAAAACTGTCGCCTATAGCCACGTGCTGAGCCCCTTCTCTTCCTTGCCGCGGCACGCCAACAAATTTAAGCGTGCCGTGCTGACGACTGCTTTAGCCATGCTCGGCTGAATCTGCTGTAAAGCTTGGTTGTATGGTGCGCGAGAATTCCAGTTCCATTGTACTGGATTTTATTTTCCACTATGCTGGAAAGCATGGATATCAACCAGGTGATTGCACACCGTGTACGCGCACTTCGCAATGCTCACGGCTACTCGCTCGACGTGCTGGCCGAACACAGCAAAGTGAGCCGTTCCAACATCTCGCTCATTGAACGAGGTCAGAGCAGTCCTACGGCTACCGTGCTTCAGAAACTCGCTGCTGCCTTCGGGGTAACACTTGCCTCGCTGTTCGAAGAAGTAGACGTACCTGTCGCCAGGCCCTCGCCGATCGCGCGTGCCGCTGATCAAGTGCGATGGACTGATCCAGAGTCCGGATACGTGCGCCGCAATTTGTCGGCTGCAACGCGCTCGCCAATCCAGCTCGTTGAAGTGAGCTTTCCGGCTGGTCAACGTGTCGCTTATGAAACCTCGATGCGCGACACCGAGATCCATCAGCAGGTCTGGATCATAGAGGGCACCATGGAAATCACAGTCGGCGATCAATGCTGGAGCCTCGAGACCGGCGATTGCCTGTCGATGCGCCTCGATCGTCCGATCGTCTTTCGTAATCCTGCCTCCGCGCCGGCGCGCTACCTCGTCGCACTGGCCACCCTTCCCTCTACCCATTCCCGGAGAAATGCATGATCGACGACGTAACCATACGACGCATCGGTCCCAAGGAGGCTGCCGCCTACACGGAGGCCTTGGCCGATGTACTGGTCGATTGCGTTCAGGGCGGCGCTTCGGTCAGTTTCATGCTGCCGCTATCACATGAGAAAGCAGTGACTTTCTGGCGCGGCATTGCCGAGGGGGTGGCGCGCGGCGAGCGCGCAGTGCTGGTCGCCGAAGATCGCGATGGCCAGATTCTCGGTACCGTGCAGTTGATCCTGCTGCAGCCGGAAAACCAGCCACATCGCGCCGACGTTGCCAAAATGCTGGTGTCCCGCAAGAGCCGGCGGCGGGGCATTGCGCAACGCCTGATGGCAGCCGTCGAAGAAGTCGCGCGAGAGGAAGGCAAGACCGTGCTCGTGCTCGATACTGTTACGGGTGGAGATGCCGAGCGGCTCTATCAACGCTCGGGTTGGCAGCGCGTTGGAGTGGTGCCGAAATACGCCCTCATGCCGGATGGCGCGTTTTGCGGGACGACCTTCTACTTCAAGCATGTCTGATCAAGCGTAAATTACGCGTCGCGACCGCCTGCGCTGACCTTGATACGCATGTGCGTACGATCGTATACACTCGTACTCGAACGTTCACACAGTGCTCGAATCATTCAGCGGCGGCCACCATGACCAATCTTGCACAAGCATTGACCGAATGTCTTCTCACCTGGCAGGCCGACGACACGCCGTTGATCGAACGTAGCAGGTTGATCCTGCTCGATGGCCTGGCCGTCGCGGCGGCAGGCGCGACGGAGGCCGGCCCTTCTCTGATGGCAAGCCTCGCAAAAGACCAGCAGCTGAGCGAGGGTGCGTCGACGGTGATCGGTCACGGCTTTAGCGCACCAGCAGTGGTCGCGGCTCGCATCAACGGCATGTCGATGCACGTGCTCGACTTCGAACCGATGTGGAATCCGCCGAATCATGCGGTCTCGACGTTACTGCCTGCTCTGCTCGCGCTCGCCGAGCAACTCGAAAACGCCAATGGCGAACCACAAGGCGAAGCGCTGCTGAAAGCACTCGCAAGAGGTATCGAAGCGCAAGGCCGCCTGCGCGTCGCGTCTGGACAGATCGAACCCGCACAGCTGACGTTGCATCCACCCGGCGTGGTCGGGCCGCTCGCCGCGGCGCTCGCATGTGCGAGTTTGCTCGGTCTCGAGAGCGAGCGAGCCACGGCGGCGCTCAACATCGCGGCGTCGCGCAGCAGCGGCGTGCTCGCCAACATCGGCTCGCAGACAAAAGCGCTCCATTGCGGCGACGCCGACGCGCATGGACTGGAAGCTGCGCTACTGGCAGCACGCGGATTTACGGCAAGCCCGGACGCGCTGAGCGGCCCGCGCGGCTGGGGCCACGCCTATTTCGGCGACGGTTTCGACGGCGATTGTCTGCTCGCGCCCATCGGCCGTGGCCGGCTGCTCGAGCCTGGCCTTGCGTGGAAGCTCTTTCCTTCGCAGTTCGCGACACATTACGCCATTACAGCCGCCCTCGACGTGCGCGCACAGATCGAAGGATTCGTCGCCGACGAAATCGAACGCATTGAACTGCACGCACCGTCCATGCCTTATATCGACCGACCGCAACCACACACTGGTCTGGACGGAAAATTTTCGTGGCAATATGCGACCTGCGTCGCGCTGCTGGACGGACGCGTTACACCTCGTTCATTCAGCGACGCACGCCGGTTCGCGCCGGATGTCAGTGCACTGCTCGAACGCTTCACGCTCAATGCCGACAGCGCCGTGAGCGGCGCGCTCGACGCCATGCATGTCGACCTGGCGGTGCATCTCAAAAGCGGTCGACATGTGAAGGCACGCTGCGATGCGCCGCTCGGCAGCTGGCATCGTCCAGTGGAAGCAGAGGTCATCGTCGAAAAGGCGCGCGGCCTTCTGTACGATGCGCTCGACGAAAGTCGCGGCGAACGCGTGATGTCGCTCACGCTTCACCCGGAGGCACCGCTCGCCGTGCGCGGCCTGATGGACTGTCTGCGGTGAGCGCGCGGCCTATACTGATCAAAAGCCGCTGATTAACTGCGCCGTTTCAAATGCGATTCACGAAGACACGAGAGATTAGCCTTGACTGCCAAGCCCAACGTAACGATCGAAGAAGCCGATGTGGCGGCGGACCCCGGACAAGGATCGCTTGCGCAGTATGTCTACAACCAGTTGCGCCAGGAAATACGAAGCGGGCAATTGGGTTCTAACGAACGCTTACGCGAAGCGGATATTGCGCAGCGACTCGCCGTGAGCCGCACACCGGTGCGCGAAGCGCTCAAACGGCTCGAAGCGGAAGGCATGGTGCGCTTCGCGCCGCCGCGCGGATACGTGGTCGTGCAGTTGTCGCCAAAGCAGGTCATGGAACTGTACGCAATGCGCAAGGTGCTGGTCGGTGCGGCCGCGCGCTTCGCCGCCGAGCACGCTTCGGCAATCGAGATCCAGTCCATGCAGCAGATGCTCGTGCAACTCGAACGCGCGAAGGCGCCCGACGAAGTCGCCGCGCTCAACCGGCGGTTGCACGACATCATCATCGCGGCGGCCCATAACGAATATCTGTTCAAGACATCTAACGTATTGATCGACGCGCTCGCGCTGCTTGGCACGACCACCTATTCCATGCCGGGACGCATCAAAAGCGGACTCAAGGAGAACCGTGAAATCGTCGCGTGCATTGCGCGGCACGACGCGGATGCCGCGGAACGGACCGCGCAGGCGCATGTGGCGGCGGCCACCGAATTACGCTTGAAAATGATGTTCGGAGATAAAAGCGGGCTCGGCGTGATTTAACCGGGACAAGGCACCCGGCGCCATCGAATGCACGCGCCGGGTATTTCCGCCAAGTCAAATCGTCATTCTGCGCGCAGCAGTGACGTAACCGCCCTTACCGTACGTTGCCCAGGCGAGAGCAATACCTCGAGCAACGCCTCCACCCTGTCGTTCGGCAACACCAGTCCTGCCGTTCCGCGAAACTTTTGTACGATCTCTGTCTCGCCCAGCGCACGCTCGCCGCCTCCCAGATTGACGGGCACGTGCTCGCTGCGCTGCGTGCCATCACGCATTGTCAACGTCACGTGGCCTGAGAAATAGCGCGGAAAATCCGCACACGGATCGGCAGCGCACCGCACCTTTGACGCGAGCTTCAGAATCGCCGCGTCATGCAACGCTTCGTCTTCGAGTTCGGCGAGACCGAAACGCCCGCGGACAAGGCAAGTCGCCACCACGAAATGCGTGCTGAACTTTGCTTCGTAGTCGTTCCTAGGCAACCTCTTCGCGGCGGCCGGTTCGGCGACGATAGGCAGGGTCGGCTCGGGCAGCAGACAGACGATTTCTTCGATGTCGTCCACGTTTGTGTTCGCATCGTGCAGACGCAACGCGGCTTCAGCGCACCCATGAATGAAATGGCACACGGGGTACGGCTTGATCGCGGTGCCGATCAGCGTCCATTCGTCGCCGAGCTTCGCGCCGATAGACGGCACGTCGACATCGCCCGCGTGCTGCTGCAAGTGCGAATCGAACAGGCCAAAACGACCTTCATACGGACGCGACGGCCCCTTGAACCCTTGCGCGGCGAGATGCGCGGCCGTGATGCCCGCCAGCGCGCCCCAGCCCGGATGCAACCGCTTTGTCCACGCGCCCTCTTCGAGGAACACCTGCACGCCCGCCGCCGTGCTCGCCGCGATACCCTGAGCCGCAACAAGCTGCGCGACGTCGAGCCCCATCAGCTTCGCCGCCACGACCGCGGAACTGAAATGAGAGACGATCCCCGTTGCATGAAAACCCGTGTGATGGAAACCGCCCTTCACGGCAATGCCCAGGCGTATGCACGTTTCCATGCCCGCAACGTAGGCCGAGAGCAGTTCGTCCCACGACGCATCGAGCGCTTCGCCGATCGCCAGTGCAGCGGGCAGACACGCAACCGTAGGATGGACGATGGCGAGCGGATGCGTGTCGTCGAAATCGAGCCCGTGCATCAGGAAGCCGTTCGACAGCGCCGCATCACGCGGCGCGAGTTGCTGCGCGCCGCCAATCACGGTCGAAGCCCCCGGCGCGCCCGCCGCCGCGCATCCGCGCAACGCCGGTTCGGCAAACGGGAAGCGACGCGAAGCGAACGCAAGTCCAATGGCATCGACGATATGATGCGTCGCCTTGCGCCGAAGCTCATTCGGGATGGCAGCCGGCTCCAGTGAATGCGCGAACTCCGCGAGCGATCGTGCGGGAGAAATAACCTCGTTCGTCTCTGCCATTACATTGTCCCCTTCAGTGCTCGCCATGACGCAGTACGTGTCCGTCGAGTCGCTCATCCGCACTGTCCTCGTGCACCGGATTGAGCGTCTCCAGCCGGCGCCCCGTTGTCCGCGCGCCAAATAGCAACGTGACCGCCGAGGTCGCGAGCCACGCACCCGCGATGTACACGAAAACCCATACGTAACCGAAGTTCGTGAAGATGGCCGCCACAATGAATGAATTGCCGACGTTCGCAAGCCGTCCCATTCCGTACGCGAAGCCCGCGCCCGTATTGCGGATGTCGGTCGGATACTGCTCGGGCGTGTACGCATAGCACAGCGCAGCGAACGTCTGGATCAGCATGCCCACGAGAAAGCCGAACGACACGATCAGCGCCGGCTTGAAGCTCAAGCCGTACAGCAGGCCGAATACCGCGATTGCCGCCGCCGCGCCCGCAATGCTGAATTTGCGCTCGACGCGATCGGCGAGATACACCGCGATCAGCGCGCCCGGCACGGCACCGATGTTAATCAGTGTGATGTACGTCAGGCTATGAACGATGGTGATGCCGTGTTTGACGAGCAACGTGGGCACCCACGCCTGGAAGCCGTAGAAGCCCAACGTCTGGAAAATCCAGATGGCCCACAACGTCATGGTGCGGCCGATGTACTGGCCTTTGAACATCGACGTCCAATGCGCGCGTGCCTCGGCGGGACGCACGACGGCGAGCGCTTCGGGCAGCGGCCCAACGGATCTTTCGACTTCCGCTTCGATGGCCCGCAGCACGCGGTCGGCTTCGTCCGTGCGCCCCTGGCGCGCGAGCCAGCGCGGCGATTCGGGGAAATACCGGCTGAACGCGAGAAACACGATGCCGAGCGAGCCCCACACGAAAATCCAGCGCCAGCCGTCCGGCCCCGAGGGCACGACGAGCCTTGCAACCCAGCTCGTGATCGGAATGCCCGACAACGCTATCACCATCGCCCAGCTCTGCCACGTGCCGCGTGTTTTCGCCGGAAACAGCTCGGCGATGTACGCCATCACGACCGCCGTCGCCGACGAGATGCCGACGCCCGTCAGCACGCGTGTAATCATCAGCATCGGAATATCGGTCGCGAGCGCGTTGGCAAGCGAAAAAACCGAGTAGAACACCACGTAGATAATCAGCGCTTTTTTGCGTCCGATCTTGTCGGAGAGCATGCCGCCGAGCGTCGCGCCCACGAACATGCCGAAAAAGCCTGCCGACGTGAGCATCGCGATGCTCGAAATCTGCAGACCCCATTCCTTGACCAACGCCGGCGCAGCGTAGGAAAACGTGAAGATGTCGCTGATGTCGAAGAAAAACGGCAGGCTCACGAGCAGCAGCAAACGCTTATGAAAACGCGAGACGGGCAGACGGTCCACGCGAGCGGCAATGAGTTCGTCATTCATCGTATGTCTCCTGCGCGCCGCACACGCACCTGCTGCCACTTCCAGATAAGCGGAAAACGTTCAGCATGTCTGTCTCCATCCGTTGTTTTTTGCCCTGCTGGCGCTGACTGATTGATGCTGCCTGATCACGGCACCCAGCTGGTTTCCTCCGACGTGTTGCCCGACGGCGCCACGATGGTCGCAGGCGGCGACGCCATATGTTTGTTGCTGCTGTCGCGGCCCGGCGTTGCGCGCTTCGCGAAGAGCCGTGCCATGTTGCTGATATCGGGGACGTCCTCGAACGCTTCGAGCCGCTCGTAAAGCGAGAGCGCTTCCGACGAACCGATTGCCCGCTTGCTGCAATCGGAGAACTTCTCCCACATCTCGTCCGTCGACATGGGATTGTCGACGCCGCGTCCGACCAGGTTGTCGATGCGGCGCGACAGCACGCGTCCGTCGCGCAGCGTCAGCGTCACTTCCGCGCCGAACTGATGCTCCGCGTTCTCGGCCATGTCGGGATGCGCGTTCGTGCGCGTAATGGCAAGCAGGCGGCGCACGCGCGGATCGCGATGCGCGTCGCCCTCGAAATGCTCGAGCCGTACGACGCCATCCACCAGCGCCCGTGCGACCGCATATTGAACGGAGAACTTCGCGCCGAGAGGCGTCTGTGGATCAGGGTTGTCCGTATGCGGCAGACGGCGCTTGTGCGACTGGATGTGAATCGCCTCGATCTGTTCCGGCGTGACGTGCTCGTCATGCACGAGCGCGAGCGCCATGGCAATCGCGGGGTGCGTGCTGCCGCAGCAGGGAAACTGCTTGAGCCCCAACGAGGCACTTTCGATTTCGAGCGGCGCGCCCCAGTTCTCGAAGATGCGCGCGGCGTCGTAGTGGCCGGCACCGTTGAACGCATTGAAGAAACCCTGTTTGTGCTCGATGGCAGCGGTATTGGCCGTGTAACCGCGCTCTGCAAGCAGCACGGCCATCAGTCCGCTGCGGCATGTATGGCCGACGTGCAGAGGTTTGACCATCGTGCCGAAGTTCGCCTTTAAACCCGCTGCGAACGAGGCGGCAATCGCGAGCCCCACCGCGATGCGCTCGCCATCGAGCTTCAACAAATGGCTCGCTGCGGCCACCGTGCCGAAGATGCCGAGCGTGGCAGTCGGATGCCAGCCCTTGTCGTAGTGATGAAAATTCACGGCTCGCGCGACGCGTATTTCCGTCTCGATTCCAATCACATACGCGGCGATCACCGCGCGGCCCGACAGCTTGCGCTCCTCGGCAAGCGCGAGGAGCGGCGCGACGAGCGGCACCGATTGATGGCCGCCCATTGGCTGGCTGAAGTCGTCGTAGTCGAGCGCGTGCGATGCCGTGCCGTTGAGCAACGCCGCCTCGAGCGCCGACGTTCGCACGTTGGTGCCGAACACCGTGCAGGCGCCGGGCGCCTGCGCGATACCTGGCGTGTCGAGCAAAATCCGCACACAGGCTTCGGCGGAACCGGCAAGCGTTACGCCGACCGTGTCGATGATCGCCGTGCGCGCCGCATCGAGCGCGCGGGGCGTCACGTTCTTTGAATCGAATGCGGCGATGCGTTGCGCAAGCCGCCTCGCGACGGACCATTCGCGCTCATTTTCAGGTTGTGGCTGAGTCATGTTGCCTGTGTCCTCCACTTAAGCGCGCGCGGCCGTGCGGCCCGCGATACGCCCGAAGGTCGCGCCCGATACTAGTCCGGTGCCTGCTGGGTAGTTGTCGTAGAAGAGTCCGCCGACCATTTCGCCGCAAGCAGTGAGACCGGGAATCGGACGCCAGTCGGTGCCGATCACGCGTGCTTCCTCGTCTACCTTGACTCCGCCGA
Source organism: Paraburkholderia sp. PREW-6R (assembly GCF_039621805.1). NCBI lineage: Bacteria > Pseudomonadati > Pseudomonadota > Betaproteobacteria > Burkholderiales > Burkholderiaceae > Paraburkholderia > Paraburkholderia sp. PREW-6R. The sequence goes on along the minus strand of NZ_CP155075.1, from coordinate 439,830 downwards.
ACGTGAAGGTGATGCCGCCCGTCGCCGAATACGCGTAATACGGCGGCTTGTTCAGTTTCAACGCCCAATTCGTTTTTTCCGGCGTGAGACCGTGGGTAGACAGACCGTCCTTGCCGGTTGGGTCGAAACCGTCCGACGCGTCATGCGCAACCTCGTTGTACTCGCGCAGAGTCTGGATCGCGCGCGGTTTGTCGTCGATATCGAGCTGCTCGATCAGCGCTTCGAGCGTGTCGGCTGTCAGCGGGTCGCTCGTCGAATAGCGCGGTTCCAGCAGATGCACCGTCTGCGAGTCGAATAGCTGGTACGCCTTTGCGCCTGGTTCCGCGAGAATGGCGCGGCCGTATTTGGCGTACGTGAACATCGCGCCGTCTTCGCCTTCGTCGACGAAACGCTTGCCCTTGCGGTTGATCATTACGCCATACAGGTAGCTCAGACGATTGCTGCGATCCGTCATTTCGCGCGGCGCGAAGTTACCCCAGTCCGCACTGATGGGCGTCGCGTGACAGCCGCTCCACTGACCCCACGGCATCGCGCCGATCGCCATCGCCATCCGCAGGCCGTCGCCCTGATTGTGGGGCGTGCCGCGCACTTTCGCGCCACCGACCAGGGGTCCGATATGTTGCGTGCGCATCTGCACGTTTGCCTCGAAGCCGCCGCAGCCGAGTATCACCGAGTGCGCCCCCAGTTCATGGATGCCCTCGTCGTCGCGGATGCGCACGCCGCACACGCGGCCGCTATCGTCCTGAAGGATCGCCGTGACCGACGCGCCGTAACGCACCTCGACCCCCATCTTCTCGACCGTCGCGAACCAGCCGCGCGACAAACCGACACCCTCGTGCTCGGCTCGCACCACGAGGCCGCGCGCCCAGATGATCTGATTGCCCTTGCGCACGCCCGTCAGACTGACGGCCGGCTCCATCTTGATCTGACCGGTTTCGTGCATCCAGAACACGGTGTCTTTCGAGTTGTCGACCAGCACGTGCGACAGCACAGGATCGGTCTGGCCGCTCGTCACGCGCATCAGATCGCCGTGAAAATCGTCGCGGGTGTACGGCTGGATGCCTTCATAGAAATCCTCGAATTCTTTCTCGACACCGGGCAGCAACGGCCCGATCTCGCGAGGATCGTCGAACGCAAAGCGCAACACGCCGCCGCTCCAGTGCGTGTTGCCGCCGCGCATTGCGCGCGGCGCCTTTTCCAGCACGACAACGCGTTGCGCGCCGTTCTCACGCGCGGACACAGCCGCGGCCAGCGCAGCATTGCCCGCGCCCACGACGATCACATCATAGTCAACCATTCCGAAGCTCCCGTTGTTCAAAGGTTGCCGGATGTCGCGCTCGCGATGCTTTCACATCAATCCGGTTTGCTTCGATTCAGAGTACTTCGGTATACACAAGTATTCTAATCAGTACATTCCCTGGCCAATGCCGGCTCGCCACCCGTACTTCGTGCCTGAGTCATTCGTCGCTTTACACGCAGATCATGGATATGCCGCACGGCACACTGGACGGCCGTGGAGCGAAGGAAAGTTGTGGAAAAAAACAAAGTGAAGGGTCGACATCCGTTTCTGCGTAGGTCGCACGATAGTTTCGTGACGCAGATTGACCGGAAGCTTCTGTTCGATGACGCGTGCGCGCCTGCCACGCGGCCGCGAGTGACCGGTTGCGTTCTTCTTTGCCAGCGCAAAAGCATGCCTGCCCTGTGATTGTGGAAAGGCCGCGTCGTCCAGAATCGCAGATCAACCGCGCGCGTTTGCGCGCACGTCAGTCCGAATACTTTTTGATCAGCCTGCGCAGCTCGTGCTCCGCCTGCGCGCCTTTCAGCGACGCCTGCCACAACGTGTTCGTCAGATGATCGTGCTTGGCGAGCGCTTCCGGATCTTCCGTAATGGTGCCCACGCCGTAGCGCAGGTTGGTCGGCTGGCCGATCCTGAACGGACTGTTGACGAGGTAACGGCGTCCGCCAGCATGAATGATCTGGTAGCCAGACGTCGGCAACGGTTGGGTGGTCAGGCCGATCTGCACGTGCATGGGCGGTGACGCGATCAGGTCCGCCATGTGGGCAATTTCGCGCGCGGCTTCGCGCCGCAATTCCGCACGTTCCGCGTAGGGTTTGTCGGCCGTGACCGCGAGCCCGTTTGCCAGATAACGTTCCACGCTGCTGAGCGGCACGATGTTCACCATCGCCGGTTGCCGGAACCGGAAGATTGCCTTGCGCCGCTCCAGCACCTGCAAGAGTCGTTTGCCTTCGGCGGGCGTGAGCGGTTCGATATCTTGCGGATCGTGCAGGCTGCGCGCAAGTGAGCGGTCATAGCCCGGCGAACTCAGCACGTAGATTAGCGGACCGAACACCACCGACACACGCTCCGCTTTTTCCTCGAGACTCGCCACCCGCTCGAAGAACCGGAAACCGTCCGTCAGATACTCCGCGCCGAGACCGAGCAGCGTGCTCGGCGACATACCGTACACGCGTGCGAATTTCTCCAACGTTTCGAGTTTGACGATGTTGCCGGACTTGTAGCGGTGCAACAGCGCGCGCGAGACGCCGATTGCTTCGGCCACCTCGTCGGCGGTCATTTTCATTTGCTGGCGATGCCATTTGAGGCGTTCGCCAATAGCGCGGAAAGTCTCCATTCGATAACCCGTACTGGTGCTGAGCGGACCCGTGACTCAAAAAAGTTACATTGCCCATAAATTTGCGTCAAATAACAAAAATGAGCGTTGGCGCGCCAGTTTTGCCGCCGGATACTCGCCTCATCCAACAAGGAGCAATCATGCCCATCATCAGACTTGACGGTGCGCGAGTTCACTACACCGACAGCGGCGGCAACGGACGCCCGGTGATCTTCCTGCACGGCGGCTTCGGCAGCTCGTCCGAACTCTGGCAACGCACGGTCGACGCGCTTCCGCCCGGCTTCCGCGGCCTTGCGATCGACAACTTCCTGCGCTCGGACGCACCGCCCGACGGCTTCACGATCGAGGCACTCGCGCGACGCGTGGCTGCCTTCATCGACCGGCTCGAACTGGACAAGCCGATTGTCGTCGGCCATTCGATGGGCGGCGTCGTCACGCAGATGACCGCAGTGCGCTATCAGGACAAGCTCGGCGGCATCGTGCTGGTCTGCACCGGACCTTCGATGACCAATCACGCGCTCGGTCGTGCGCTCCTCGCGCAACTCGAAGTGGAAGGCATCGACACCATGCGCGAAATCAGCGCGCACTGGTTCCGAGAATTGCCGCAGCCGTTTTTCGACGGCTACGTGGAGCGTGCGAAGGCCGCGCCGCTGTCGGCGATGATCGACATTCAGTCGTCACTCATTGAAACCGACATGCGTCCGCATCTGCCGGGCGTGAAGCTGCCGGCGCTCGTGGTGTGGGGCGCGCACGACGCCGGCCGCACGATGGAACACATGCAGCGTCTGCTTGACGGTCTGTCCAACAGTACGCTTGCCGCAATGACCGACAGCGGCCACTCGCCGATGCTGGAAACCCCCGCCGCGTTCGATGAAGCTTTCCACGCCTTCTTGAAGTCCATTCCGGAGTCCGCACGATGAGCCCTTTCACTACGTTCAGGCGCCGCATGAGCGCGGCATTGCTGTCGATCGCGGGCATCGTTGCAGTACTCGGCCATGCGTCGATCGCGCAGGCCGATACACTGGAGAACGTCAGGAAAGCAGGCGTGATCCGCGTGGCGGTACCGCAGGATTACGCACCGTTCGGCTCGGTCGGCAGCGACATGCAATTGCACGGCTACGATGTCGAAGTTGCGAAGCTGACTGCCGCCGGACTGCACGTGAAACTGCAGATCGTGCCGGTCACAATGGCCAACAAGATCCCTTACCTGGTCACGAACAAGGTGGATCTCGTACTCAATCTCGGCAAGAACCCGCAGCGCGCCGAGGTGATCGACTTCACCGCGCCCTACGCGCCGTACTACACAGCCGTATTCGGTCCGCAAGCGGAAGCGCTGCCGGATGTCGGCGCGTTGATCGGCAAGAAGATCGGCGTGGTGACGGGCTCGCAGGAAGATCTGTTCATCACGAAAAATGCCCCGCCGGGCACGCTGTTTTCCCGCTATCAGGACAACAGTTCGGCGGTGGCGGGCTTCCTGTCCGGGCAGACCGACTTTCTCGCGACAGGAAATATCGTCGGCGCGAAGCTGCTGGCGGACAATCCGCAGAAGCATTTCGCGCAGAAGCTGCTGCTGATGAATTCGCCGGTATGCGCAGCGGTGCGCAAGGGCGATGCGCCGATGCTCGAAGCGGTCAACGCCATCTTCGCTGCGCAGAAGTCAAGCGGCCAGCTCGACGCGCTATCGCGCCAGTGGCTCAAGCAGCCACTCGACATGAAACCCTGACCCGCATGCGCGTCTGAACCCGCCGGGATGCGCCGTCTCCTGCGAAGCACGGGTGGAGACGGTAAAGCGCCCGACTACTGTGTCCGCTTCCGGATGGATTCGATCATGTCCTATCAATTCGACTTCGGCGCCATTGCGTCGTATCTGCCCCTGCTCGTCCAGGGCATGGCGATGACGCTGGCCATCAGCGTCGCGGGCGGTCTGGGCGGCTTCCTGCTGAGCATCGCCGGCGCCTGGGTTCATGTGGAAGGCTCGCCTTTGGCGCGCAGGATCACGCGCGTGTATGTCGAAGTGTTTCGCAACACGCCTTTTCTGATTCAACTGTTCTTCATTTTTTTCGGCTTGCCGCAACTGCATGTGAAGCTGAACGTGATCGAAGCCTCACTGCTCGCGGTGACCGTGAACTTTGGCGCATACGGCACCGAGATTCTGCGCAGCGCAATCGCCGCGTCGCCGCGCGGCCAGCACGAGGCGGCCGCGAGTCTCGCCATGACGCGCTTACAGTCCTTCCGTTATGTGCTGCTGCGGCCGGCGTTGCAGAAGATATGGCCCGCTTTGACCAGCCAGTTCATCATCATGATGCTGACTACCTCGGTGTGCTCGCAGATCACGTTGAACGAAATCACTCACGTGGCTGACTTTATCCAGGGCCGCACGTTCCGCTCGTTCGAGACGTACATCACCGCCACGGTGACTTATCTGCTGCTCGCGATTGCGCTGCGTTACGGCGCTCGCGCAATCGGCAAACACTTCGTGACGGCCCGCAGCACCCCGCGCGTCACCGCGCAGTCGCCGAGCCGCATCGCGGCGCGCACAACGAGTCCGGCGAGGTAATGCGTGATGGACTTCACCGTATGGGACATGCTGCACGGGCTGCTCGCGTCGCTGCGCTGGACCGTGGCGCTTTCTTGCGTCGCGTTTTCCTGCGGCGGTGCGCTGGGGCTCGCCGTCATGTGGCTGCGCCTGTCGCCCGCGCGCACCATGCGCAGCGCAGCGGCGGCATTCATCGAACTGTTTCAGGGCACGCCGCTGCTGATGCAACTGTTCATCGTGTTCTTCGGCCTTGCATTGTTCGGCTTTGACGTACCTGCCTGGCTCGCGGCGGGCGCCGCGCTCTCACTCTGGTCGGCGGCGTTTCTCGCTGAAATCTGGCGCGGCTGTATCGAAGCCGTACCGCGCGGACAGTGGGAGTCGTCGGCGTCGCTTGCGATGACGCGTGTGCAGCAGTACCGCTACATCGTGCTGCCACAGGCGTGCCGCCTCGCGGTGGCGCCGACGGTCGGCTTCTGCGTGCAAATCGTCAAGAACACCTCGGTCACGTCGATTATCGGCTTCGTCGAACTCACCAAAGCGGGAACGATGATCAGCAACACCACTTTCAGACCGCTCGAAACCTTCGGCCTCGTCGCGCTGCTGTACTTCCTGCTTTGCTGGCCTCTTTCGGCGCTTAGCCGTCATCTGGAGAACCATTTCAATGCCCCTTATCGCAATTGACCAGGTCACAAAGCGCTTCGGCGGAAACGAAGTCCTCAAGGGCATCAACCTGAAAATTGACCCGGGCGAAGTTATCTCGCTGATCGGCAGAAGCGGCTCGGGCAAAAGCACGCTCCTGCGCTGCATCAACGGCCTGGAAACGATCGACGGCGGCACGATCGACGTGGCAGGCACACGACTCTCTGCGGATGCGGCGGCGCTGCGGCAACTGCGGCTGGAGGTTGGCATGATCTTCCAGCAGTTCAACCTGTTTCCACATCTCACCATTGGCCGCAACGTCATGCTGGCGCCTACCATCGTGCTCGGCATGAATTGCACCGAAGCGCGCCGCCAGGCTGCACTCCAACTCGAACGCGTGGGACTGGGCGCGAAATTCGACGCGTACCCCGACCAGCTCTCCGGCGGACAGCAGCAGCGTGTGGCGATTGCGCGCGCGCTGTGCATGTCGCCCAAGGCGCTGTTGTGCGACGAGATTACATCCGCGCTCGATCCGGAACTCGTGCAGGAAGTGCTCGCCGTGATGAAGGAACTCGCGACGGGCGGGATGACGCTCGTCATGGTGACGCACGAGATGCGCTTCGCGCGGGAAGTCTGCGATCGCGTGGTGTTTCTGCATCAAGGGCGCATTCACGAGAGCGGTTCGCCCGACACGCTGTTCGACAATCCACAGACCGACGAGTTACGCCAGTTCCTTGCGGCGGCGCATCACGCGTAGGGCATTTCCATGAAAGCATCCGACCACTACGCCCGAATTGCGCAACATCTCTTCGATACCGTGCGCACGGCTACGGCCGGTCGTCGTGGCGTGACGCGCGACTCATACGGCGCAGGCGAAAGCCTTGCGATCGACGCACTGACAGCATTTGCTCACGTTCAGGGCTTCGCGACGCAGGTGGATCGCGCGGGCAACGTGATGTTCGCATTACCCGACGACACCCGTGGCCAGCCGCTGCTGTGCGGATCGCATCTGGACTCGGTGCCGGAAGGCGGCAATTTCGACGGCCTTGCAGGCGTCGTCGCGGGCCTGCTGTGCCTCATGAGGCAACGTGACGAAGGGCGGCGCGGCGCGCATCCGCTGCGCGTGCTTGCGCTGCGCGGCGAGGAAAGCGCATGGTTCGGCAAGGCGTACATCGGGTCGAGCGCCCTCTTCGGGCGCCTGCCGCCCGCGCTGCTCGACGCACGGCACCGCTCGAACGGCGCAACGCTTGCAACGTGCATGCGAGACGTCGGCGCCGACGTGGATGCGATCGCGGCAGGCGAAGTTCTGCTAGACGCGAGCGACGTCGCAGGCTACATCGAGTTGCATATCGAGCAGGGCGCGCAGCTCGACGACGCGCGGCAGTCCGTCGCTATCGTGCCGTCGATCCGCGGCAATGTGCGTTACCGCAATGTGCGCTGCATTGGCGAACCGGGGCATTCGGGCGCGGTGCCGCGTGAGCGCCGGCACGATGCCGTCTTCGCAGCCGCCCACGTGGTCGGCGTGCTCGACGAATACTGGAAAGCGGAACTTGCTGCCGGCGCGGACCTCGTCATCACCTGCGGCGTGTTCGGTACACGCGCGGAGGAACATGCCATCTCACGCATTCCGGGCGAAGTCGATTCAGCTTCGAAGCACGCAGCGCCGACCGGCAGGTAATGACACGCGTACTCGACCTGTTCGAGCGCACGCTTGCGGATACCGCGGGCTCGCACGGTGTGCGATTCGACACGGGCGCGCTGCTGCAGACGGCGCCCGCCGCGATGGACCCAGGCTGGATCGCGCTGCTGGAACAGAAGGCGCGTTCGTTGAACCTGCCCGCTTCACTTCTGCCGAGCGGCGCGGGCCACGACGCCGCCATGTTCGCCGAAGCCGGCATTCGCAGCGCGATGATTTTCGTGCGTAATCAGAACGGTTCGCACAATCCCGACGAGGCCATGCGCCTCGCCGACTTTATCGACGGCGTCGAGTTGCTATATGAAAGCATCGACGCCTTTGTCTGACACACGCGATGTGCGGCAATTTACTTTCTGGAGAACACAATGAATCTCGAGCTGGCGGCAGCATCGCTTTCGCGACGCGGTTTGGGTCTGGCCGATATCAGGCAGTTCGCACTGCAATGCCGCAACGGCGCGAGCCGGGCGGGAGGTGATGCGGCTGCCCTGGTTCTGCTCGCAGAGAAGGCGTCCGCTTTTTTTGAGCGGCACGAGGGTATTGCGATGACCAATGAATCGCTTCACGACTTTATCCACGTGCTCGCCGACGACGTAACGAAACTTCGCGTCGCCGCGCAGCAGGGCGATGCTGCATTGATCGAAGCGTTGAACGCTTTCGCGTTGGCATTCTCCCAGGAGATGATGATCTGACGCCACGAAAGTTGCGCTGCCGAGTCGGGTTGAGCCGGCGAGTCAGCCTGACGGGGCGCTGCTGTGGCAAGCAACACAGTGATGACGGATAACGTAGCCCGAGTTATCTCGCTCAAAACCGGTATAAAGAGGTCGCATTACTCACGAACACGGACTGCCGCAGCCTGGACGTGGGCAGTTGCTCAACCAGCCAATCGAGCATTGCCGCGTCGTCCGGCTTTTCTTTTTCAGTCGCGTGGGGCCAGTCGGAGCCCCATACGAGCCGTTCAGGGAATCTTTGAGTCAAAAACGCGAGGCTTCTGGCCAGGTCGGAATACGGCGGGTGTTCGGCCTGACTCGACAGGTAGGGCGCAGACAGTTTGAGCCATACACGTCCCGAGTCCATCAGCTTCGCCAGGCAATCCGTCGCCGCACTGGCAATGCGGGGAACATGGTGAAGCCGCGCGTAATGGTCGAGTACAACAGGAACACTCAGGCTCGACAGCACATCCGAATGATCGATGAGTTGCTGAGGGGTCAGGTGAAGCTGGACATGCCAGTCGAAATGCGCAATTCGATGCGCGAGCGACCGAAGCATCGTGAGCGATGTGGCGCCTGCCTGAACCTGATTGAAACGGATTCCAACGACTCCATCGTCATTCAGTGCATGGAGCTCGCGGTCGGAGACCCGGTCATTGACCACAGCGATGCCGCGCGTGGTTGCGCGGTTCTCGCAAAGCACCGATGCCATAAGGCTGTTGTCGGTTCCGTACGTCGACGGCTGCACAAGAACATGGCGGGTAGTTCCCAGCCTCTCCTGCAGCTTCCGGTAGTCGTCTATCGTCGCAGTCGGCGGCGTGAGTACGGCTCCAGCGACCGGCGGACACTGGTCGTCGAACACGTGCATGTGGCAGTCGCACGTCTGGTCCGGCAGTAAGGCAACGGGGCGGCTCGTGCCGGTGGAAAATGGCGTCATGCGATCTCGCGAAAAATGTTTTTTCTTTGTATTTGGAGTCTAAGCGGCGGCCAATGGCCGGCTCGCGCGCTATGCGGCGTCCGCGTCTCTCGCAGCCGTGTCGGACACAACGGTGGAGTCGATGCGTTCTTTCATGAACCGGCGATACGACAGGCGAATGTGCGATTCCATCAGGTTGCAGGCCAGCTGGCCGTCATGAGTTTGCACAGCGTAGGCAATGTCCTCGTGCTGCTGGAGGCTGCGCGCAAAGTCGGGTGCCGAATAAAGGAAAAACGAACGGGTGATGACCGGCATGTCGATGAGCGTGACGAGCATCGACTTCAGGCGTTGAGACTTGGCGCAGTCGAGCAGGTGCATGTGAAACGCCCGGTTGGCCGCCTGAATGCGTAACACAGCATCGTCGGAACGGCTTTTGATCGCATTGGCCATCTCGGCGTTGATCTGGTTTAGCCGGGTGATGTCGCTATCGGTCGCGTGCTCGGCCGCCAGCTTGGCGGCGTGGGGCTCCAGCAGCGCGCGAAGGCTGAACATTTCCTCGATGTCCCAGCGGGTCCAACCTGCAACGAAAACCCCGCGATTGGCCTCGACCGACACGAGCTTGTCGTCAGAAAGCTTCTTCAGTGCCGCCCGTACCGGCGTGCGACTCATGCCGAGCTCTTCAGCCAGGTGTTCCTCTTTGAGCTGTGTGCCAGGCTCATACTGGCCGGACAGGATGCGCTTTCGCATCGTGTCATAGGCGAATTCCATTCCTTTCTTCATTTCGTGATGCTCGCTGATGGCAGTTTGTTTGCCGACGCATGGACGGCGGGAACGACTTTCGTTGGACGCCCTGTCTCCATGTCAAAGCATTCTACACGAGCATTGTTTTTCTATTGTCCCGAGACAACTCACCGCGCCGCGCAAAACGTCCTAATTTAGGGGTTTTCCCGCAATCAAGCAGGCCGCCCTTGTTCTGATTGTATTTTCTTTGTACTGTTAACCCTGTTCAAGGAGATGTCGATGAATATCGCGATTGTGGGGTTAGGTGAGGTTGGGCGGTGCTACGCGAACGCTCTGACAGGCGTATCGGGGACCCACCTGCTGCTATGCGAGCAGCGCGTCTCGGAATCGGCTGCGAGGCTCGCCGGTGAACTTGACCTGCCCATTCACGAGACAGTGGGTCCGTGGCTAGGCGACGCCGATTGGGTTTTCTCATGCGTTGTCGGCACGACATCGCTGGAGGTCGCTGAGAACTGCTTCAGGTACATGAAGAAAGGCGCGTCGTTTGCTGATTTCACGACGGCATCTCCGGATATGAAGCGTCAAGGCGCGAAGCGGGCGGATGCACGAGAAATGGCGTATGCAGATGTGGCCATCATGGGCGCCATTGCGCTGCTCGGCGCGCGTACGCCGTTGCTTTGCTCCGGCAATGGAGCGGCTGCGTTTGCCGCCATTCTGGCCGAAGCGTCTGGTGCGGCGCCGCGGGTCCTGCCGGACAGCCACGCGGGAGACGCAATGTCGTTGAAGATTCTCCGCAGCGTTTTCACCAAGGGCATGGAGGCTCTCGCAGTTGAGGTCCTGATGGCGGCAGAGCAGCAGGGACTACGCGGCGAACTCTACGAAGTACTGCAAGACGTCGACAAGGCGTCTTTGCCCCAATTTCTCGAGATGCTGGTGACCACCCACGTCATTCACGCCCGGCGCCGGTTACATGAGGTCGAAGAGGCGGAGCGCCAACTGGCGGCTATTGGCATCGTCTCGGACGTCCTTGACGGCGTGCAGCATCGCTTCGCCCGTACCGCGGACAAGCTGGATGTTTGTCCGCTTCCCACAGAAAAGCCCGCACTGGCAGATGCGCTGACCTGGCTCTCGGCGGACCTGGTAAAAGCCGCAGCTTAAGCGCAACCCAAACGCCTCGAATATCTCTGGCAGTCCGGCTGCCAGGCCCTCCCTCACCCCATTGTTCCTGGAGAAAGGCATGTCCGTTACGAGTGAACAGATTGAAGCTCTCAAGCGGCTCGGTACCGCAACGATTCACGAAGCGCAAGGCCAGAAAGGCGCAATCGACGGCGCGCTGCGCCCCATTGACCCATCCGTGCGACTCGCAGGCCGCGCGCTCACCGTGGACATTCGACCCAGCGACAACCTGGGCATTCACTATTCGCTGACCAAGGCAAAACCGGGTGATGTGCTTGTGGTCGATGCCAAAGGCTTCGTCGAGGCCGGTCCGTGGGGTGACCTGCTGACTCTCGCTGCGCAGAAACTCGGCATTGTCGGACTGGTCATCGACGGCTCTGTTCGTGACGCAAACACCATCATCGAGATGGGCTTTCCGACCTTCTCGCGCGGGCTTTCCATCAAAGGCACCAACAAGAACCAGCCGGCAAGGGTCAATGTCCCCGTCAGCATCGGCGGCGTGGTTGTGAATCCAGGCGACATCATCGTCGGCGACCGCGACGGGCTAGTCGTGGTAGCGCAGGACGAAGTTGAAGACGTCATTCGATTGAGCCGCGCTCGCGAAGACAAGGAAAACGGAATCCGCGAAGGCATCGCTTCCGGCAAGAGCATGGTCGAACTGCTTGGCCTCGCAGACAAGCTCGAAAAGCTAGGGATGGTCTGAAAGCCGCTCTTCCGACGCACGCCCCCACATAGTCGTCAGTGAAACGACCCCGCCGGAGCCCGTCGAAGTCACGGGCTGCGGCACCGGAACGAGATAGCAGGAGACTGAAATGCTTGCAATAAAATCCCAGACGTCATCGAGTGAACGAAGGAAGGTCATTCTCGCCTCCTCCCTCGGGACGATGTTCGAGTGGTACGACTTTTACCTGTACGGTTCGCTCTCCGCAATTATCGCGAAGCAGTTCTTCTCTGGCGTGAACTCGACTGCTGCTTTCATTTTTGCGCTGCTGGCATTCGCGGCGGGGTTCATCGTTCGTCCGTTCGGCTCGGTTGTGTTCGGAGTGATTGGCGACATCGCTGGAAGAAAGCGAACCTTTCTCGTCACGATCGTTCTGATGGGCCTACCGACTTTCATTGTCGGGTTGCTACCTTCGTACGCAACGCTCGGGATAGCATCGCCGATTCTCCTTATCCTGCTTCGACTGCTACAAGGCCTCGCTGTTGGGGGCGAGTATGGTGGCGCTGTCACCTACGTGGCGGAGCACTCGAGCAGTGAGAAGCGCGGGCTGCACACATCATGGATTCAGACGACGGGAACGCTGGGATTGCTCCTGTCTCTTTTCGTCATTCTGGGCGTGCGTTCGGGCGTGGGTGAGGATTCGTTCGGCGAATGGGGTTGGCGTCTTCCGTTCCTGTTCTCGGTTGTTCTGCTCGGCATCTCGCTGTGGATTCGCTTGAAGCTGAACGAGAGTCCGGAGTTCAAGCGGATGCAGGAAAAAGGCGAACAGTCGAAGTCTCCACTGCGCGACACGTTCGGCAACGCAAGAAACCGGAAGCTCGTGATTGCATCGCTGTTTGGATGCACAGCGGGTCTCGGCGTGGTGGCGTACACCGGTCAATTCTATATTCAGTTCTTTCTGCTTCAGGCGGTAAAGCTCGACGGAAAACTGACCAACGAGGTGCTGACCATCGCGCTGGTGCTATGTCTTCCTTTCTATTTACTGTGCGGCTGGCTGTCCGACCGTATTGGACGCAAACCGGTCATCCTGGCCGGCTGCGCCATCGCAGCGCTGACCTACTTCCCTATATACAAGGGAATCATGCACTATGCGAATCCGGCGCTGGAATACGCACAGACCAACTCGCCAGTAAAGCTGGAGACAAATCTTAGCGAGTGCAGCTTCCAGTTCAATCCCGTCGGCACAAGCACATTCAATAAACCATGTGACGTCGCAAAGGCAGCGCTCGCGAAAAATGCGGTGAGCTATACGGCGTCCCAGTCGAACAGTCCGTCCGCGGTGGTGACAGTCGGCGCGGAAACCGTCGAGCTAGGCAGCCTTCAGGGCCTCGGTCCGGCACAGGCCACGCAGCGTGTCAAGGTATTCACAGAAACGCTGGCTGCCGCGCTGGTACGGCATGGATACCCAAAAAGTGCAGACCCGGCCGCGGTCAACAAGCCGATGCTGATCCTGCTCATCATGATTCCGGTCATCTACCTGACCATGGTGTACAGCCCTGCCGCCGCGTGGCTGGTCGAACTGTTTCCTCCGCAGGTCCGCTACACCGCGACTTCGCTTCCCTACAATATCGGCAACGGCTGGTTCGGGGGCTTCATGCCGGCAACGGCGTTCGCCATGGTTGCCGCAACCGGCGACATTTACTTCGGGCTCTGGTATCCGACGATAGTTGCGGGCGCCGTCGCGGTAATCGGCTTCTTCTTTTTGCCCGAATCACGATTCACGAAACTCTCCGAACAGGTCGCAGGTGAACCAGTTCGCGTCGAAACATGATGCTTTGCCCGGACACCCGACAGTCGACGCACCGGCCGCGTTAAGCGTGTCTTCGGGCAAACAAACTAACGCTGAAAAGCCATTCAATCAGATCTGACGTACAGGCGCCATCCGGTAGTTGATGGCGCCGGTACCGGATGGAGACCTCGCATGACCGCGGCAATTCAAATCGACAGGCACGACGCGACAATCCGGAAAATTCAATGGCGAATTCTGCCGTTTCTGGTCGTGCTGTACATCGTTGCATTCATCGACCGCTCCAATATTGGTTTTGCCGCACTCAGGATGAATGCCGAGCTTGGCATCACGTCCACACAATTCGGCATCGCTGCGGGCCTTTTCACCGTCGGTTACTTTCTGTTCGAAGTCCCGAGCAACTTACTGATGCACCGGTACGGCGCCCGCAAGTGGATTGCGCGCATCCTGTTCACCTGGGGCGCCGTCGCCGCCTGTACAGGTCTCGTGCATAGCTACTTTCAGCTGGCCATCGTTCGGACGATTCTGGGCATCGCAGAGGCGGGATTCTTCCCTTGCGTTCTCCTGTACTTGACCTACTGGTTTCCCGAGCGGCAGCGCGCGCGGGTGGTGGCGCTTTTCATGGTGTCGTTGCCGATTGCCACCCTGATCGCGGGTCCGCTTTCCGGGCTCATTCTCGACCATGTTCACTGGAGCGGTCTCGCTTCCTGGCGTTGGGTATTCATTCTCGAAGGCGTACCCGCAGTGCTTCTGGGTTTTCTCTCGCTGCGCATTCTGGTTGACGGACCCCGTGACGCCAGGTGGTTGAGTGCGGATGAAAAGACCTGGCTGGTGGACGTACTGCAAGCCGAAGCCGCAGCCAAGGTCGGGCAACACGGCAGCGTTTCGTTCTGGAACAGCTTGAGTGGTGTGCGCATCTGGCTGCTTGCATTTGTCTACTATGCCAAGTCCGTCGCCGTGTATGTTCTCGCGTTCTATTCACCGCAGATCGTGAAAGGACTAGGCCACGAGCTCAGCAGCACGGCCGTAGGCCTTGTGAACGGCCTGCCGTACGCCGTCGCGACCGTCGCGATGGTGTGGTGGGCGCGTCGCTCGGACAGAACCGGCGAGCGCAGATGGCATGTGGCCTTACCGCTGATGGTTGCCGGCGTCGCGCTTGTTCTGATGGCGCTCTCGGCTGGCAATCTGTGGGTCTCGATTGCGCTGCTGACCCTCATCACCGCTGCAATCTATGCTCCGTATGGCCCCTTCTGGGCGATGCCATCGCTGTTCCTGACAAGTTCGTCGGCGGCCGTCGGGCTGGCTGCCATCAACTCGATTGCCAACCTTGGTGGCTTCGTTGGTCCTGTCGCATTCGGAGCGCTGAAGGATTCGACCGGCTCCATCTATCCTGGGTTGGCATTCGTGAGCCTGACACTCATTGCAGCCGCTATCCTGATCGTTCGATTGAAGTTTGTCATGGAAGCGGAGAAACGCATACGGGCAAAGTTGAGGACTGCGGCAGCACTTTGAAATTCCCTTCGGGGAAAGCGCTCGACCGCTTCGGACATTGCGATCCAGGTTCAGTTCTTCAACCTTATTGGAGTCCTGCAGCAGGCCATTACATTGCCAACCAAAATAATCAAAAACGGTGAATCATGCCCACGCCGGCGCCTATCATGCTGCGCGACGACGAAGGCGTCGAGTTGAAGCCGTCGCCAATGGTTGCCGTGGCGCCGATGATCGACTTGCCATTCGAACCGAGCGTCTGGCCGTTCGTCCGCTGGTACGCCTCAAGAACGTACAGCCCTGTGCGTTTCGACAATGAATAGTACTGCGACAGGTTGAACTGCTGATACTGTGCAGCGCTGTCGATCCCGTTAGCTTTGGTTGCACGCGTATAGGCATAGCCCGCGGCCAGGTCCCATGCGGCCGCCGGTTTCCAGTGCAGCACAATACCGCCCGTGTTCCAGATTGCTTCGCTGCGAAATGACGAACCGGACCCCGGTATGTATTGGACGTTCGAATAGGTGGCCGTGACGTCGATCTGGCTGTTGAACGTATAGCCCGCGCCAACGGTCAGCCGTTGCTGCGCCTGCGCGGTCTGATAGCCGTTCGTGACCGCCGAGATACCCGCCTGCCCGCCCGCGTTCGACGTCGTCGAATCGGCACCGAAAACGCCGCCGTTGACCGTGGCATTGTCGACGCGCGAGAAGCCCACTGCGAGGCCGACCGGACCTTGCTGGTATTGCGCCGCGGCGCTCCATGTCGCACCTTGATTCACGCTGCCCGGAACGCCACCGAATGAATACGAACCGCTTACCTTCAGCCCGGAGAAAGACGGCGACGCGTACAGCAGTGTGTTGTTCGCCCGATAAATCGTGTCGAGGCCATCGAGGTCACCGGCGTGCGCGCCGTAAAATCCGGTCAGCCACGTGGTCGGGCTGTACGGCGCCAGAAGCTGATAATAGGACGCGTACTGGCGCCCGGCACTCAGCGACCCGTACGTGGCATTCGTCACGCCGACAAACGCTTGACGGTTGAACATCAGGCTGTTCGTCGACATCGAACCATTCGCACTGTTGAAGCCCTCTTCCAGCGTGAAAATAGCCTTGGTGCCGCCGCCGAGATCTTCTGCTCCCTTTAGACCAAAGCGGCTTCCAGCCCATACGCCCGTAATCATTCTGTACGCCGAATGGCCGCCGCCAGTTTGGCCAGGCGTCGTCGAACTCGACTGGTAGCCAATACCCGTGTCTACGATCCCGTAAAGAGACACGCTGCTCTGCGCGAATGCATGGATGCTCGCAGCGCCTGCGCAAATCAATATGAGCAGGTTGCGCCTGTTTCCAATGCTTTTCATGCGACTCCTCGTTCTGATCATTTATTGATGAGTGAATAACGCAGCTTTCGGAACCCCGCGGGCTTCTCTTTAAGCATCAACAAACGCGTTGCAAGCGCTCGGCGCAACACCGCAGGACCTCGTCGGGCGGCGCTTTCCACCACCTGTCGCGCGAAAAGATTTCCACTTCAGTCATCCCCATGTATCCCGCCGATTCGATCAGGCGGCGCGTCTCCTTCAGATCGATCACGCCATCTCCCATCATTCCGCGATCGAGGAGCATGTCCGTGGTCGGGATGAGCCAGTCGGAGACGTGATAGGCGGCAATTCGCGCGTCCTTGCCCGCTGACGCCACCGACTCCGCCAGTTGGGGATCCCACCAGCAGTGATAGACGTCGACGGCGACACCGAGGACGCCGTTATCCGGGTCGAGTTGCCGGCACACGTCCAGCGCGTGACCCACGGTATTGATCACCGAGCGCTCGGCCGCGTACATTGGATGAAGTGGCTCGATCGCGAGCCGCACGCCGAGCTTTTTTGCTTCAGGCATCAACGCCGCGATCCCGTCCACCACCATTTCGCGCGCGGCAGACAGGTCCCGGCTGCCTGCGGGCAGGCCGCCGACTACCATCACGAAGCACCGCGCACCCAGCTCTGCGGCGTCCGCAAGCGCGCGGGTGTTCGACCTGATGTTCGCGACGCGCTCCTCTGCCGTCGAGGCGGGAAAGTAAGTCGATCGGCAATAGCCGCTTACTTCAAGGTCGAGTGAGCGAATCTGTTTCGAGATCCGCGCAACGTCCGCTGCTTCGACTTCGTGCCGCCACGGCGCAATGCCGCCGAAACCAGCCCTCGCGATACGATCGATCGTCAGATGTAATGGCTCGCGATGCCCTAGTGTTGCGGTATTGATCGCGCAACGGTCCAGCCTTCCCTGTAAGGAGTTCATGTGTATTTCCGTTCGTGCCTCATATGCGGTCCCGCCTGAACACTTCCCGTGTTTTGCCTTGACGCGTGTTGTCGCGATCCTTTATTCCACGCAGCCGAGCGTCGTCATCAGCGCCTGCATGCGGGCGACGGCGAGTTCCGGATTGAGTAGCAGATTGGCCTGATCGGCAAGGCGGAAGACCTCCGCCAGGTAAATAGGCGGACGCATGCCGTGATGGCCGCCGAGCATAAAGAAATGAGGCTGGAAGCCGTTCAGATAGGCGAGCAGAACCACACCGGTTTTGTAATACTGGGTAGGCGCCCGGAAGATATGCCGTGACAACGGGACGGTCGGTTCGAGCAACCGTTCATAACGCGCTGTATTGCCCGCAGCCAACGCGCTGAGCGCCTGCGACGCTGCCGGCGCGATCGCATCGAATATCCCGAGCAGAGCGTGCGAGTAACCCATTTCGTCACCGGCAATCAATTTCGGATAGTTGAAATCGTCGCCGGTGTACATCTTGACGGATGCGGGCAGACGGCGGCGGAAACTGATTTCCTTGCTGTCGTCCAGCAAGGAAATCTTGATCCCATCGACCTTGGCCTCGTTCGCGACAATGACTTCGAGACACACGTTCGCCGCGCTTTCGGAGTCGGCGCAGCCCCAATAACCGGCGAGATCCGGATCGAACGCTTCACCCAGCCAATGCAGGATGACCGGCTTGTCGCAAGCGGACAGCACTTCCCGGTAGACGCGCAGATAGTCACCCGAGTCCTTCGCCACGCGTGCAAGCGCGCGGCTCGCCATCAGGATGATCCGGCCACCTGCGCGCTGCACGGCTTCGATCTGGGTCAGGTAGGCCTTGATCACGTCGTCGCACGACCGCGCATCGCCAGCCGGCAGATGGTCGGTGCCGCAACCGGATGCGATCAGCGCGCCCGGGATGTCGCGTGTTTCGTTCAAGGTACGTGCGATTAATTCCTTCGCGGTCTCCCATGACAAACCCATGCCGCGTTGCGCAGTGTCCATCGCCTCCGCGATTCCCAGACCTTGCCCGAGTAAATAACGGCGATATTCAATGGTCCGCTCCCAGTCGATGGCGCAAGGCTGGCCGAACTCGCCGCTGCGCAACGGATCAGCTACGACGTGAGCCGCCGAATAGGCGATGCGGTTAAATGGCGCCGCCGGCTTTTCGACTTGCAGAGGAGCGCCGGTCAGACGGTAAAGAGCTAGCGAGCCGTCCACTGTGGGAAGTTTGATTTGCATGATCTGTTTTTCGAAATCAGTATTTGGAGACGAGGAGACCGCCGTCCACCCGGATTGCCTGGCCGACGCTGAACGGCAGACCGCCTGTCGCGAGCATGCGCACCACGGCTGCAACTTCTTCAGGCGCTCCCCAGCGCCGTATCGCAGTCAGCCCGTTCTCCATCTGCGCGTCGTAACGGGCTTTCGATGGCGCGGTCATTTCTGTTTCGATGAGCCCCGGCTGCACCTCGAATACGCCAATGCCGTGTTCGGCGAGTCGCAACGAGAAAAGCGTGGTAGCCATCGAAAGACCCGCTTTCGATACGCAGTACTCGCTGCGCTGCGGCGAGGCCGCAACGGCATTGGATGAAGTGATCGTGACGATCGAGCGATTGACGCCGTCGTGTGACGCTTTCACAGCGCGGCGGGCAAATGCCTGCATCAGAAAGAACGTGCCTCGCGTGTTGACGTCGAGACACCGGTCGTAGCTCTCGAGCGTGACATCAAGGAGGTCACTGCGCGCCATCACCGACACGCCCGCGTTGTTGACAAGGCAGGTGACGCCGCCCAGCGAATCCTCGACCGCCCCTAGCAGCGTGTCGTGTTGCGCGATATCTGCGACGTTCGATGTCAACGCCACGCATCGAACGCCGGCGCGCTCGACGTCCGCGCGCGTGCCGTCCAGCTCGGCAGACGGCACGATGTCGGTGATCGCAACATCGAATCCTGCCTGCGCCAGCTCGCTTGCGATAGCCCGTCCGATCCCGCGACGCGCTCCGGTGACCAGTGCGACCCGCCGTTGTTCCATGTCTTCTCTCCTCTACCGCATTCGTTTGTCGTCACGTCGACGCCGCATCGTCTATCCCAAGCATAAGTAACGATATGGTTCGTTATTTAATACGCGATGCAGTGCGCTGTCAAAAAGGGTTTTCCCTGGCGCGGCTGCGCGGGTGTCTTGTTGATAGAAAGTGCCCGCCGGGATCTGGATGGCGAGATCGTGACGTCGTGCGACAAACATGCGCCACAAAGCGAAAAGTCTGTAGAACACCGCCGCAGCAGGTGAAGAGCGCCGTGGTTTCCCGTCGACGCGCTTCTGGCGGTACCCGTCGCTGGCTGCTCGCCAGCGACGGTCGGCAATGGACCGGGTTCGGCCGAACCGCGGCCATTCAAAGCCCGGTGGTAACCAGAGTTATAGCGCGGGACCGTTCATAACAGGGGCGAACCTGGAACGGGGAAATCGAACGAGAACGCCGCGCCTAGCGCGGGCGAAGGATACTGAATATCGTGTCGATATTGAATTCGAGGCGTTTCTTGAGCGCTTCTTTCGAGACGAAATCGAAGCCGAAAATGACTTCGCCGGTGAAACGGTTGGTCAGATAGTAGTAGCCGATAGCCGCCAATGTCAGATGCAGCTGGCTCGCGTCGATGCCGGGACGGAAGTCCCCTGAAGCAACGCCCCGATCGAGAATCCGCTGCAGCATATCGATAAACCCCTCGTGCACCTGGCTGAAGCGCCGGGACTTTTTCACGTGCCGCGCGCGATGCAGGTTTTCGCTGTTGACCAGCGACATGAACTCAGGGTGCTCGAGGTAATACTCCCACGTGAACGTCATCAGCGTGCGGATTGCCTCGACGGGCGGCAGGTGGTCGAGCGCCAGCTTTTGCTCTTCCGTCCGGATGCTCGTCCACATCTCTTCCAGCACGGTCTGAAACAGTTCCTCCTTGCCCTTGAAATACTCGTAAATCATCCGCTTGTTGACGCCGGCCTTCTCCGCGATCGACTCGATGCGCGCGCCGCCGAGCCCGACCTTCGCAAACTCGGCTTTTGCGGCCGCGAGGATTTTTGTCTGTGTCTGGACCGGGTCGCGCAGCCGCTTCGTGCGCTGCGGTCTCTTTTTCGCAACCCGATTGTCGCTGTCCCCTTCGACTGTCGTCGTTGGCATCTTGCCCCTTCAACTCAAGAAATTGGATGGTATGACGAGCGCGCCTTTCCACCTGCGCAACCCGTACTTATGTCCCGCGCTGGGCAGCACGGCCACTATCGTAAACCCGATTATCCCGGCGCGGGTCTTGAATGCCCCGATCCGCTATGACATCATCCTCCTTAAGTAACGAACCGGTTCGGTTTTAACGCAGAGCGGCATTAGCAAGGACAAGGAGGCGATGTGAGTAAATGGATGACGGCAGAAGCGGTGGCAGCTTCTATACCTGATGGCGCGACGATTGCAATTACCGGGTCGGGCGGAGGGCTGCTCGAGCCGGACGCCGTGCTGGCCGCCATCGAAGCGCGGTTCCTGCGAACGGGCCATCCCTGCAGTCTCACGGTGGTACATGCCTTGGGTGTCGGCAATGGCCAGGGAAGCGGTCTTGGCCGGTTCGCGCACGTTGGAATGGTTAAACGCGTGATCGGCGGCCACTGGGTGTGGTCGTCCGCGATGCAGGCGCTCGCGCAGTCGGGCCAGATAGAGGGTTACAGTTTCCCGGGCGGTGTGATCGCCACGTTATTCCGCGAAATTGGCGCGGGACGCCCCGGGGTAATCACCCGCGTAGGGCTGCGCACTTTCGTCGATCCTCGGCTCGGCGGTGGCAAGCTGAATGCGGCTACCACCGAAGACCTTGTTGAACTGATCGAGATCGCCGGCGACGAGTATTTGCGCTTCAAGCCGATCAACATCGACATTTCAATCGTCATGGCATCTTCCGCCGACGAGCGCGGCAATCTGTCGACGCGCCGCGAACCAGCCGACCTCGACATCTACGCTGTCGCGCTTGCCGCACATAACAGCGGCGGCAAGGTGATCGCCCAGGTGAAGGAAAAGTCTACGGGTCACGTGCCGGCGCGCCTTGTGCGCGTCCCGGGCGTCATGGTGGATATGACCGTCCAGACGCCGTCCCAGCGGCAGTGTGCAATCAGCGACTATGACCCGTCGCTTAGCGGCGAGTCGCTCGCCGGAACGGCCGACGCCGACATGCCCGAGGGCATGCGTCTGATCGTCGCCGAGCGCGCGGCACAGGAGCTCGGCACCGATCAGTCGGTGAACTTTGGCTTCGGATTTCCAGGCGCGATTCCGGCAGTCCTCGCGGCGCAGGGTCGGGGGTCGGACTATTGGGGATCCGTCGAACAGGGGGTTCATCGCGGCGCGATGCTCGACGGCGCCATGTTCGGCACGGCGCGCAACGCGGACGCCATTGTGCCGAGCGTCGACCAGTTCGATTTTTACAGCGGCGGCGGAATCGACATCACGTTCCTCGGGATGGGCGAGTTCGACGAACAGGGGAATGTGAACGTATCGAAGCTCGGTAGCACCGTCGTGGGTCCCGGTGGCTTCATGGACATTGCTCAAGGCGCCAGAAAAATTGTTTTCTGCGGCGCTTTTGAGGCAAAAGGTTTGCGCGTTGAGCGACACGCTGACGACTCGATCGAAATCGTGTCGCCCGGCTCGGTCCCGAAAGCAGTGAAAAGTGTTCGCCACGTGACGTTCAGCGGCCATCAGGCTCGCCTCGACGGCAAAGAGGTTTTGTATGTGACCGAGCGTGCCGTATTCAGGCTCGATCCGCTTGGCGTGCGTTTGATCGAGGTCGCGAAAGGCATTGACGTGCACAAGGACGTGCTCGCGCGAATGGAATTCGCGCCACTCGTCGACGAGCAGCTTCTCGAGGCGGCGATTCACTGAATGCGCAGCCATAGCGGGCAAACCGAATCGCGAGGTGTTTTCATGCAGCACAATTCTGACGTCCTCTTCAGCGTCGATGGCGCGATGGCGACAATCACACTCAACCGTCCAGCCCGGCATAACGCGCTGACGACCGGCATGCTGGACGACATCGAGCGATATGTCGCGAGTGTCGAGCGCAATCCCGAGGTGCGCGCGCTGAAGTTTGTCTCGACGAGCCCGCGCTTTTTCTGCAGCGGCGCCGACATCAACGAATGGGGCGACATCGACGCACAGCAAATGGGCACCCGCTTCATCCGTGATGGCAATCGCGTGTTCCGGCGGATCGCGGAGCTCGACAAGCCAACTATCGCGGTGCTTGCGGGCAGCGCGCTGGGCGGCGGCTTTGAACTCGCGCTCGCTTGCGATTTTCGCTATGCAAGCGTCGATGCACGTATCGGCTTCCCGGAGGCGGCAGTCGGTGCGATTCCAGGCTGGATGGGCTGCGCGCGTCTTGCCGAACTCGTCGGCGCTACGCGAACCCGCGAGCTGATCCTGTTAGGCGAGCCTGTTGCCGCCAGTACGGCCGCACAGTGGGGTATCGTCAACGAGGCGCTTGCAAGCGATGAACTTGCGGCACGCGTCGACGCGGTGTGCGCGACGCTTCAGAAGCGGTCGAGGGCGTCGCTGTCCGTGGGCAAGCGGCTCCTGCGGATGATGGAGTCGGGCCAGCACGACTACGCACACGAACTCGCGGCATCGGTCTGCAAGGCATCGCCGGACGCAGCGGAAGGCGTCGCGGCATTTCGCGCAAAGCGTCATGCGACTTTCGACTGATGGCGGGTCTTAAATTCGTAGGCCGCCGGCATGCTGACCTCGAATTCCATGCCGAAAGATCTGTCTTTGCTCGGCCAGCAATCGGTTTGAAGACACATGCGGGACGTCAACTTCGACTCAGTTCCGTGGAGCCAATGCACAGCTCATCGGCGTAGCAGATTGAAACAGTAAAGCAGGTGCAAGCAACTTGAACCGCGTTCCGGCCGGCACAGCAATGAAGAGAACCGGCACAGCGGCTCGTCGCGCGCTTAATCGGGCGCGCGCGTCTATCTGGAGACAGGAGTCAAGCATGGACATTTCAGCCTATCGTTGGCGCATCTGTGCGCTGCTATTTTTCGCCACGACGATCAACTACCTCGACCGTCAGGTTCTGGGCTTATTGAAACCGGCGCTTGCCGTGCAGTTCAACTGGACGGAAACGCAGTACAGCTACATCGTCGTCGTGTTTACAGCGTGCTACGCGGTCGGCATGCTGCTTTCCGGCAAGCTGGTCGACAAGGTTGGCGTGAAGGTCGGATACGGCATGTGCGTGCTGCTCTGGAGCATTGCGGCTTGTGGCCATGCGCTGGTGCGCAATACGCTCGGCTTCGGTGTGATGCGCGCTCTGCTCGGCGTGTCGGAATCGGGAAGCTTTCCGTGCGCCGTCAAGAGTGTTTCCGAATGGTTTCCGCGAAAGGAGCAGGCGCTGGCCGTGGGCATTTTGACGTCGGGTACCAGCATCGGCGCCGTTGCGGCCCCTGCAATCGTCCCCTGGCTGGCCGCGCGCTATGGCTGGGAGGCGGCCTTCTTCGTGACGGGTCTCACCGGGTTCGTCTGGCTTGGCTTCTGGTATGTGGCGTATCAGGCCCCGTTGAAGCACAAGAAGGTGAGCCAGGCAGAGCTGGACTATATCGTGGAAGACGCAGCCTCCTCTTCCACTGCCGCGCCGGCGAAAGTGCGCTGGGTCTCATTGCTGAGGCTGCGCCCAACATGGGCATTCTTCACGGGCAAGCTGCTGACCGATCCGATCTGGTGGTTCATGCTGTTCTGGCTGCCGTCGTACTTCAATTCGCGTTTTCATCTCGACCTCAGTCACCTCGGCCTTCCACTCGTGATCGTCTATGTCGCGACGTCGATCGGCAGCGTGGGCGGCGGCTGGGTCTCGTCGACGCTGATCCGGCGCGGCTGGCCTGTCAACAAGGCACGGCAGACGACGATGCTCGTCCTCGCCTTCCTCGTCACGCCGATTGCGTTCTCGCCGTGGATCGACGACATGTGGGCGATGGTCGCGCTCCTGAGTCTTGCCGCGGCCGCGCATCAGGGGTGGTCGGCAAATCTGTTCACGACGGCTTCCGACATGTTCCCGAAAGCCGCGGTCGGTTCGGTGGTGGGAATTGGCGGACTCGCTGGCGCGCTCGGTGCGACGCTCTTTCCGCTCCTCGTCGGAACTGTACTCGATCACTTCAAGGCGCTAGGCCATATCGACGCAGGCTACAACCTCATTTTCGTGATCTGCGGGTCCGCTTATCTGGTTGCATGGATCGCGATGCGGGTCATCCGGTCGTCGAACCAGGCGGTCGACGTTGCGCAACTGTCGACAAAAGCAAGTCTGTAAGAACGTGTGATTCGCGAGGGACACGCAACCAAACGTGTCCTTCGCGCTCTACTCAGTCTTCTATGCGTCTATACGGAAGTGCGAGAGCTGGATGCCGTGACTGGCATGTTAAACGCCGTAGTCATCAAAAACGCCAGCTTGCCATGGGCGCCGTCATGGAATGATTGGCGATAGCGACGGTAGCCGGGAAAGACCGGGATTGCTCGCAAACCTCGAGCCGATTGGGACAAGCCCGGGTCGGCGCACCTTCACATTCGAATGACATCCATGACCGTCTTCTTTTTGTCCTTGAACTGATAGATGGTGATCGCAGCATCTTTCAGATCGCCGCGCGGATCGAACGCAACCTTTCCAATCACGCCGTCATATTGCGTGAGCGGTATCGCAGCGAGAATTTTTGCGCGATCCGTCGAATTGGCGCGCTTCATTGCTTCGTAGATGATGTAGACAGCATCGTAAGCGAACGGCGCGTACGCATCGATCGGCACTTTGTAACGGGCCTGATAGCGACGTTCGAACTCCTGTCCTTTGGGCATTCTCGACAGCGCAAGACCTGCTTCCGAACACACCACGTTGCCGATCGCGTCGCCCGCCAAGCTCACCATCTTCTCCGTACATGCGCCATCGCCGCCCAGTACGTTCGCTGTCATGCCGAGATTCGCAGCCTGCTTCGCGAGCGGGCCAGCCGTTGCGTCAGAGCCGCCGTACATGATGACGTCGGGTCGCAAGCCCTTGATCTTTGTGAGGATCGCGCGGAAGTCGGTAGCCTTGTCGTTCGTCGCTTCTCGCGCGACGATCGTGCCGCCATCGGCCGTCGCCGCCTTGGTGAACTCTTCGGCGAGCCCTTGTCCGTATGCGGTCGAGTCGTCGATCACCGCAATTCGTTTCGCGTGTAACGAATTGAGCGCATAGCGTGCGAGCGCGGGTCCTTGCAGCGCATCTGTCGCCACGACGCGGAACGTTGTCTTGTAGCCTTGCCGAGTGTAGGCGGGATTCGTCGAGCCCTGCGAAATCTGCACGAGCTGCGCTTCACTATAAATGCGCGATGCGGGAATCGATACGCCCGAGTTGATATCGCCGACCACCGCCACGACGCCTTCGTCGACGAACTTCTGCGCGACCTGCGTGCCGGTGCGTGGGTCGGCGGCATCGTCCTGCGAATCCAGCTGCAAACGGACCGCCTTGCCGCCGATCACCGGATGCTGGCTATTGATTTCCTCGATGGCGAGACGCGCGGCGTTCTCGCTGTCCTTGCCCATATTCGCGAGTTGTCCTGTCAGCGGCGCCGCGTGGCCGATCAGCACGACAGCGGGCGTGGCATCTGCAGCATGGGCCGCCTGCATGGCGGTCAGCATGACGACGCCGGCCAGGGAGCGATAGTTTTTATTCACGTGCTGCCTCATCGGGTATGAAGTTGAACGGGCCCGGGGTGTGGGCCTGCGACAGGAATTCAGTATTCGTTCGCCGGAATTGCGCGTCCAACAACATTTTCTTTCTGCCGCCGATAAATAAACGTTATCCCGCGACGGCATCCGCGCTGAAATTTCAAATCGCGACTCACCTTCGATTCCGGGTGACACTTCTGTCATGGCGGCGTCCTTTGTTTCGACACAGATTTGCCCTTCATTCACGGGTGTTCCTCGCAGCGTGACGGCGCTTACCGCAGCCGCTTCCGACAATGTAAAGTTGTTGCGCGGCAAAAATTTTTCTTTTTCCGTCTCGCAGAACCCGGCGCTACACTGAGCCATTCGTGCCTGCCTGTCAGGGTCATAAATGAATCTGCGCTTCCTCGAAACGTTTGTCTGGCTCGCCCGGCTGCGCAGCTTCCGGCTGACGGCCGAACGCCTGCATGCCACCCAGGCTGCCATTTCCAGCCGGATTTCGGCGCTGGAGCAGGAACTTGGCGTGCGGCTCTTCGAGCGCGGCCCGAAAGAAGCAACGCTCACGCAAGACGGCAGCAAGGCGCTGCCCTTCGCCGAACAGATGATGACGTTGAATCAGGCGATGCTCGCAAGCGTCGGCGATCGTTCGAAGGTGTCGGGACTGCTGCGGCTCGGCGCGATCGAATCCATCGTACATACGTGGTTGCCCGATCTGCTCAAACACATCCGCGACGAATACCCGAATCTGGTGATCGAACTCACCAGCGATACGTCTGCAAATCTCGCCGCGCAACTCGCCAACGGTCATATGGATGTGTCGTTTCAGACAGCGGGTGTGTCCGGCGCGGATATGACCAACGTGCCGCTCGGCAGCCTGCCCATGCGCTGGATGGCAAGCCCGGTGCTCAATCTGTCCGCGCAGCCGCTGACCGAAACGGAACTGGCCGCCTATCCCGTGATCGGCTTCGCGCGCCACTCGATGCCACATGAGTTCCTTGCGAGCCTGTTCGCGGCCAGCGGCGATGTGCAGGCGCAGATCAACTGTCTTTCGTCGGTGGCGGCGATCATCCGGCTGGTTGTCGACGGCTTCGGCATTGCGGTGTTGCCGCCGGCGTTCGTGATGCGCGAACTGGAAGCGGGACAGTTGCAATTGCTTCAGGTTACGCATCGCGTGCCCGCGTTGCCGCTCGTTGCCGCCTATCGGCGTACGCCCGACAGTCTGCTGGCCGAGTCGATCACCCGGCTCGCGCTGAATGTCGTGGTCAATTTCAGCCTGAAGCATGGGCCCGAATTTGCGTTATTTCCACCGTCGGACCGCGCCGTCGCATCCGCCTGACACATTCTTTCATCGCCAAAGTACATCGATATGCTGAACCAGCTTTCCATTGCCGTCGAACCGCTCGAAACGCATCGCTGTGAACCGTATGGCTGGCTGCTAGGCAAGCCCGTATGCACGGATGGCGACGTGCCCTCGTTCGTCAGTCCCGCATCGGATTTCTGGCGCGAGCATGTATTCGACACCGGCACGGATGGAACAACGGAAATACTGTGGGTCGTGTATCGCAACCAGGATACGCAACTCGCGTCGCTCGAACTGCATCGTCTGACGCAGCAGGCCATCGTTCCCTTGACGGCACCCGTGGTGCATATCGTCGCGACACCGCTGAACGAGATCGAGCCCGATCTGTCGTCGCTGCGCGCATTTGAGATTCCCGTCGGCAAAGGCCTTTGCATGAGGCCGAACATCTGGCACACAACGCGTGTCATGCACAGCGAAGCCACCTGTCTGATGCTGACGCGTCCGTCGACCACCTATGATCTCGTCGTTCACCTTAAGACGGGCGCACCGGCTTGCGAAACCGTCGTGAGGACCATTGAACACCACTCGCTCGAACTGCGCCCATCCTGATCGATCGGGCGCAAGCCTGCAGAGCCGCGTCAAACTATCAGAAGCTTCGCGACATCGCCGTCAATAGCGGTATCTGCCCACGCCCAGGCCCAGGCCCCGCACTCCGAGTGCATTGGCGGCCTTCCTTCAGGCTGCGGTGCAAAAGATCGCTGCGGCCTCGCAGCCTATGCCTGGCCCAGCTAAACAAACCGATATTCAGAAACGGTCTCCCAATGCCGACGCAAAAAACTCCGTGACCTGCCGTACCCTCGCCGAAATGAATTTCCGGTTCGGCCAGATGAGGCTGACATCTCGCGTTTCCCGTATGAAGCTATCAAGCACAGTCACGACTTCCGCGTCACGCGACATACCTGCGAGGGAGGCGCGATGAAACATCCCGATGCCGATGCCCGCCTCTACGGCCGACAGCACTGTTTCGACGGTATTGGACGACACGTTCCCGCTCACCCGCACGCTGAATTTTCCGCGCGGTCCCTCGAACGCCCAGTTTTCAACCCCGTTGAAAACGATGCAGTTGTGCGCGGCCAGATCTTCCGGTGTCGCTGGCGTTCCATGTTGTTCGAAATAGCGGCGAGACCCCGCACAGACCAGTGACGTGTTGGTCACGCGCTTCACCACGGCGTCCGGGCTGGACACGGGGCTGATCCGGATGGCCAGATCGATGCCTTCTGCGAGCAAATCCTGCACGCTGTCCGCGAGAATAAGGTCGAGTCTCAGCTTTGGATGCAGCGCCAGCAATGTGGGGACGAGCGGCAGGACGTGCAGTCGGCCGAACGTGGCCGACGCTGCGATTCTCACGAGCCCTGAAAGCTCGAGCGTGCTATTCATGAGTTCGCCATCCGCCTGCGTCATCTCGTCGAGAAGAGGCTTGGTCCGCTCGTAGTAGCGCCTGCCGTGGTCGGTCAACGTAACGCTGCGCGTGCTGCGATTGAGCAACTGCACGCCGAGGCGCCGTTCGAGCGCGCTCACCGATTTGCTGACGACCGATTGCGAATCGCCAAGACGTCGCGCGGCGGCGGTAAAGCCACCAGCCTCCACGACCGCCACGAACGCCGTCAACTCCTGAAATCGATCCATGTTGACTCCTGTGATGATTGCCCGCCCACGGCTGGGCGCCCAGGTCGAGCCTGCTCATTTATTCCAGGCTGGAATCGCAGCCATTCATTTGGAGGCCATTATCACTGTTTATCGATTCAATTACGATGACTTCTGCGCTGCCCCACGTCGCGAAGAGACGTGTACGGAGGGGCACCGCGCGGCTGCAAGCCGCGTGGCAGCCGCAGAGCCACGGTGCCATCGTGCCCTTGATCACTGGACAAAAGAGGAATCATGACTACAGCAATCCATCAGCAGGAAACAGCGTTTAGCCCCCAGTCGACCCTTGCGGGACAAACCGTCGTTGTCGTTGGCGGCAAGACGGGCATTGGCCTGGGCGTGGCGCGCGCCGCGCATGCAGCGGGCGCGAAGGTGGTCGTTGCAAGCCGCCGCATCGCTGCGCCTGTGGAGCGTCCCGACCTTGAAGATTTTGCGCAGGTCAGTCTGGACATGCGCAACGAGTCGTCTGTGCAAGCGGCGTTCGACGAAATCGGCTCGCTGGACCACCTGGTCGTCACTGCGGCACCCGATCTCGGAACCTGGGGTGCCTTCATGGATGAAGACATGCAAGGCGTGCGAAATTATCTTGAAGGGAAGTTCCTGGGCAGTTGGGCATGCGCCCGCCATGCCGCGCCACATCTGAGAACGGGCGGCTCCATCACCTTCCTGACCGGCGGCATGGCCACTCGGCCAAAAATCGGTTTCACCGCGGTCACTTCGACCTTTGCCGCCGTGGAAGCGCTGTCGGGCTCCCTTGCACTGGAACTCGCGCCGACCCGGGTGAACACGATTCGTCCCGGCTTCATCGACACAGACATGTGGGGCTTCCTGCCGGCCGAGCATCGCGACGGCTTGCGCAAAAAGGTGGAGGAAACATTTCCGGCGCGGCGCGTCGGCAAGCCGGCGGACATCGGCCATGCAGCGCTGTTTCTCATGACCAATCCCTACGTGACGGGGACCGTGATTGAAGTCGCTGGCGGTGAAAACCTGGTGCCGAGCGTTTCATAAGGTGCAGGCGGGGTAAGTGGCTGATCCCGGTCGCCTGCTTCCTTTGCTTCGCGTCCTTCAGGGCGCCGGCCCGGTTCATCTGACGCCGGCCCCTGTCACCTGAATAACTACTTGATCTGAACAGGCATGCCAATGAACCCGACAACTGCTGCTGACCAGCCGAGCGCCCTGTTGACGCTCAACTTCCACAGCCTGCCCATGCTAAAGGAGGCGCTTGGTCCAGGCGTCGACTTTCAGCCGCTCTTCATTGATGCGGAGAACGGCATCTGGTGCATACGGGCGCAGTTTGCGCCTGGCGTGGTTTTACCTGCTCATGTTCACACAGGCCCCGTGCATGCAATCACGCTGTCAGGCCGCTGGTACTACGCAGGTCATGAGGATCAACCGCAGACGCCGGGCAGCTACCTGTATGAACCGGCGTCAGGCGCGCCTCACCAACTGGTCACGCCCGCGGACAACGCCGGCCCCACCGAAATCGTGTTCCTCGTCTTCGGCGCCAACATAAACTTCGACGACGGCGTGTTCATGAACATCATGGATGCAGCCTTTATCGAAAGGCTCGCGGTGTCACTGGCATCCACTCAAGGGCTCGGGGCGCCGAAGTACATCCTGAGCTCTGGCGCGATGTCCACGGAGCGATAAGAACAGCTAAACCTCGGCGAGACGTTGCACGTTCCCGAAGGGTTTCGAGCCGCTTCGCAGTCGCCGCCCGGGTCTGACGTCATGCACAGTCAATCTATGGTCTGCCCCATATTTGCAATCCCATGTGTGCGTGCGGGAATGAAATGTGTTGGCATACCCTCGCGCGTTGGCCGATCTGGAGCCCGCGACATATCTGGACCAAGGACCGCGCAAGACGCGGCGGTCCGCACATGGTCAAGTACTGACAAGGAGCAAGCATGACGACATCCCCATCCCTACCGGCAAATAGCCGCGGCGGCCGGTTGAACGGCAAGGTCGCGCTCGTGACCGGCGCGGCGCGCGGCATTGGCCGCGCGGTGGCGCTGGCGTTCGCCCGCGAAGGGGCGAGCGTCGTGGGCCTGGACATCGCTGGCCGGGCCAGCGCAATCCAGCGCTACACCGTTCCGACCGAAGCGGACCTCGCTGAAACCGGGCGTCTCGTCGAGCAGGCCGGCGGCCGCTGGCGTCCTGAGGTCGCGGATATCCGCGACCATTCCCGGCTGCAGACCATTGTCGCCGCGACCGAGCGGGACTTCGGTCCTATCGGCATTCTGGCGGCCATCGCGGGGATCCAGTCGTTCAAGCCGCTGCTGGAACTCGAAGACGTGGACTGGCAGGACCAACTGGACATCAACCTTACCGGCACGCTGAACTGTATCCGCGCGGTAGCGCCGGGCATGGTCGCGCGTCAGCACGGTCGGATCATCGTCACATCGTCGACGCAGGGGCGGCATGGTATGCGCGATGGCGCGGGCTATTCGGCGTCCAAGTGGGCGTTGCTAGGTCTGATGAAATCCGCCGCGCTGGAATTCGGCGAGTTCGGAATTACGGTGAATGCGGTGATCCCCGGCCTGATCGATACCGAACTGACGCGTAATGAGAGCCGCTACATTCAGGCGCTGAAGGAGGCGAAAGGGGGCAAGGTGCCCGAGCCGCCGCTTGAACCCAAGGCCGTGGAGGCGCTCACGCAAAAGACACCGCTTGGCGTGCCATGGATCGATCCCGACGACGTTGCACCGGCCTATGTGTACCTCGCCTCAGACGACGCGCGCATGCTGACCGGCGCGGCGATCGATGTGACCGGCGGCGATAGCGCGCACAACGCGGCGTGAAGGTTGATGACGGCAGCGTCCGTGCAGCCCCATTGGATTTTTGCGGCTTAAACGGGATTGTTCAGAAAGACTGCACTGACGGCCGCAGAGAAACCTGGTGAAGCGGGAAGCGTTTGCGTTCCCCTTTGCGACTTGCGCGCGCCTGCTGGATACAGAACACTTTCGCGCTCTGATAGTAGACTGTAAAAACACGCGACGGCGCGGCGCATCGTTATTGGAGAAAGGTCATGAGCATTCTGTTAATTGGTGCAAGCGGGAGAACGGGTCGCCTGGTAGCCGAAAAATTGCATGACGCCGCGATGCCGTTCTCCCCGTTGATACGCAACGCGGCAAAAAGCGACGCTTTCGAGCGGTTCGGCGTCCGACCGCTCATTGCCGACCTGTCAGGCGATTTCTCGCATGTATTCAGCGGCATACAGACTGTCATTTATGCTGCCGGCTCGGCAGAAACCGAAGGTTTGGAGCAGGAACGCCAGATCGATCGTGACGCGATCATCAGGTCGGTGGATTATGCGAAGCAGAGCGGCGTGGGCCTTTTTGTCGTTATCAGCGCATTGCTTGCGTACGCGCCGGAACGCTCGCCGCAAGCACTGCAACACTACTCGCAGATGAAGCGCGAGTCGGACGACTACGTGATTGCCAGCGGGCTCGATTACCTTGTGCTGCGCCCCGGCACGCTCACAATGGAGCCGGGAGTTGGAACCATTGAGATCGTGTCGGATGCCGATTCGCCGCGCGACCCGGTGACGCGTGAAGATGTGGCCGAGGTTGTTGTCGATGCACTCAAGGCGCGACTGGTGAACAAGGTTATTGGCTTTGTAGGTGGAGACCGGCCTATTGCGGATGCGTTAGCCGACGTCTAGCTTTGCGATCTGATTACGGCATTCATTCCGCTTTCTCGAACGCTTACCGCGTGCGTTGGTGGTTTTTCTGAAAGCGTTGATCAAGAAAATTGCCGAATGGAGCTGACTCCGTGCAACCGGAGTACATCGAGCAGGATCCGCACCGTCGATTGATCTGACGGGGCGAATGACGGCGCGTAAAATTCCGACGACCGGCAGGGTATGGCGGTTGTTTCGATGCATGCGAGCGCGTCTAAATTGTCGTGGCAAGTCGCCGTTCACAAATCCAGGTGGATGTGCCAATATGGCCCGTATGAAACTCCGTAAAGTCACGAATCAATTTCATCATCACGGTCGCAATCCATTGCGCCGTGATTCGTTACGTCCATAGCAGGAGACTTACCCCCCGCGGTCCGACTCCCTGTGCAAACGATCAAGGCGCCTACGGCGCCTTTTTTTATTTTTCCACCGTGAAGAGCCGAAGATGACAGAGCCGATAAGCTATCGACGCGCAAGTATCGACGACATTTTGACCGTCTGCGAACTGGGGCAAATCTTGAATGCGGTCCACCACCAGGCACGTCCTGACATCTACGCAAATGCCACCTCGGAGTTCGCTCGAGACAAGCCGCACTGGCTCTCCAGCTTTCAGGGAGACGATCGAGCCATGTTTATCGCCGAGCTTGACAGCACGCCGGTCGGTTTTATCACCGTCCATGTAGTGCGCCCGACGAGTCCGCTGTTGCAACCGTTCACCGTTGGCCGCATTGGCTCAGTCGCTGTGCTCGAACGAGCGCGGGAACGTGGTATCGGAAGCAAGCTGATGAAACTTGCGGAAGAGTGAGCGCGCGAAAACGGTGCCAGCGACCTGAGACTCACAGTCTGGGCGTTCAATGAACAGGCCGTCGAGTTGTACCAGGGGCTTGGCTACGAGCTTCGTGCATATGAGATGGGAAAGCAACTTCCAATTCCCGGAGATATGCCCGTCGAATGAAGCGATGCGCGGTCACGAGCGGTCGTCCGCGTCGCTGCCAGAACCGGCGACAATCCAATTTGTGTTGGCCATTCAAGACGCCAAGGGCGCTACCCGATCGCTCCTTGGGCTTTGAAGAACTTGGATGACGCAATGACAGGTCCTGCCTGTCTCCACGGAGACAGACACCCTAACCCGGAATAAGGCCGGTCTTACGGAAGTTCCGGACGAGCGAATCATAAATGGTGATGTCGGAACGGCTTCGCGCCATAAGCTGAGCGCCGGCAATAGCCGCATAGATGGCGCGAGCCCGTTCTTCACTCTCTTCTTCTGTCACCACACCGGCTGCAATGAGCACGCTCGCCAGCCAACTGATGTTGACATCGGCGAACGTCTGAACTTCCTTCTTGACTGTGTCTGGCAGGTCGTCGTACTCGGCAGCCATGAAACTGCACAAGCACATACGATTGTCATTCTGAAGCGCCGTCCGGAAGGTATCTGGATACTCGCGCAGGCATACGAGCGGGTCGTTCGACGCGGCCAATCGCGCGGCAAGCATCGCGGAGAACTGCTCCCAATAGCGTTTCGCCACCTCGGCGCCCAGCTCGGCCTTGGAGGGAAAGTGATGATAAACGCTGGCCGCTTTGATGCCGACTTCCGCCGCGATGTCACGAAAATTTAGCCCGCCGTACCCGTGGGCCCCCGCGACCCGGGTCGCCACAGCGAGGATGTGTTCCCTCGAATTCGAGCTACCGTCATTCTTCACGACAAAATCCTTCAGTTCAAAAAATCGGTTGACAGGTCGAATTCTATCTCATAAAGTACAACCTACCAAGCGACAGGTAGATGCACTTGGCCGAAGCGCCACACCAACGCAAGTTGGTTTTTTTAATCGCTGCGAGACTACCATGTGGCAGGTAGATAACTGCGGCAGCAAAGACTCTTTTTCGAATCTTTAGGAGCCGCACCATGTCTTCGAAACTTCAACTCTTTACTTCGCCCTCGGCCTTCCCCAACCCGCAACGCCTGCGGCTGTTCATGTATGAAAAAGGCATTGCCGCGCATTTTGACGAGACCATCTACGACATGACGCCGGTCGGCGAACAGCGTGGCTGGCGTCACCTCAAAATGAATCCGTGGGGCGAAACGCCGACGCTTCAGCTTGCTGACGGCAGCTTTATTTCAGAGACCGCTGCCGTTGTTCGATACCTCGACCAAAGCTATCCGGGTCGCAAGATCATGGGCGAGACGCCGCTCGAGCAGGGCTTGGACAACATGTGGGACAACCGCATCTGGGTACACATCCTGTACCGGATCGTCACCGCCTTCCATGTGTTGCACACGGGGCTCGGATTCAAGCTCGAACTGACGAAGAACGAGGCATGGGGCGAGCATTGCCGCAAGGAAGCATTGGCCCACGCCGCGCTGGTCAACAAGCATCTGTCAGACGGCCGCGAATGGCTGCTCGGTGGCGAAGAACCGACCTTCGCAGACATTACGCTGGCAACCGCGATAGCGTTTTCGAAGTTCCCAGTGAACGCTACTCCGCTCGATGAGCGTTTCGAATTTCTCGATGCCTACTGGAAGCGCTGGCAACAACGCCCGAGCTTCAAGGCCGCCTACGCCGACCGCCAAAGTGGCATTCCGGAGCTTGATAACGCTACGGTGTAAGCGCCGGAGAACAGTTGCAACGTTCACGTGGGCGAGCCTTGGACAGCCTGACGCATACGGACTGCTCGTGACTAAAGGCGTTACTCGGAGATCTTTGACCGCGTTCGCGCCGGCGGTCTCGACCCGGCGCCACGCGCGCCGTCGCAGAGACCGCCGACCGGATGCGCACGACCGGCGCGGATAACATGTGCCGCCGCGCGGACCCCGGCAGTCTGCGCGGCGTGCGTGGCAACGCGCTCGTTTTTTAAGCAACGCGGCTGCGTCGCGGCATGCTGGTCGCGCACGAGCGGCAAGCGGTCGCCGACTGCCGCGCGCAACCCGTCATGCCCGGACTTCGACGCGACGCTCGAAGTGACCGTCCTGCTGTCGTCGTCGCACAAACGCGTACGCCGCTTGCATGAGTCAGCAAGCGGCCCACGAGCGGACCATCACCCCAATGCGCAGTTCGTCGACCATCAACCGCGCGCAAATCCGCCGCTGTGCCGCGTTCTAATCCATACCCTTCGCGACAAACACTTCATGTGCGGCGAACAAGGCATTCAGTGCTGCCGGAAAGCCCGCATACAGTGCCATCTGTATGAACACTTCAACGATCTCGTCGCGCGTGCAGCCGACGTTCAGCGCGGCCTCGATATGGATTTTCAGTTGCGGTTGAGCGTTGCCAAGCGCAGCCAGAGCCGCAATCGTCGCGATCTCACGGGCGCGTAGATCGAGTTGGGGCCGACTATAAATGTCACCGAAGCCAAATTCGATCAGCATGCGGCCAAAGTCGGGAGCGATTGGCGCGAGCGCCGCGACTACCTTCTCGCCGACTTCCCCGTCGATCTGCCTCAACTGCTGCCAGCCTTGCGCGTATCGGTCGTGGTGTGCGTGCGTTGTGTTGACCTGGGTATCCATGACGAGTCCTATTCCTGTTGATGTGGTGGGAAACTGTCGTCATGTCGTGTTGCGTTCGTTGATGCGGTCTCGTACCAGGCGATCTTGTCGACGATTGCCGCAAGATTGGCCTGCAGTTCAGCAATCCGTGCGAGAACCACGTCCCGATGTTCAGTGAGCATCTCGCGCCGGGAACCGTACGTCGAGTCGCCCTGCGCGCGTAGTGCAGAGAACGCTTTTATTGAGGCGATGGGCACTCCTGTCGCTTTCAGGCGCAGGACGAATTGCAGCCAGTCCAGATCGGCTGCTGAATACAGCCGATGTCCGGCAGTGGTTCGCCCTACTGCACGCAGCAGGCCCTCCTGCTCGTAGTAGCGCAGCGTGTGCGCGGACACACCTAAGGCTGCCGCCACCTGACCGATCGTTAGCGATTTCGACATGACGGTTCCAAGGTTAGGACTTCGAGTGCACTCTAAGTCAAGGACAACGTCGTGTCAGCTTTCGTTCAGCCGCTCGGCACGCGGCACCTCGCTCAGGTCGAGCAGATGAAACTCGGATGGCCAATGTCTACCTGGCGTCGCACGTCCGCTTGCATGCCTCGACTAGCCGAAGCGGGTTGCCACAGTCTGCGAAAGATCAACGAGCCGGTAGCTGCGTCGCTGCGGCTGCCCCATCGTGAGGATTTCGCGCCCCTCGCCAGTGGCGTGGTCGGTGATGCGTGAGACTTCCGTCGCCTCGCCCGGCCCCGACATGGTGATGACGGCATCAATAGCAAACGCCAACGCATGGCCGTCGACATTCACAATCAGCGCCTGCTTCCAGCAAGCGCTGCCCTCGCAGCCGGGCACTGAGCGCATGCTGACAAGTTCTATCATCGAGCCTCGCCAGTCGATAAGACCGATGCTTTCCTCGTCGCAGCGGCCCGCCACCCTGACCGGCGGCCTCGCGAGGATTTCCGAGATCTGGTCGGTTCTGACCGCCAGATGCTGGTCCGCTACGCAAAAAACGATGAACGATGTCGACGCAGGCACGTGCGAGACATCGACAGACAATCTGCCGCGCTCGGCCGGCGTCTGGCGCGGCAGGCGAATCAGGGCTTCACTCCTCGCAAGCGCCTCGCAATCGATGACGAGCGCAGTCTGCTCTTTTTCCGTCGCAATGGCTCCTCTAAAAAGATGTGCGCGAACAAAGGCGGCCCGCGGCACCGGCTTGAAGTCGCCAGGTCCGGCAACAAGCAGCTCGGACAGCTCGTCTACGGAGAAGGCAGCCAACGTTTCCGCATGCTCGAAGACAAGCATGTATTTGCCGTCAGTCGCGCCTGAGTCGTCCAAACCGAGGACGCTGGGCAGATCCATGACGGCGAGATCGCTGCCGGCCCACTGGGCCACACCGAGGAACGTCTGGCTGCCAGGCGTCGGTTGCTGCAAAGGCGGCATCGGGACGACAGCTTTAACGCTCAACGCGTCCACACATAGCAGATGGTCAGCGCACCGCACGATCGCAAACTGGCCGGCTTGCCGCGCCTCGCCCTCGTCCGCTGTGAAGACGCGCCCGGCGCTTTGCCCAACACCCATGCGGGGACCACGCGCCAGGGCGGCCATGCCCTCGGTCGCCGCGTACAGTCGCCGCACATCTGCAATACCAATCAGAGAAGTGCCTTCGCCGGGCAGTAGCCGAGGGAATATGCCGCCTTTCGGGCTCGAGCCTGATTCCAGCTCAATGATGGTGTCGCCGTCGACGCTCTCCGTATTGCCAATCGCATCGACCTCAACGCCGAAAAGCGCGTCGGCTTCGCGCAGCACGACCACGTGCCTGGCACAATCCGATCTTTTCTCTTCCGGATGGAGCAAGCCGAAGGTGTCGAGTGTTGCGATCGCCTCGCCTCGCAGCAGGAAGTAGCCCCTCATTGCACGGGGTTGGGCAGGTACGCTGCTGTATGCAGAAGGTGCTTCAACGGCCTCGACGATGCGATCCGCAGCAAGGGCGATCCATGTCGCACCGACCCGCACGAGGCCGTACACGGACATTGACGCCTGCGTCATTGCTGTTGCCGGTTGAGCGCCGCAACGGTCGAACTGGATCGGGTCGCTGCTTCGCCGCCGGTGACGAGTGTCAGCTCCCGCAAAAGGTCAGAGACGGTACGGGTGGCGACGGCCTGGTCTTCGGTCACCTGGTGAATGCCGGCGATGGTTTCCGTAGTGCGGTCCACCCCTGCGCGGATGCGCTCGAAGCCTTCTGCTGCTCGCCGCGATGTGTCGCTGCCCGTCTTCACCCTCTGTACCGATTCGTCGATGAGCCGGCCGATTTCGTTGGTCGCCTGAGAGCAACGTTCCGCCAACCTGCGAACCTCGCTTGCCACGACCGAGAAACCAAGCCCGTGCTCACCGGCGCGCGCCGCCTCGATAGCAGCGTTGAAAGCAAGCATATTGGTCTGGGCCGCGATCTCGCTGATCACCTTGACGACCTCGCTGATACCGGCCGACGAGCGCTCGATCGCCTCGATTGCCGACATCGACTCGGCCAGCGTCCGCTCGCCAGTGTCGGCCTCGGTCTGCGTTTGCGTCGCAACGTTAGTCGCCTCACGGGTGCTCTGCGCGATGCCCTGAATCGACTGCGACAGCTCGTCGATCTTTTCACTCATGGCGATCAGATTGTCCTGCATCCGCCGCTCACGCTCCACCTGGCCCGTGATGTCGCTCGCGTATTTGACGATCTTGTATGGACGGCCTGATTCGTCGAAAACGGGATTATAGGTCGCCTGCAACCACACCCGGTACCCGTGCTTCGAGACACGCACATACCGGCCGGCGTTGTAGTCGCCACGGCTGAGGCGAGCCCAGAAGTCACGGTAAGCGGCGGTTGTGACATCTTCCTGCTCGCAGAAAATCCGATGATGCTTGCCGACGATCTCACGAAGGGTGTAACCCATCGCGTCCAGGAAATTCTGGTTCGCTGCGAGGACGTTGCCTTCGAGATCGAACTCGATCACGGCGTTGGCGCGGTCGATTGCCGCAAGGCGTCCGTTGCTCTCCGCCACGCCGCGTTTGAATTCGGTAATGTCAGAGGCGAACTTGACGATTTTGATAAGTTTGCCGTCCGAACTGTAGATCGGGTTATAGGTGGCCTGGATCCACACTTCGCGGTTGTGCTTTGCGAACCGTTTGTACTGACCGGCGTCGTACTCGCCTTTTCCGAGCTTCTCCCAGAAAGCGCGGTAATCGTCGGTCGCAATGTATGACGGATCGCAGAACATACGATGATGTTGCCCTTGAACGTCTTCCTTGCTATAGCCCATGAGTTCAAGAAACCGGTCATTAGCGGCGAGCACGTGCCCGCGGAGGTCGAACTCCACGACTGCCTGCGCACGTTCGATTGCCCGAACCTTGCCGGCGTGATCATCTGCCAGCGTGCGGCCGGATGTGGTGTCGGTGGCCACCTTGACGATCTTTTTGACCTTGCCGTTCACGTCCAGAACGGGCGTATAGGAACCGCTAATCCAGATATCCTTTCCTGCTTTGCTGACCCGACGGAAATCTCCGCTAACCTCCCGGCCGGATCCGAGCAGACTCCAGAACTCGTGATATGCAGCGCTTTTGGCGTACGTCGCATCACAGAACACCCGATGATGCGATCCGACGATTTCTTCTGCCCGATATCCGACGAGCGTCAGGAAGTTGGCGTTCGCAGACAGCAGCACGCCTTCCGGAGTGAATTCTGCAACCGCTCGTTCTCGCTCTGTGGTTGCCCATAACGATCGCAGTTCTTCGAGCGGTCTTTGAAAAGTATTGGAAGCAACCGGTTCGTCGTTTTTGATAGCCGAAGTTTTGATGTCTGCGTCCATGAATCTGCCTCTACCGTCGGCGCCGGTTATTCGGCGCTCATCACCGTATATTGACGGCGCGCCACTCACCTAACTTGAGTCAAATCGCACAAAACATTACCAGGCTCAAGTGCCGCCGGTTTATGCCGACATTACATCGACCAAGACTTTTCCCCGCATCAGCACAACAGAAATGGCCGAATACCCCGTCCTTTACAACGAAGAAGAGCGTCTGCAGGCCGTCGAACAATGTGGCCTGCTCGACACACCCGACGAACCCCGGTTTGACCGTCTCACCCGGCTGGCGGCCTATCTGACGAATGCGCCTATTGCGCTCATATCGCTCGTGGCAACGGAACGGCAATGGTTCAAATCGCGGCACGGGTTCGCAACGAGAGAGACAGCGCGGGACATCGCCTTCTGTAATTTTGCTCTGACCGAGTCGACGCTGTTCATCGTCGAAGATGCCACGCAAGACGATCGCTTTCGGAATAACCCGCTGGTGACGGGAAAAATGGGGATCCGCTTCTACGCAGGGAAAGCCATAACGGGGCTGGCGGGGCACCGTCTGGGCACACTGTGCGTGATCGATACGGTGGCTCGCGGGCTCGATCCCGTGCAGCGGCGTCTTTTCGAGGATCTGGCACTGTGCGCGTCGGACATTATTCGCGGTGCCGAGCTTGAACGGCAGAAAACCATCTGAATCCGTCAGCACTGCGGCCGGCTGCGGCCGGTGTCTACCGGACGCGTGGCCGGCGTTCACGATGACATAGACAGTCCGGCCATCATGCCGCTCGCGAGAACGGCATGTTCATCCGACTTTTCGCATTCGCGGGCCGGCGCGGCGCGTGAACTCGCGATGACCCGCCACTTTCCGCATCAGGCATCCCCTTCAGTAGTGCGGTCGATCGCCCCGGCTGTGGCCCATCTAAGCTGCCGCTCCCTGATGCGCAGGTTGATGCGGTCAGAGGCGAGGTGCGCCAGCGTAGTGAGCGCGTCGCGCTCAGAGCGCATCAACCTGCGAGGCGTGCGGTCAATGACGCACAGCGAGCCGAGTGCGTGGCCCTGAACGTCGCGAATGTTGGCGCCCGCGTAAAAACGGAAGTGCAGCTCGCCTGTCACGAGCGGATTGCCGGCGAAGCGCAGATCCGCTGTTGCGTCCTCGACGACGAACAGGTCGTCCTGCAAGATGGTGTAATTGCAGAATGCCCATGACCGGGGCGTCTCGACGGTTTCCAGGCCCCAATGCGATTTGAACCATTGCCTGTCCGGCGTGAGCAACGTGAGCAACGCAATGGGCGCCTCCAGCAGCGTCGCCGCGAGACGGGTGATGTCATCGAACGCTGTCTCCGCGGGCGTGTCGAGCAGGCCGGACGCAGCAACCGCCATCAACCTTTGTGACTCGTTACCTGCGGCTTCACCGTTAACCGGCGCCGCTGCCGGGTGCGCCGGTCCTCGGGCGGCGCCAAGCAAACGGCGAACCGTAGTCTGGACGGTGGCCGAAGAGG
Source organism: Paraburkholderia sp. PREW-6R (assembly GCF_039621805.1). NCBI lineage: Bacteria > Pseudomonadati > Pseudomonadota > Betaproteobacteria > Burkholderiales > Burkholderiaceae > Paraburkholderia > Paraburkholderia sp. PREW-6R. The sequence continues at coordinate 398,369 of NZ_CP155075.1, read as the reverse complement.
CACCGGCGGCAATCGCATGCACACGCTTTGCGGTGACGCGCCACTGCTCGAAGTCGGGGCTGACGTCGCCCGCCACGATCACGCGTGTATGTCCAAGAGAGGGATGATCGAGGATGGCTCTGACGAACCGCAGGCATTGATCGCTGCCGGGCTGGTATTCGACCAGGATGACGGGCGGCAGCAGATAGCCCGCCGTCAGCAGGGCCGCAAACGGGTCGACGCTTTCGCGCACGGTGCACTCGGGCATGAGTTCAAGCGGCTCGACATACCGGCGAAGCCTGTGCTGCGGCGCGTGAACGAGTATCAGCGAAGGCTCGTCGATTTTTTCGGTTGCCAGTCGCGCCTTGAGATCGATGATCGCGCTGCGGCGCACGCGTCGGTGACCGCCCGGCGTTTTCCATGAGTCGAGCGAATGCTGCTCGATCCATGTCTGAGCCGTGCGGACCGAGACGCCCAGCAACTCGGCCGCTTCCCGGGTGGTAATGATGGGGTCGTCCATGGTGTTCCTGTTTTTAGGTTCGCAGCATACGTCATCCGAGGGTATACGGCAGGAGCGACAGAAAAATATAGCAAAATCGGCAAATCAGGTTAAAATCATGTCCTGTATCAGTCCTCGGCCTTACCCGTTCCCCGACGGGGAAGGATTTTCGAAGCCGGCCTTTGGCCGGCTTTCTTTTTGGGCGGCCCCTTTGATACGGGAGGACGCGGACGGTTTCTACGACGGCTTGACGAATGATCTTCGGGCACGCTTCAGATGGCCAGATCCGGTCAATCCACAAAATCGGCAAAATCAGAAAAACACCCTAAAGAAGTGCTCGCTTCTGCCGTAATGTGTTGAAGAGGTCCCGTCGGCGAGTGCTGGCAGCGGGCGACAGGATGCGAACTATAAAACGGAGGAGCCAACTCATGAATCGCGCCGGGCCAGGCCAGATGACAGACGCCAGCACAGCATGCGTGGCGCGTCAGCCCATCATCGACCGGGCGGGACGGATCGTTGCCTATGAACTGCTGTTCAGAAACGGCTACCGTCCGGTGGCGGATGTGAACGACGGCTTTGCCTGCACGGCGCACGTGATCGAGCGTGCGGTGGGAGCACTTGGCGTTGACAGCGCACTTGGAGGCCTCGACGGGTATCTGAACTGCACCGCCGACTTTCTGCATTCAGGCGTGCCGCAAATCCTGATGGGCGGTCGCTTCGTGCTCGAGGTTCTCGAGTCATGCGAACTGGACAACGCGCTGAAGGTACGATGCAACGCATTGCGTGCAGCGGGTTTCCGAGTCGCGCTCGATGATGTAGCCACGCTCAGCCCCGAGATTGAAGCATTTCTTCCGGCAGTCGATATCGTCAAGCTGGAGTGGCCGGTCATCGATGCGGCGACGGGGCCGACGCTAGTGCGCAACCTCAAACGCGCCGGCAAGGCGGTGGTTGCGGAGAAGGTGGATGACCGTGAGCAGTGGCAAAACGCAATGGACTGGGGCTGTGACATGGTGCAGGGCTTTTACTTCAGCAAGCCCCAGATCATGGAAACCCGTCGACTGGTGCCAGACCTCGGGCAACTGCTGGATCTGCTCAATCTGCTGATCGACGATGCCTGCGATCACCGCATTGTCCGCGCGCTCTCTGATATGCCGGTCCTTGTCACGCAAGTGCTGCGACTGGCGAACTGCTCAGGCAATGCCAATCCCAGGCGGACTGCAATTGTGTCATTGCATCATGCGCTTGCTGTCATTGGAACGACCCGCCTGTTCCAGTGGTGCAACCTGCTGCTCTACAACCACGCTGACCCAGGGTCAGTCTGTCGTGACCCGCTGATCGCGCTCGCGACACAGCGCGCGTCGCTGATGCTGAGGCTCACGGCAGGCGCACACCCGAAGCAGCCGGCGTTTGCCCAAAGCGCTTATCTGACCGGCATGCTGTCGCTGCTGCATGTGATCTATGGGCGGGAACAGGAGGATTTTGCCGAAGAGCTGCCGATCGGGGCAACGATGAAGGCTGCGCTCACTGACCGTCGCGGCGCGCTGGGAGAGTTGCTCAGCGCGGCCGAAGTGTTCGAGGGCAGGCAGCCCATGGTAAGCGGCACGCAGCAGCATGGCGAGCATGAACAAAGCCAGGCTCCTCACCATGTCAGTGCACAGCACGACAGCAGAACAGCAGCGAATCTCGATGCGACGGACAACGCAACGATGAACTGAAGTCGGAAAATTCGACTTATTCTTCAAGTCGCCCCGCCAGGAGCCGATATATGCAATATGCATCAGTACGGAAGCCGTACCCATGCTCCACTCCGGTCATAGCTAAAGCGCACGCTGCGATTGCGCCCTCCCTCTAATGCAAGCCACGCTTATCCATTTGCCGTCGACGCCTCGCCACCGACTCATGGCCGCGCTTGTCGCCGCGCTGGCGATCGCTGCGGCCCTGCTTGTCTGGCCGTACGCCAGGGCGCCTGGACCCGTCATCCCGCCGTTTCTCCCGGTGTTCGCAACGTGGGTGACGTTGACGGAGGGGCTGACAGCCCTGCTGCTATGGACCCAGTACGCCGTCTCCGGCCGGCTTCTGTTCGCGGCGCTCAGTGGCGCCTATGCGTTCACGAGTGTCATCGCCGCCGTACAGTTGCTTGTCTTTCCGGGCGTTTTTTCACCTGCAGGGCTGCTTGGCGCGGGTCCGCAGACAGCAATATGGATATGGGTGTTGTGGCACGGCGGCTTTCCCACGCTGGTGACTGCATCCCTGCTTGCCCGCACCGTGCCCGCCAGCCTGACTAACCGCGCCAGCGGACGGTTTGCGGCCGTTGGGGGCGTCGCCCTTGCCATTGCCTTATGCGCGATCGCCACAGCCGGACAGTCGCACCTGCCGCCCGTCGTCGCGCAATCCGGCTCGTATGCCCAGTTGTCGAGCAGCCCCGCAGGGATCATGGTCGAAGCGCTCTGCCTGATGGCGCTTGGACTCCATGTGTCGACAACCCGTCTGCGCTCGTTGATGGACCTGTGGCTCGCAGTGGCGCTTCTCGGTGCGCTCATCGACGTGACGCTCACCCTGTCGGCAGGCGCACGCTTCAGTGTAGGCTGGTATGCAGCGCGGCTGGCCTCGATGGTGTCGTCGAGCGCCGTCTTGGGCATGCTGATCTACGAGACGACGGGCCTCTACCGGCGACTGTCCGAGACGCACCGTACCCTCGTTGAAACGTCGGCACGCGACGGTCTCACCGGTGTTTTTAACCGCGCCTATTTCGACGACCGCTTCCCGCGCGATGTTTCGTTTGCGTCCGCGAGCAGCCAGCCGCTTTGTGTCCTGCTGATCGACGTGGATCACTTCAAGCAGTACAACGATACGTTCGGGCATCTTGCCGGCGACGACTGCCTGAGACAAATCACCTCCGCGCTCTCCAGCGCGTTGCGGCGGCAAAGCGACTTCGTCGCGCGCTATGGCGGCGAAGAATTCGTCGTGGTGCTACCCGCCTGCGACGCGGTGGCCGGATTGCGCGTGGCGCAGTCGCTGCGGGCGGCGGTCGAGCAACTCGGCATCCCGTGCGCATCTCCGGGCGGCTCACCCGTCACCGTCTCCATTGGCCTCGCCTGCACTTTCCCTGTTCGGCCCGAGTCGTCGCAGGCCTTGTTAAGACGCGCCGACGAAGCCTGTTACCGGGCCAAGTCGCGAGGCCGCAACAGGGTGGTCGACGCGGCAGAGGCCGCCGGGCTGGACGACGCCTCGAAGACTACCAGCGCTCGACAGAGCTTCGTGCACTAAGCGCTGAAGCGGTACTTGGCTAGCCGGATGTGTGCAAGGCGGTCGCCCGGGTACGGCATCGGCATCTGCGTGGATTGGGTCTCCCGGATTGATCGGCTTGCGCAGCCTTCGTGCAGGCGTGCAGGCGTGCAGGCGTGCAGGCCGATGACAGCGTGATTTGATGTCACTGGTTTGTCGATTCTGCTGCCTTCGTCAACGGCTGCTTTGTCCACAAGCGGTTCCCGTGCGTCTCGGGCATTCTGATATAGACGATCAGCGAGATCGCTGCCCAGACGGATACATACCAGTAAAAATAATGTTCGTGTCCAATTGCCTTGAGTCTTAGCGCGACGAATTCCGTCGTTCCACCGAGGATGGCGGTCGTCAGCGCATAGGGCAAGCCGACTGCTAGCGCACGGATACGCACCGGAAACATTTCCGCCTTCGCCAGCATGTGAACCGAAGTAAAGCCGCTCAGCATCACGAGTCCCGCAAACGCGAGCGTGAATGCGACCCATGGGTTATGGGTCACGCTTAATGCGTTGAACAGGGGCACGGAAAACAGCGTCGTCGAGAGTCCGAAACAGATCAACACCGGACGTCGACCGAAAACATCGGATGCATAGCCGAACAATGGCTGCAGGAACATGTAAAGCAGCAAGGCGCTGGTTGACGCGAGCGCGGATGTTTCCTTCGATAGTCCGACTGTGTTCACAAGGTACTTCTGCATATACACGGTGTAGGTATAGAACGCGACGGTGCCTCCGACCGTGATGCCGATCGCAAGTACAATCCGACGCCAGTGGACCAGCAGTTGCGTCGAAATCGGCGGCGCGGTCTCCTGCTGACTGGCACGAAAAGCATCCGATTCCACGACGTTCCTTCGCATGTACCACGCGAAGAGGGCTAGCGCTCCGCCGACGAAGAATGGAATCCGCCAGCCCCACGCATCAATCTGCGCGGACGACATTGCATGCTGCAGGACGAGCATGAGTGCGAGAGCGACCAGTTGTCCGGAGACAACGCTGACCTGTAGAAATCCCAGATAAAAACCGCGCCGGTTGGCTGGCGCAATTTCACTCAGATAGGTCGCGCTCGTGCCATATTCACCGCCCATGCTCAGACCTTGCAGCAGCCGGGCGACGATCAGGATGATCGGCGCAAATACACCGATCGCGCTATAGCCGGGCGTGAGTGCAATCATCAGCGAGCCGACGCACATCGCAGCGACCGAGCGCGTGAGCGCCGACTTGCGGCCGTGCTTGTCGGCCCACAGTCCGACGAGCCAGCTACCGAGCGGCCGGGCGACATAGCCGACGGCCGCAATAGCCGCGGTGTTCATCAATTGCACAGTGGGCTTGTCGCTCGGAAAAAACGATTTTGCAAAGTAGATCGAGAAGATGCTGTACGTCAGAAAGTCGTACCACTCAATCAGGTTCCCTCCCAGACCCGCCGCAATCGATCGCATCTGCGGCCGAGTCGCGCTCCTGGTAGCCTCGAGTGCATCGCGGCCAATACTGCTCTTGTGAGCGGGTGTCATATTGTCTCCAGCATGTATAAAGTTATTGTTGGATTGGCGCGGCGAGTCAGGACAGGTGTCGTTCAGTGCTTTGGGTTTGCCGGGCGAGCCGGTCACGCAGCACGTACGGCAAAATTCCACCATGCCGGAAATAGGTTTCTTCGATCGCCGAATCGATGCGCGCACGCAGGCGAACCGTTGCCGTTTTGCCGTTGCCTCGATGAATCACGAGATCAACCATCTGTCCTGCCCGGATCGCATTCAAGTCGCCGGGCAGATCGAACAGTTCCTCTCCAGTGAGACGAAGGCTTTGCGCACTGTCGCCGTCCTGGAATTCGAGTGGCAAAATCCCCATTCCCACCAGGTTGCTTCGATGGATACGCTCGAAACTGCGCGCAATCACTGCGCGAACGCCCAACAGACGTGGACCCTTCGCCGCCCAGTCGCGGCTTGAACCATTGCCGTATTCGTTCCCGGCGAACACAATCATCGGGACGTTGTCAGCCGCATATTTCGTCGCGGCCGCGAAGATGCTCATGCGTTCCCCGTCCGGCTGATGGGACGTCACGCTTCCTTCTTCACCCGCGACCATCAGATTGCGAAGGCGCACATTCGCAAAGCTGCTTCGCACCATCACACGGTCGTGAGCGCGCCGGGAAATGTAGCTATTGAAGTCGCGCGGCTCGACACCCAGCGAAATCAGGAATTTACCGGACTCGGATTCGGGCGGGATTGCACCGCCTGGATTAATGTGATCCGTCGTGACCGAATCGCCGAGGATCGCAAGCGCGCGCGCTCCGCGAATGTCTCCAAGCTGCGGAATTTCACGTGTTATGCCGTCGAAAAATGGCGGACGTTGCAGATACGTGGAATCTTCACTCCACGTGAAGAGGTCGCCTTGAGGCGCCGGCAGCGATTCCCATAAGTTTTGCTCTGCTGTCGTAGCGTAAAGATTGAGCACATTGTTTGCATCCTGCGCAAATGGCGTGACTTCGGCCATGTCCTCTGCGCTCGGCCACACGTCGCGCAGATAGACATCCTCGCCCTGCAATCCCTTCCCCAACGGCTCCGTGTCAGGATCGAAACCGGTTCTCCCCGCAATAGCAAACGCAACCACCAGCGGAGGGCTCATCAGGAAATTCGCCTTGATCGACTGGTGGATGCGTGCTTCGAAATTGCGGTTGCCCGAAAGCACTGCGGCCACGCTCAGGTTTCGGCTTTTGATCTGCTCGAGAACTTCCGGCGCAAGCGGCCCCGAATTGCCCATGCAGGTGGCGCATCCGTAGCCCACCGCGTTGAATCCGAGCGCGTTCAGATATGGCTCGAGACCCGCCGACTTGAGATACGCGCTAACGACCCGCGACCCCGGCGTGAATGACGTCTTCACATGCGTCGCAGTTCGCAGTCCTTTCTGCACCGCGTGTTTTGCCAACAGTCCCGCCGCGAGCATCAGGCGGGAATTGGACGTATTGGTGCAAGACGTGATTGCAGCGAGCACGATATCGCCGTGCTGCAGGCCGGTTGTGTCTTTATCGTCTTCGCTTTGAGAAGACGCAGCGTCAGGTAAAAGTGCCTGCACTGTTTTCTTCAGATTTGATAGCGGGATCCGGTCTTGTGGTCGCGACGGGCCTGCAACGCTCGGCACCACGGAGCCAAGATCAATACTGACCGTTTCGGTGTAGTGGATGTCGCCCCGAGCGGGAATGCCGTACATGTTTTGCGCTTCGAAATAAGCTTTGAGCGCAGCGAGCTCGACGTCGGTTCTGCCGACAGATTTCAGGTACTGCAAGGTGTTGTCGTCGACAGCGAAGAAGGCGACGGTCGCGCCAAATTCAGGCGCCATGTTGGCAATCGTCGATCGGTCGGGCGCAGCCAGACTTGCCGCTCCTGCTCCGAAAAACTCTACGAATTTGCCGACGACTTTTTTGGCGCGCAACGCTTCGACAACGGTAAGCACGATGTCGGTCGCAACAATGCCAGGAGCAGGCAATCCCGTCAGTTCTACGCCAATCACATCTGGCACGACGACGCAAACTGGCTGTCCGAGCATCGCCGCCTCGGCTTCGATACCTCCTACCCCCCAACCGAGCACGCCAATGCCGTTGATCATCGGCGTGTGACTGTCGGTTCCGACGAGCGTGTCGAAATATGTCAGGCCGTCCTTCTGATTCACGCCACGTGCAAGCCATTCCAGATTGACTTGATGGATGATGCCGGTACCCGGCGGAAAGATACGGAACGATTCGAACGCGTTGTCGGCCCATTTCAGGAACGAATATCGTTCGGCGTTACGTCGATACTCGACTTCCATATTCAGACGGAGTGCTTCTGACGAGCCTGCGTGTTCCACCGAGATCGAATGGTCGACGACCAGATCGACCGGCACCTGCGGTTCGATGGTCGAGGGGTCGATGCCAAGTCCCGCGGCAGCTTCGCGCATCGCAGCGAGGTCGGCCAGAAGCGGAACGCCGGAAGAGTCAGGTGCGACGATTCGGGAAACGACAAATGGCACTTCGCTGGTACGCTTCCCATGCGGCTTCCACCCCGCGACTTCACGAAGATGATGTTCGTGCACGGTCGTCCCGTCGAGATTCCGTAGCAACGACTCAAGAATGATACGAACAGAATGGGGAAGTCGCGAAATGGTGCCGAAGCCTGACTGTTCGAGCGCGGTGAGCGAAAAAAACTGGCTGTCGGGAAGTCCCGGAATGCGTAGGGGACGCAATGCGTCTTCAGGTTGAAAGCTCATGTATGTGCTCGTTAGATGGGTTCAGATTCTCGCCAACCCAGGACCACCATTGCGGCGCGTTGTCCGTCGATCTGTAACGGTGTGGTCGGCTGTTTCAAAAGACATGATCAGGCAGTGTAGGCAAGGACCTGGCTAGCGTCTAATATATTGAAATTGCACTCTCAATACATAATATGTATGGACCTACGGCATCTGAGGTATTTCGTCGTCGTGGCGGAGGAACTGCATTTCACAAAAGCAGCGCAGCGCATTGGTATTGCTCAGCCGCCGCTGACGTTCCAGATCAAGGCACTGGAGACTGAGCTGGGCGTGCAGCTATTCGACCGGCAACCGGGGCGAGTGACGTTGACCGAACCCGGCAAGGTTTATCTTGGAGAAGTGCGCGCCATCCTGGAGCACGTGCGGATGGCGGCGCTGCGCTGTCAACTCAGTGCACAGGGCGTAACCGGCCGGCTCAACATCGGGTTTACCGAGTCCGCGTCGTTTCGCGCAGAAGTGACGAATACGCTTCATCGATACCGAAGTCTCTTTCCGGGAGTCGACATTTCACTCGAGGAAAATCGCACGGGACCGCTTCTGGATTCGCTGCGGCAGGGACGTATTGACATTGCGTTCGTGCGTCCACCTACCGACAGTGATGAAGGAATCCGCTTCGTTCTGCTTTCGACGGAACCTATGGTCGTGGTCGTTCCGAAAGGTCATCGAATGGAAAGCCGCGCTGCTGTTTCGCTGGAAGAACTGCGCGAAGAGCTGTTCGTGCTCTATTCGCGTACTACCCGCTCTGGGCTTCCTGAGCTGGTCATTTCGGCATGCGAAGCGAGTGGCTTCAATCCGAAAGTGGTGCAATATGCCCCGCAAATCTCGTCGACGATCAATCTCGTTGCCGGCGGGCTCGGCATTTCGATTGTTCCGGCCTGCATGCGCAGCAGCCGTTCCGACGATGTTTGCTACATCCCGCTGAGTGGCGACGGTGCCAACCTGGTTGCGAGCCTGGGATTGGCGCATCGGGTCACGGGACTATCGCCGGCCGCGCAGAATCTATTAGATTTGATCGCGGGAGATGCGGAAACGCTGTCGTAGATAACGCGCCGGGACTCGACGGGTTGGCTGCCGGGTCACGAGCCTTTAGTATCATCAACCGACGAAGATATTGCCGAGCACTTAACGCTCATCACGCTCGTCGACAAGTGCACTTCCGTAAGCCACTTCCGGCCCACCGGTTACCCAGGCGGCAGCGCATCTGGACGCTGCCTTGGGACGCATCGTGACCGCGCCAAGAGAGCGCACTGGATCGCTAACATCACTCCGAAGCCGCCTCGGGACGGGATCCCGGCATACCGCGTGTTGCCACTACGTTCGTGCCGTCCGAGCCGTGCTGGATTGCATACAGTTCCCGATTCCGCTCGATAGTGGCCTCCGACGGCGGGTAGTCGTCTTTACGTGCCGGCACGAGCCCTTGCGCCTGCGCCTGCCTGAGTTGTGCGATGACTTCGGCGCGCGTGAGTCCTGCCGTGCTGGATTGAGCAAACGCGTTTGCGCCGAACGGCAGGCTGAGGGCGGCGACGGCGATGGCGGTAAGCAGTTTCATGATGTCTCTCCGAAAGTTGACGAACGGTGATTGGGCTGAATCACGCTTCCCATTCTCGTCATTTCACCTGTCGACGCACTGACCCGCCGATTACGGTTTTGTTATCTACCCATCCTCGTACCGATCTTCCCCTTCAAAGTTTCCACCCTCCTTCAGATAACAGAGTTGTAATCTTCTGGACCACAACCGGTAAGCGCCTGTCCATCACACTCCTGAACATTGAAGCGCATGTCGTGCGCCGTCCGTTGCATTGAAAAGGCGGACGCTTCTGTCTGCCTCTTCTCAGGAAACCGTCATGTGGATCGTCAAGCTCGCGCTGCGCCGGCCCTATACGTTCGTGGTCTTTGCCGTGCTGATCTTCATCGTCGGCCCATTGGCCATCCTGCGCACGCCTACCGATATCTTTCCGAACATCGACATTCCGGTCGTCAGCATCGTCTGGACGTATAACGGCTTCTCCGCGCAGGACATGGCGAACCGCATCACGTCGAATTACGAGCGCGCGCTGACTTCCGACGTCGACGACATCGAGCATATCGAGTCGCAATCGCTGAATGGCGTGTCGGTCGTGAAGATATTTTTTCATCCAGGTGCCGATATCAACCGCGCGATAGCCGAAGCCGCATCCAATTCCGCGTCAATTCTGCGTGTGCTCCCTCCGGGCACCTTGCCGCCGAACATCATTACGTACAACGCGTCGACGGTACCGATCCTGCAACTCGGTCTTTCAAGCAATACGTTGTCCGAGCAGCAGCTTTACGACCTCGGTAACAGCCAGGTCCGCACACAACTCGCGACCGTGCAAGGCGCTTCCGTACCGCTGCCATTCGGCGGAAAAGTGCGCCAGATCATGGTCGATATCGATCCGCGCGCGCTACAGGCGAAGGGCCTCGCGCCGCTCGACGTCGTCAATGCGGTCAATGCGCAGAATCTGATCCTGCCGGGCGGCACCGCGAAGATCGGCACGAAGGAATACAACGTGCAGATGAACGGCAGCACGGACACAGTCGCCGCGCTGAACGATTTGCCGATCAGGACTGTGGCCGGCGGCGTGATCTACGTACGCGACGTGGCACACGTGCGCGACGGTTACGCGCCACAAACCAACATCGTGCGTAGCAACGGCAAACGCGCTGCACTCCTGACCATCGAAAAATCCGGCAGCACGTCGACGCTGACCATCATTCAGCAGGTCAAGGCCATGCTGCCGCACATTGCCGCCGGCCTGCCGAGTGCGTTGCATATCACGGCACTCTCCGATCAGTCGGTGTTCGTCAAATCCGCTGTGGTCGGTGTCGCGCGCGAAGCGCTGATTGCAGCCTGCCTGACCGCGCTGATGATTCTGCTGTTTCTCGGCAGCTGGCGCGCCACGTTGATCATTGCGGTATCCATTCCGCTCGCGGTGCTGACGTCGCTGATTGCGCTTGGCGCATTGGGCCAGACCATCAACATCATGACACTCGGCGGCCTCGCGCTCGCCGTGGGCATTCTCGTCGACGACGCCACCGTCGCAATCGAAAACATCACGCATCACCTTGAGAATGGCGAGCCGCTTCATGACGCGATCCTGAATGGGTCGGGCGAGATCGCGGTTCCCACGTTCGTGTCGACCTTGTCGATCTGCATTGTGTTCGTACCGATGTTTCTGCTCTCGGGCGTGGCGCGCTATCTGTTCGTACCGCTCGCCGAAGCGGTGGTCTTTGCGATGATCGCCTCGTACTTCTTTTCGCGCACGCTCATTCCCACGCTCGCCATGTATCTGATGCGCTCGCGCAGCAGTGCACCAGCGACAGGCAATGGACCCATCGCCCGAGTCGTGCGTTTTCAGGCCGCATTCGAGCGTCGTTTCGAATTGCTGCGCGAGCGCTATCGCCATGTGCTGGGTGCGGCAGTCGCCACCCCTCGACGCTTCATCGCCCTATTCCTGCTGCTGTGTGTCGGCTCGCTCGCGCTGGTGCCGTTCGCGGGACGCGACTTTTTCCCCGCTGTCGATACTGGCGAGATTCGCCTGCATCTGCGCGCGCCGACCGGCACGCGGATCGAGGATACGGCGCGCATCACCGACCAGGTCGAAGCCGCCGTGCGCCATCTGATTCCAAAGCAGGAACTCGCGGCAGTGTTGGACAACATCGGCGTGCCCGTGAGCGGCATCAACCTGACTTACGATTCGTCGGACCCGATTGGCCCGGAAGATGCCGACGTGATGATCACGCTCGCGGCCCAACACAAGCCGACGGCGACCTATGTCGCGGCGCTGCGCACGACGCTTGCGAAGGCATTCCCCGGCGTGAGCTTCGCCTTTTTGCCCGCCGACATCGTCAGTCAGATTCTGAATTTCGGCCTGCCCGCGCCGATCGATATCCAGATCGTGGGCAACAAGCTCGACGCCAACCGCCTCGTGGCCAACAAACTGCTTGAAAAGTTGCGCGGTGTGCGCGGCCTCGTCGACGCGCGCATCCAGCAACCGGGCGACGCGCCTGCGATCAACGTGAATGTGGACCGCACGCGGGCGATCCAGGCCGGCCTTCAGCAACGCGAGGTGTCGCAGAATCTGCTGATCGCGTTATCGGGCAGTTCGCAAACTACACCAAACTTCTGGCTCGATCCGAAGAACGGTGTCAGCTATCCGCTCGTCGCGATGACCCCGCAGTACGACATCAACTCGCTGCAAGCGCTGGCGAATATCCCTGTCGCGTCGAGCGGCAGCGCAACGCCTGGCGCGATGAACGGCGACCGCCCGGCTCCGCAGAACCTGCTTGGCGCGCTTGGCACGCTGTCGCGCGTCAGCCAGCAGGCCGTGGTGTCGCACTACAATGTGCAGCCGGTGCTCGACATTTTCGCTTCGACGCAAGGACGCGATCTCGGCGGCGTGGCCGCGGACGTTGGCCGTATCGTCGACCAGGTCCGCCCGCAATTGCCTGCGGGCGCCTCGATCGTCGTGCGCGGGCAGGTGCAGGCCATGCACGACTCCTTCGCCGGCCTCGCGAGCGGCATGATCTTCGCTATCGTCCTCGTTTATCTGCTGATGGTCGTCAATTTCCAGTCCTGGCTCGACCCGATGATCATCATCAGCGGCTTGCCAGGCTCGCTCGCGGGTATCGCATGGATGCTGTTCAGTACCGGCACGCGGCTGAGCGTGCCCGCGCTGACGGGCACCATTCTATGCATCGGGATCGCCACGGCCAACAGCATTCTCGTGATCAACACCGCCCGTGAATTGCATCACGACGGCGAGCCGCCGCTACAGGCCGCGCTCGACGCCGGCTTCAGCCGCTTTCGCCCGGTGCTGATGACCGCCCTCGCCATGCTAATCGGCATGCTGCCGATGGCGCTCGGTCTCGGTGACGGCGGCGAGCAGAACGCGCCGCTCGGTCGCGCGGTGATCGGCGGTCTTGCGCTCGGCACCGTTTCCACGCTGCTGTTCGTACCGGTCGTCTACGGAACGGTGCACGCGTGGCTGGATGAACGCCGGGCCCGTCGGCAAAACCGCCAAGACAGTCAGGAAGCCAGCGTCGCCGACCGCACCTATTGATTTCGAAGAGAGCCTCCTCATGAACGACGCCTCCATTCCACCCACGCCCGACGACGCCGGCAAGCCCAACGGGCAACCTGCGAACGATGCAATACCCGTCGCGCAGGCAACGGCGACTGCGGCGAACGCAGGACTGCGAGACTCCGGCAACTCCACCAGACGTCGTCGGCGGTACTGGCCTTTCACGCTGGCTGGCGTCGCCTGCGCCTTGCTGCTCGCCGGCATCGTGCCGCGCCTGCAGGCAAGCGCCAGTCTGACGCAACAGACAGACGCGCAAAGTATGCTGAGCGTCTCCGTCATTACGCCACGTGTGGCGCCCTCGGCCAGCGAACTGCGGTTGCCCGGCGCGGTGACGCCGTTCGCCGAAGCGTCGATCTATGCGCGCACGAGTGGTTATCTGGCGCACTGGACGAGCGACATTGGGGCCAAGGTCAAAAGCGGCCAGACGCTCGCGACGATCCAGGCGCCCGAGCTCGACGCGCAACTGCGTCAGGCGCGGGCCGACGAGGCCACCGCACAGGCGAACTATGACTACGCGAAGGCCACCGCGCAGCGCTGGCAGGAGATGCTGAAAACGCAGTCGGTCGCGCAGCAGGACGCCGACACGAAGCAGAACGACATGGAAGCGCGCCGCGCGATGCTGGCCTCCGCTCAAGCCAATGTCGCCCATCTGGCCGAACTGGTCTCGTACGAGGACATCACAGCGCCGTTCGACGGCGTGATTACCGCTCGCAACGTCGATGTTGGCGCGCTGGTCACGGCGGGCGGCACGCCCGGCACAGCCGGCCAGTCCGGTGAACTGTTCCATATCCAGCAGACCGGTGTGTTGCGCGTCTTCGTCGACGTGCCGCAGAACGATGCGCCGTTCGTCACGCCGGACACCGCCGTCTACCTGAGTGTCCAGCAATATCCCGGCCGCCATATCGACGCGCGCGTGGTGCGCAGTACCGGTTCGATCGACCCGACGAGCCGTACCTTGCGCGTCGAGGTGGACGTCGACAACAGGGACGGTGCCTTGATGCCGGGGGCTTATGCGCAGGTCCATCTGGCATTGAACTCGTCGACGCCGGCGCTCGATCTTCCCGTCAGCGCACTGCTGTTTCGTCCGGACGGCGTGACGGTCGCCGTGGTGGACAGCAATGGCCGTACGGTGCTGAAGAAAGTGCACATTGGCCGCGACTTCGGCACCCACGTCGAGATCACGACGGGACTGGCGCAAACCGACCGGGTGATCGACAACCCGGGCGACTCGCTCGATGCCGGGCAAGCCGTGCAGATCGCGCCGCCCACCCACGGTTGAGGAGCCGTTATCGTGAAGACCTTTGCCCCGTCTGATAAGCGCGCTCCGCTGCGGAACCTGCGCCGTGGTCTCACGCTCGCGGTGTTGGGTGTGCTGCTGGAGACGCTCACCGCGTGCTCGACGCTTCCCGACTACCAGCGGCCGACCACCGACGTGCCCGCACAATTCGCGGGCGCAGCGGCTGGCTGGACCCGCGCCGCGCCCGCCGACGCCAAGCCGCGCGGTGAATGGTGGACGCTGTTCGGCGACCCGGTACTCAACCAGCTCGAGTCGCGTATCGACGTATCGAATCAGACGGTACGCAAGGCCGTCTCGCAACTCCAGCAGGCGAGTTCACTGGTCGATTATCAACGCGCGGGACTCTTCCCGACCATCACCGCCGGCGTTTCGCAAAGCCGTTCACGGACCTCGCAGAACGTCGAAGGACGCTCACTTGCCGGCAAGACTGTGCCGGACTATTCGGCGGGCGTATCGGCCGGATGGGAGCCCGATCTGTTCGGCCGGGTCCGTGACGCCGTCGCGGGCGCGCAGGCAGACGCAGAAGCCAGCGCGGCCGACCTCGAAGCAGTACGCCTGTCGATGAGCGCAGACCTCGCCGCCGATTATTTCGCGTTACGCTCGCTAGACGTGCAGAAAACGTTGCTCGACAACAGCGTCAATGCTTACGCTGCGGCATTGAGCCTGCTGCAGCAGCAATTGAAAGACGGGGCGATCGACGCCTCGGCTGTCGCTCAGGCCACCGCTCAACTCGAAGCCACCCGCACCCAGGATACCGACATCGATGTGAGCCGCGCGCAGATGCAGCACGCCATCGCTACGTTGATCGGCGTCCCGGCGTCGACGTTCGTGCTGCAGCCAGGCGGCCCGGACGTCGCGCCTCCGACGATTCCGGTCGGCGTGCCTTCGCAATTGCTGCAACGGCGGCCCGATATCGCCGCGGCCGAGCGACGCGTCGCGTCGGCCAATGCGCAGATCGGCGCGGCACACGCCGCCTTTTTTCCGGACCTGATGCTCTCGGCGAGCGCCGGGCTCGAAAGTACCTTTTTTGCGCCATGGCTAAGCGCGCCGAGTCTGTTCTGGTCGATCGGGCCGCAACTCGTCGGCACGCTGTTCGACGGCGGCAGACATAGCGCCACCCTGCATGGGGCGACCGCGCAGTATGACGGCGCGGTGGCCGACTACCGTCAATCGGTGCTCGTCGCGTTCCAGCAGGTGGAGGACAACCTCTCAGCCCTCCACTCGCTCGCCGACGAAGCGGCCAGTCAGCAACGCGCGAGCGCCGCCGCCGAACTGTCGCTACGACTCACGACCAATCGCTTCAAGGCAGGCGCAGTCAGCTATCTCGACGTAGTCACCGCCCAGACAATCGCATTGACGAACGAGCGTACCGCGGATCAGATCGCGGCGCGCCGGCTTGAAGCGAGCGTATCGCTACTGAAAGCACTAGGGGGCACGTGGGCGGGCGCAATGCCGGCTCAACCGGGCCACGATGCCGCCAACGCCGCGGCACACGAAACACCGGGGCTGGACGTCACCGCAACCGTTCCCGCACCGGTCAATGCGCGCGCGGAAATGTGAGCGTGAAGCGCGTGACTTGCGCGTTGCTTTCGACGTGCACTGAACCGCCATGCAGTTCCATGATCGTTCGCACGATGGCCAGACCCAGCCCGGTCGAACCCGCCGATCCCATCGACAGGCCCGCCGACGGCAACGCGCTGCGTGAAGGATCAACCCGGTAGAAGCGGTCAAAGATCCGTTCGAGATGTTCGGGGGAAATCGGCACCCCCTGATTCGACACGCTGACCCGCACCTCGCCAGCGGTTGCGCTCGCCTCGAGCGTTATTTCCGCACCAGGCGGCGTGTAACGGATCGCGTTGGCCAGCAGGTTGCTCACAGCGCGACGGAACAATTCGAGGTCCGCCGTGACCGGCGCCGTACCGCTTACACGTATTGCGACATGCGCATCCTCAGCGACACCTTCGAAATAGTCCGCGATATGGATCAGCTCCTGTCCCGCGTCGAACTCGCGCATGTGTTTGATGAATTGCGGATGTTCCGCGCGAGCGAGAAACAGCACGTTCTCGATCATGCGCGACAGCCGGTCGCATTCTTCCAGATTCGAAGCGAGCAGCGCTTCGTACTCTTCCGGGGAGCGCGGTCTTGCGAGCGCAACCTCGGCCGCGCCACGCATGTTGCTGATCGGGGTACGCATGTCATGGGCAAGGTCGGCGCTGAACCGCGACAGCCTCTGAAAGCCCAGATCGACGCGGTCGAGCATCGCGTTCAGCGCCGTCACCAGTGTCGCCAGTTCACGAGGCACGCGGGTTGCCTCGATCCGCGTGTTCAGCCGGTTGATTGTTACCCGTCCCGCGCTCGCCGCGATGTCGCGCAATGGCCTGAGTGCCGCGCGGATGAGCACATAACTCAACGCCATTGCAAGCAGAACGCCGACCGCGCCGGCAAGATGAAGCGTGTCGCGGTAGCGGTCGAGTAGCAACCAGTGATCGCTCATGTTGCGTGCGACGAGGACGCTCGCCACTTCGCCATCCCGCAAGCGGACATCGGTCAGAATGCCGCGAATCGGCGCGCCATCGCGGCCGGTCCATTCGCCGATATCGCTATCATCTATGCGCGCCGTAGCCGGCACGCGGATGAGCGGCGGCAGCGCGGCAATCGAAGTGCCGTCAGGCGCAGAGAACGTTCTGGCAGCATTGTGTTCGATCACGCGGCTCCCGTCCGGTCCAAACACTTCCATCGACATCACTTCATTGCCGAGCACGGTACTGACAAGACGGTCGCCGTGTTCGCTGATGCCCCTGGCCGCTTCGAGTTCCTCCCCGAGCCGGCGCGCATGGCGGGCGGCGAGTACGATATCCAGATTGTCCTGGGTCTTGATCTGCCGCTCGAGTGCGAGATACAGATAACTGCCGACCAGCACGAAGACCGCTAACGTCGCGACGCCGAATGCAAACGCCAATGTCGCCGCGAGTGAACGGCCCCGCATCAGACCGCGTCCTTGAGCTCAAGCACGTAACCGACGCCGCGTACCGTATGAATCAGCTTGATGGGAAAATTGTCGTCGATCTTCGTGCGTAGCCGACGGATCGCGACCTCGACAACATTGGTGTCGCTGTCGAAGTTCATATCCCAGACGTAAGACGCGATCTGCGTGCGACTCAGTACCTCGCCCTGGCGGCGTGCGAGCAGTTGCAGCAACGAGAACTCGCGCGGGGTGAGATCGATGCGCGCGCCGCCGCGCTTCACACGCCGGCGATTGACGTCCATTTCGAGATCGCCAACCTTGATGAATTCGCTTTCGCGAGGCGGCCCGCGTCGGGCAAGCGTGCGCACGCGCGCGAGCAACTCGACAAAGGCGAAGGGTTTGACCAGATAGTCGTCCGCGCCCAGTTCGAGACCGCGCACGCGGTCGTCCACCTCGTCGCGGGCCGTGAGGAACAGCACGGGCGTGGTGCGCGTGTTGCGCAGCGTTTTGACGATCGCCCAGCCATCCATGCCGGGCAGCATCACGTCGAGCACGATCACGTCGTACTCCTCTTCCTGCGCGAGGATCAGCCCTTGCGGGCCGTCATGGGCGACGTCGACCGCATAGCCCGATTCTTCCAGGCCTTTTTTCAGGTAAGCCGCCGTTTTCAGCTCGTCCTCGACCACCAGGATTCGCATGTTCGCGCTCCGCGTTGCGTTGATCTCTGGATGATACCGGCACGCACGTCTTTCGTGCGCAGCGAGTAGACGCCCATCTCATAGGTCCGCGTGGCGGTCCGCTGTCGAGGGTTCATCGGTTAGCCGCACCAGGCGCGATGCTGGAACGATCTTCACACCGCAACCCGCCCGAGTCAGCTTCGCGACGCGGTTCATGACGGCTGGCGAGGCGGCGGGACAGCGCCAATCTGAATGAAGACGTCCAGCGTATTGAGTTCGTCCCAATGCTCGACGAATTTGCCATTCTCGACCCGCCAGATGTCAATCGAGCGCATGGCGAAGGGCTTGCCGGTGCCAGGGAAGCCCAGGAAGTTTCCGGTGTGCGTGCCGTCGTAGCGGTAGCGGCCGACCACACGCGAGCCATCCGACGAGACGATGACGTCTTCCGCCGTCACCTTCAGGTCGGGCACACCCGCGATGATAGCCCCGAGGACCTTTTTTGAACCCTCCAGCCCCGGTTCGGCGAAGGCGTTGTGGTTCACATAGTTGGGTGCCTTGATCTCGTCGAGGCGCGTCACATCATGGCTGGACATGATCTCGGCAAAGAGGTGGCCGAGTTTCACCAGATCAGCGTGCGTTGAGGTTGCCATGCTCCGTCCTTTCCTGGGTTGAGGGTTGAGGGTTGAGGGTTGAGGGTTGAGGGTTGAGGGTTGAGGGTTGAGGGTTGAGGGTTGAGGGTTGAGGGTTGAGGGTTGAGGGTTGAGGGTTGAGGGTTGAGGGTTGAGGGTTGAGGGTTGAGGGTTGAGGGTTGAGGGTTGAGGTCTGTTTCTAGCTGGCGCCGACGATCAGGCACACGCCGGTGGCGACGATGACCACTCCCGTCAAGCCGTGCATGCCGAAGGCGAGGGCCTTGCTTCCGCCCGAGCGAAGGACGGTCACCATGTCACCGAAAGCGATGAGGCTTGCGGCGAGCATGAATTCGCCGAGGATGTGGGGCGTTCCATTCACCATGAGCAGAATGACGAAAAGTCCGGAAGCCACGTCGCGTGTCCCTTTCACGGAAAGCCACGCATTGAAACTACGCGACAGCGGCGGCGAGGCGGCAATGCCAAACTCGGCGGATGCTCCGGCGGGCGCCATCCAGAAGCGAGAGCCGAGAAAGATAATCGCCATCGCGATCAGCGCGCACAGCACGTATCCGGTCTGGATCAGTAGGTGGGGATGGGTCATGGTGGACATCTCCTGTCGTTAGTAGATAATCTAGCGTTGCTAGATTTTGAAGTCAATAAGAATTCTAGCGTTGACAGAAAACAGTCCATTGGTAGTATCGACGGATGTCAATCGTTAAACGAAAGGCGCGCGAGCGGGCAGCGCGCTATGAGCTCATCCTGAATACCGCGCTCGAACTGGCCGCGGCGGAAGGCTGGGAGGCAGTCACAACGCGCCGCCTCGCCGCGCTGATCCAGTACAGCCAGCCGGTCCTGTACAGCCACTTCAAAGGCAAGGCTGAGATCATGGCGGCGATCGCCATGAGAGGGTTTGAACAGCTGGCGACCGAATTAAAAAACGCAGCTGGCAGCGCCGACGCCCTGCACGCAGCCTGCACCGCCTATCTGCAATTCGCCGCTTCACAGCCGGTGGTCTACGAGGCGATGTTCGTCTCGCCGACCGAACTGTTGTTTGCCAGCGAGCAAACGCCGACGGCACTCCGGGACGCTTTCGACGCGCTGGTCACCGCACTCGGGCCGGATCAGGAAGATCTGGTGTTCACGGCCGAAGTGCTGTGGAGCGCGCTGCATGGGATGGTCGTCCTCTCGCAGTCCAAACGCCTCCCAGTTGACGGAGACAGGGATCGGTTAGACGTTCTGATCCGAAAATTCAGGCGCTCTTGCTAATCGTTCGTTCCTCCCGGCAGGCAGTCCTTCAACGACGCCGTCAGCGCCGACATCGATGGGTATTCAGTCGAAGCTCGGCTCGCCCTCATTCATCCGGCCTGGACCCGTCAAAAGCAGCGCCAAGGAGTGCATGAATCGCCGCACGATCGATCACGCGCGGATTCCAGTAAGGCTTTTGCAGCGCGATATCAGTCGCGCGGTCAAGCTCGGCCTCTCTCATGCCGATCTGCTTCAGTGAAACTGGAGCACCGAGAGATTGTGCGAGATCGAACAGGGCGCCGCCGGCGTTACCATTCTCGGTACCTAGTGCACGGCAAATCCGTGCGGCCGCATCGGGCGCGGCCACGGCGTTGTATGCGATCGCATGCGGCAACACCACTGCATGGGTTTGCGCATGAGGCAGATCGAAACTGCCGCCAAGCGTATGACAGAGCTTATGATGCAGCGCCATGCCAACGCTTCCCAACACCATGCCGCACAACCACGCACCGTACAGACAGTCGCAACGCGCTGGCCTATCCATCGGGCTCTCCACCAGCTTTCTCAACCCTGCCACCATCGCCCGTATTCCCTCTTCGGCCATCAGGCTGATAACGGGATTGCCATTCTGCGCGTAGAGGCCTTCGGCACTGTGTGCAATCGCATTGAGACCGCTCACGACCGACAAAGCCACCGGCAACGTCAGCGTCAATCCGGGATCGTAGATCACAGTTTTTGATAACACGCGCCAATCGGTTCCCGTAGTCTTGACGCCCCCGTCCGTGATGCCATACACGGCGGTCATTTCCGAACCCGCGTAAGTAGTGGGAATCGCGAGTATCGGAAGCCCTGTTTCGAGCGCAATCGCTTTCGCCAGCCCCGTTGTCGAACCGCCGCCCATCGCGACCAGACAGTCGGCATTCAGCCGGTTCGCCACCTCGCGGCCTTCGATCGCGATGTTGATCGGCACGTGCATCGCCACTTTGTCGAAGGCACCCACGGCCCTGTCACCGAGAATCGCCGCGGCTTTCTGCGCAAGGTCCGCCTGTTCGGGCGTGGAAAGGACCAACGCTCTCTTCGCCCCGAGATGCGCGGCTTCGTCCCGAAGCGTGTCGAGTTTGCCCGCGCCGAAAACGACACGGGCGGCCCGCATCTCGTAAGTAAAATTATCGTTTGCCACTTTCCACCTCGAGGACGGAGCCGTTAGAGCGATTCGGTACGTACCAGCGCGCCGGTGCGCACAGACTCAAGAACGAGTTCGGCGAGTACCAGCGCGGCGCGCGCATCGCGAACGGTGCAGAACGGTTGCGCGCTTCCATTGAGAACGTCGATGAAATTGCGCATTTCTGCGGCGTAGGCGGACTCGTAGCGTTGCGGAAAATGATCGAGTAGCGGCGCGCCCACGAAGCCCTCGCGCCCGGCGGAGATAATCGTGCTGGTATGCATGTTGGGACACGACACCATGCCTTTCTCACCGAATACTTCCAGACGCTGATCGAAGCCGTATGCGCAACGGCGGCTCGCTGACAGCTGACATTGCGGGCCGCCCTCGAACACGATCGTGATCGCAGCGGTATCGTAGTCGTCATATCTGGCGAGCAAGGGAGGATCGACGAAGCGCTTCAGATCGGCCTGCACTGAAACAGCTCCTGTACCGCACAGCCAGGTCAATTCGTCCAGATCATGAATCAGCATGTCTTTGACGATACCGCCTGAGTGTGCGATGAAACTTTCGTCAGGAAGACGCGGATCGCGGCTGATCTGCAGGATATGTTCGAGCCGACCGAGTCTGCCCGATTGCACGATCGCATGAACCTCGCGGCGCGCCGTGTCGAAGCGGCGATGAAATGCGATCAGGACCGGCACGGCCGACGCTTCGACCATCCGGAGGCAGGCGTCCACGCGCTCCAGCGACTGATCAACAGGCTTCTCGCAGAACACGGGCAGCTCGCGCTTCACGCAGGCTTCGATCAACGACGCATGCAGGCTCGTCGGTGCTGCGATGATCGCGCCGTCGAAGACCTGATCGCTACAGGCACGCTCGAAATCCGGATACCAGATCGCGCCGATCGCGTTGGCAACGCGCTCGCCCTCCTCGCGTGCCGGGTCGACGACGGCGGTGACCTGGGCTGCGCCGAGCGCCGACAGCGACCTGAGATGAACCTTCGCAATACGCCCCGCACCCAGCAGGCAAATCGATTTTTCTTTGGACATGGTTGAGTCGCGCCATCCAGTAGTGGGCTTCGAAAATCAGGCGAGCGTGCGTCCGCCGTTCACAGCAAAAGTCTGGCCGGTAATGAAATTCGCCTTGTCGGATGCGAGATACGCAACGAGCGCTGCGACGTCATCGGGCGAACCGATACGCTCGAGCGCGGTATGGCGCCGGTACTCTTCGAGCATTTGCGGGTCGTCGTCCTGGTGACGCTCGACCGGAATCCATCCCGGCGCCACCAGATTGACCGGTATGCCCTCGGGTCCGAGTTCGCGTGCCCATGAACGAGTGAGTCCGAGCATCGCGCCCTTCGCCGCGACGTAGTGCCCGAACAGCGGGTTGCCGATGTCCACGACTTCACTGCCGATGTTGATGACCCGCCCCGTTTTCCGTCGACGCCAGTCGGGCAACACGGCCTGCAGCAGCAGCAACGGCGCCTTGACGAATAATCGCAACTGGTTCAGATAATCGTCCCACGTCTGCTCTGCGACCGGAATGTAGGGCTGCGGGCCGGTGGCATTGTTGACGATCACTTCGACAGGTCCGAGCGTCGTCACGATTTTCGCAATGCCATCACGCACCGCCTGCTCGTCTGTCACGTCGAAGCGCGCCGTGGCCGCCTGGCCACCCGCATCGACAATGGCGGCAACCACGCGTTGCGCGCCAGCCGTGTCGCTCGCGTAGTTGACGGCGACGGTCCAACCGTCGCGCGCGAGCGCTTTCGCCATCGCCACACCGAGTCCGCGCGATGCGCCGGTCACGAGGGCGACCCTTGACATTGAATCACTCACTTTGTATCTCCGAAATCGAACCGGTGATAAAACTGCTCATTTGACACTCCCGAGCTTTTCACGATCCAGCGTCACCGCGACAGCGGTCAAAACCACCAGACCGTACACGATATCCTGCGTGGTGGGCGGCAGACCGATCACGACCGACGCAATACGCAAAAACGCCGCAGTCAGTCCGCCCACGATGCTCATGCCAATACTCCCGACACCCCCTGAAATCGCCGTTCCGCCGAGCACGACGCCGACGATCGCAGGAAGAACCATGGTCTGAGCCAGCGTCGGCGACGAAAAGAGCGTTTGAGAGACGTACAGCACTCCGGCCATGGCCGCACATAGGGCGGACAGAGCGAAGACCACCACGCGCGTTCTGGAGGCGTCTACACCGGACATGACCGCCGCGCGTTCCTGAATGCCGACTGCGTACACATGGCGACCGAGTTTCAGATAGCGCATGGCCGCGACCAGTCCGAGCCAGACAACCAGCACCACGAACACACAGTTCGGAATGCCCAGCGTATGCGACGTGATGGCATCGAACACGCGCAGCCCGGCGCCGATGGGAACCGAAGACGCCCCCGTCAGGAACATCGCAAGCCCGGACAGCACGCCGAGCGTGCCGAGGCTGACCGCAAACGAAGGCACCTGGCACTTCGCGTGGATATACCCCTGCAATCCACCTGTTGCCACCGCGAGAAGAAGCGTGACGACAACCGCCCACGAACCCAGCGTGGGCGCGAAAAGGCTCACACTCACGCCGGCAATGGTCGCCATGGCTGCAACCGAAAGATCGATTCCTCCGATCAGGATAGGGATCGTGCTACCGATGACCAGCAGCAGCAACGGTGCCGCATCCACGGAGAAAGAAGCGAGCGCGCGCGGCGACAATGCGGAAGGCGACACCACACCCACCACCACGACCAGACAGAACAGCACGATCAACGGTCCCGCAGTGCGCAGCGCGCCCGGACGCTCATTCCGTGTTTCGTTGCCTGAGTCGGGTTTGACGCTCGCACCACTTTCGCCGTTGCCCGGGGAGTATTGAGTGATCTTCATACCATGGCTCTTACGATAATTTCTTCGGCCGGCGCCGCCGATGCGACGTCTTCGAACTTCGCGCTGACCTTGCCGTCGCGCATCACGATGATCGTGTCGCTGACGAGAATCACCTCGTCCAGCGTGTCCGCTACGAACAGGATCGACAGACCGTCTGCCGCCAGCTCACGCATGGTCTCGAACAGATCGCCGCGTGCGCCGGGGTCGAGTCCTCGCGTGGGATGATCCATCACAAGCAGCTTCAGATTGCGGCTCATCAGCCACTTGCCGAGCACTGCTTTCTGCTGATTGCCGCCGCTCAGCCGCTCGATGTCTTCGTCAAGAGACGACGCTTTCACCCTTAGTCGCGCCGCCCAGTTCTGCGCCTGATCCCGCTCCTTTGCGTGGTCCGCGAAGAGGCCAGCGTGTGCGTAGTCGAAACCGAACGTCAGCGTCATGTTGTCCGCGATGCTCATGCCCGTGAGCATGCCCTCTTTCTTGCGTTCCGCAGGCAGATACCCAATACCGCGGCGGATTGCATCCGTAGGCGAGCGAATGGCGACTTTTTTCTCTTCGAACGACACCGCGCCTGCGCTCACCTCTTCAAGCCCGAACAGGGAGCGGCACAGCGTTTCCGCGCCCGAGCCTTGCACGCCGATCAAGCCGACGATTTCTCCCGCGCCGACGGACACGGAAACCGGACCTACACTTGCGGCGATTTGCACGTCGTCCAGTTGCAGCACTGGCCGACGAACGCTCGCCGGGCGGGCGCTGCCGGTTCGCTTCGCGGTGGTACGCTGTTTGCCGACCATCAGTTCATAGAGCTCCTTCGCATCGACACCACCGCGCACGCGCTCGGCGACCTGTCTGCCATCGCTCAATACGTAGACGCGGTCTGACAGTTCCAGCACTTCGTCCATCCGATGCGAAATGAACACGACGGACGAGCGGTGGCGTATCCGACGTATCTGTCGGAACAGATCTTCGATTTCCGGGTCGCTCAGCATGGACGTCGGTTCGTCGAACATGATGACGAGATCGTCCTCGACCATTTCCTCCAGCGATAGCACCTTGGCAAGCTCCACCATCTGGCGCTGTGCGAAACCCAGTTTCTCGACCAGCGTGTCGGGCCGGATATCGAGTTCCACCTTGTCGAGTTGAACCCGGGCCGCAGCGAGCAATCGCTCCCAGCGATACCAGCCGTGGCGGAAAAAATCGCAGGACTTGTCGAGGAAGATGTTCTCCGCGACAGTCAGATTCGGAATCAGCGATTGCTCCTGATGGACGAGTCCGATACCGCGGCGCGCGGCGTCGGCGGTGGAGCGCCAACGCACTTCCTCGCCGCGCAGCCTCATCACGCCGTCGTCAGGCTGTTGCACACCGACCATCGTCTTCATCAGCGAGGACTTGCCCGAGCCGTTCTGGCCGATCAAGCCGACAACCTCATTTGCGTTCAGGCGCAGATCGACATGGTCGAGCGCCGTGACCCGCCCGAACCGCTTCGTCAGGCCCTGCATTTCATAGATTGCCTGTGTCATTTCGCAACCCTCAGTTTTGCACGCAGATGCCACGATCCCACCACGACGGCCAGCACTATCGTGGCGCCTTCCACGACCTGAATAAGCAGGGGGTCGAGGCCCACCTGAAGGAGCCCGTTGCGCAGCACGGACAGAATAAGCACGCCCGTCAGGGATTGGAGAACGCCGCCTCGTCCGCCGCTCAGCAAGGTTCCGCCGATCACGGCCGCGCTGATGGCAGGAAACAGCAGACCATCCCCGGCCCTCGAATTGCCCACGCCAAGTTGCGCCGCAAGCAGTACTCCGCAAAGCGCAGACAGAAAGCCCGACATTGCAAAGACGACGAGCTTGATCCGGTCGACATTCAACCCCGCGAGCCGGATCAGTCTTTCGTCTCCGCCAATCCCATAACTGAGCCGCCCGATCCTTGTGCGCGTTTGCACGATCCATGCGATCGCGATGACCAGAACCGCCACGTACACAATGCCGCTCAGTCCGAAGTGTTTGCTCAACGCAAGCGAGAGGAAATTGGTGTCGGTGATTTGCGGCTGCCGCGACGGAAACAGATACGTGGCGAGTCCGCCTGCCACGAACCACGTTCCCAGCGTCACGATTAGCGATGGGATCCGCAAGCGCGTATACATCAACCCGTTGAATACGCCAAACAGCAACCCCGCTCCGAGCGATATGACGAGCGCGACGCCGAGGTCGTGATGCGCCGTGATCGTATTGCCGACATACAAACCCGCCAGAATGCAGGCCAGTGAGGCAATACCCTCTACAGATAGATCAATGGACCCTTGCAGCATGACAAACGTCAGCCCGACTGCGGCAATGGCAGGAATGGCGCTCGTTTCGACAATAGAGAGCAGATTGTCGAGGCTCGCGAAGCCGTCACCTGCGAATGAAAAGAGCGATACGAGCACCAGCAGCACGAGCAAGGGGCCCCGGTCGCGAATGTGGGAGCGGAACAGGTTCATGAGATTGGCCGGCCAGTTTCGCAATTGAGTGTGTTGGATGGTGGGCGAGCACGTCGGAGCGCAGCGGACGTGGTGGCCGCTGCGCCCTTCACGCAAGTTCACTTGAATGCAGAAGCGGGAATCTGGCTTGCCACGCCCTGCCACATTCTCGCCTTGACCTTTTCATAGGTGTAATCAGCCGGATCGACCTTGTGGTTCAGGATCTCGTCCACGTTGTCTTTCGTGACCAGTGTTTGCTTGAGGTACACATCGCGTTGCGCATGCGAAAGTTTGTGCAGGTCGATGTCGCCGGACGCCGCGCCGTAACCTAGAGCAGTAGCGAACGCACCCTGCATCACGCCATCGATCCACATGGTGGACACCATGTCGCCCGATTTGATGAGATTCAGTGCGGCAACCGAGCCGTCGCTGCCCGATACGGCAACCTTGCCGGCAAGGCCGCGTTCCTTGAGCGCCGCGACGGCGCCGATCGCCATTGAATCGTTCTCGGAGAAAACCGCCTTCAGGTTGCCGTTGTAGCGCGCAAGCCAGCCACGCGTCAGCACTTGCGCCTTTGTCTGGTCCCAATCGGCGTACTGTCTGTCCAGCAGCTTCATGCCGGGACATTCCGCCAACGCCTTTGTCAGACCCGCGAAGCGTTGTTTGGTGGACGGATTGTCCGCTACGCCTTCGATCGCCACTACGCCGCCTTTTCCACCGATTGCCTTGCAGAGCGCCAAGCCGTTTCTGTAACCCGACTCGACACCGTCAAACGCAATGTGGGCGACCCAGTTATCAGAGTCCATGTCATACGGATGGATGTTGTCGGGCCGATTCCAGATCGTGATGACCTTGGCGTCCGCCGCCGTTGCGCGATCCACGATCGCTTTCGTGAATGCACTCGACACAGGGTCGAGAATCGCCACGCAATCCTTGCAGCCCGCCGCGAAGATCGCGCCGTAGTCCTGCAGAAATTTTTGCCCCTGAAATTCACTCGTCATGACCTGCAGTCGCGCATTCACGGAAGCCGCTACCGCCTTCGCGCCGACCACGGTCGCGGCCCAGTACTCGCTCGACTCTGTTCCGATGCCGAAATAGATGCCCGGTACTTTTGCGGGTGTCGCGTAAACTGCCACACTCGACACCGCCATCAACACACTGGTTGCTGAGCCCAACGCCATGCGCGCCAGTGAACGAACGCCGTGCTTACCTTTGAATGAAATCTTGCTCATCGTCTGTCTCCTCGTGTAGCAGCCATGCCAACGGTTGTATCTTTAAATTAGTAATCCTACTTTCTTTGAACTGCGCAGACCCCACGCCGCTGAACGGCCTGGGACCGCGCTGTATCAATCAGAACGGATAGTGAGGTCTTTGCGTTTCAACGGTAATCCAGCGTGAGTAGGTGAACGCTTCTACTCCGCCACGACCGCCAAAGCGGCCGTGACCGCTCGCTTTTACACCGCCGAACGGAATTTGCGCTTCGTCCTGGATCGTCGGCCCGTTGATATGACAGATTCCACTTTCGATCCGGCGGCTAACGGTCAGCGCCCGATTGATGTTCTGACTGAATACGGCAGCGGAGAGACCGTATTCCGTATCGTTGGCGACGCGAATCGCCTCCTCGTCATCACGCACGCGGATCACAGGTGCGACGGGCCCGAAAGCTTCGGCGCGATAGATGTCCATGTCGGGCGTTACGCGATCCAGCACCGTGGCGTTCATGATCGCGCCGCGCGCCACGCCGCCGCTTTTGCGTTCGGCGCCCTTCGCGATCGCGTCGTCGATCAGCGCGTTCACACGCTTGACCGATGCCTCGCTGATCATTGCGCCCAGCGCCGCGCCAGCGTCCGGATCGCCGGCTTCGAGGCTCGCCGCTCTGCGGGCGAAGCGCTCGACGAACACGTCTGCGATCTCGTCGACGACGATCACGCGGCCTGTCGCCATACAGATCTGCCCCTGATGCATGAAGGAGCCGAAGATCGCTGCGTCGACGGCGTCGTCGATGTTCGCGTCTTCCAGTACGACGATCGGCGATTTCCCGCCGAGTTCGAGCAACACCGGCTTGAGCAACTCGCCCGCCTGGCGCGCGATGATGCTTCCGACGTGGCTCGATCCCGTGAGGTTGATATGCCGCACCGCCGGATGCGCGAGCAGACATTGCACGACTTCGGGGGCGTCTTCGGCCGCATGGCTCACAAGATTGACGACGCCGGGCGGAAACGTGCCCTCTGTGACGGCTTTCGTAATAAGGTAGTGCGTGCCGGGACACAGCTCGGACGATTTCAGCACGACGGTGTTGCCGCACGCGACGGCCATCGCGAACGCGCGAACGAACAGCACGATTGGCGCGTTCCACGGTGCGATGCCGAGACACACGCCCCAAGGCTCACGTGAGGCAATCGACAGACAACCGGCCTTTTCAGTTGGAATGACATCGCCGGTCAGCTGCGTAGTCATCGCGCCCGCTTCGCGTAACAGATCGCAGCCCAGCTTGACGTTAAAGCTCGCCCAGCTCGTGGCCGCACCCGTTTCCTTGACCATCATCGCGACGATGCTGTCGCTCGATTCGAGCAAACGCTCCGCCGCGCGCAACATCAGCGCCCTGCGAGCGGCCGGCGGCGTAGCGGACCACGCCGGAAACGCGGCCTGTGCAGCCTCGATTGCACGCACAGCGTCGGCAGGGCCGGCCGCGGCGGCGGTGCTCACCACATCGCCACTCACCGGATTCGAACGCGTGAAAGTCTTGCCGCTGGCCGCCGCCGCGTCTGCGCCGTTGATGAACAGATTAATGGATGCCACGGTGTCTCCTCAGAATGTCGGCGCTACTGCCGGCGCGTCGTTGTGCAGATATCGGCGACCGCTTTCGTAAAGCGCCTCGACTTCCGGTCCCTTCAGGCCCGGCATGTTCAGCTTCACCGTGTAGCCAATTTGCGATTGCAGATAAGCCAGATGGCGATAACCCGCCGGGAAACGATCAAGCAGCGTCTGATCGAGCTTTAGCGACGCAGAAGGATCGACGGGATCGGCCCGATCTTTTTCATAGATAGGCTGACGGAGCACGAGGCCCCACCGTCCATTACGTTTCTCGAGAAAATCATAGAAACGCCCCGTGCACACGACATCGCATAGCACACCTTCCAGCGTGCCGCGCTGCGAGATGGTCATCTTCGTTTGCGCGATGGCACGATTGCCCGCAAGAGTGATCGACGTGCCGCCAAGAAAATGCAGGATGCTGACGCCCTTTTCCCAGCCCGCGACGCTCATCGCAATGAATTCGTCGGCCGTACCTTGAGTCCACGTTGCCATCATGCGGCCGTCGTCGTGCCATACCTTGCGAAAACCGGTCCAGTCGCCCGCGTCTCTCAGTACTACCCAGTCTTCGAGCAAGTCCCGTATTGCGAGCCGCTCATACACTTCGCCACTTTCTGACATGTCTTCTCCTGTTGCCCCTTTTTGCAGATCATTCGAACGCCGGATACCGTTCGATCGTTACGCGTTCGTCAACACAAAGTCATAGTGGAGTTCCCAGAATGGCCCACCGAATTGGCTCGCCTCTATCCGCTCGGGATCGCTGACTCGCTCGAAATGCACCATCAGACTCTGCTTGACGCCGAATACGGCGTCCGAATGGATGTATTCGTCGTCCGGATCGAAAATATGCGTGGTCAGCGCGGCGAACCCGTCCGCTTTCACGATGAAATGCAGATGCGCCGGGCGATAGGGATGCCGCCCGAGCAGTCCGAGCAGTTCGCCGACCGTGCCGTCGTCTGGAATGGGATAAAACCTGGGTTTGACCGCCCTGAACCAGTACTGCCCATCATCTTGTGTGCGAAACACGCCACGCAGGTTGAAATCGGGCTGAATGCCGCGTTGCTGAACGTCGTAAAAGCCTTCGTCATTCGCCTGCCAGACGTCGAGCGTCGCATTCGCGATCGGTTTGCCTTCCATATCCAGAACGCGGCCGCGCACGAGCATCGGCTCACCCTTCTGATCGAGGCAAATATTCGCACCCATCTCCAGCACCGGAGCGCTCGCAACGTGAAACGGGCCCAGCACGGTACTCTCCGTTGCGCCCGACGGCTTGCGGTGATTGATCGCATCGACGAGCATGGACACGCCCAGCACGTCCGACAGCAGTATGAACTCCTGTCGCCACTCATCACAAAGATGACCTGTCTGCGTCAGGAACAGAATGGCGTTCAACCATTCCTGTTGCGTGGGCTCTATCTCCTTGACGGCTTCGTGCAGTTTGCGGGTGATGACTTCCATCGCAAACTTCACGCGCTCGTTCGTGGCCTTCTCGTTTCGCCCGGTCACGACTTCGATCGAGTTGGCCTCAGTGAAATAACCCTTTTCGTGCGAGTCCATATCTTTTCCTGCTCGGTCTGCTGAATCGTTCAGAAACGGCGCTCGCCGCATTTACGCGAAAGCAATGCCCGCTTCAGTCAACACGCTGCGCATCGAATCCGACGACAGCTTCGCAATCGCTTCCGCGCTCTTCGTGCGATTGTGTGGTGAGAACACTTCCGGATTGACCTGGTTGAGCCCACCCGTACGCGCGAGCGTGCGAAGCATGTCGATTAGCGGAAATTCGCCTTCTCCCGGCCACAGGCGGTCGAAGCAGTTCTCTTCCAGCGTGACGCCGGCCGGAAGCTCCAGTGGTCCGTCGTTCACCTGAACACAGTGGATCGCACTGCCTGGAATCGAAGCCAACGTCGCGAGATCTGAATGGCTGCGAATAAAATGCAGCGTGTCGAACACAATGCCACCGTTGGGCATGTCGGCAGCACACACGATGTCCCATGCCTGCTGGAGTGTTGCAACACCCCACATTGGCAGGTTCTCGATGTCGCAGATTACGCCGTGCTCGTGCGCCAGTTTGCAGGTAGCCATGTAGTATTCGACGATTTCTTCGAATGGTACAAGTCCCGCAGCAAAAGTCGCATTCAGGCTTGCATAGCCGCAGCCGAGTTGCTCACACAAGTCGAAAAATTCGACTGCGGGGATATTGAAGTCGCGAATGTACTCGGCATCCATGTTCGTCGGAAGCCAGCGCGGGTTCCAGTTACTGAGCGGATCGAGCCGGGTGATGCGAACGCCGTGGTCGGCCGCCATGCTCAGCATGTCGCGTGCTGATGTGCCGCCCGCCATGATGTCCCGTACCTCATGCGGATGCAGCGATAATTCCGCGAAGCCAGCGAGTTGAGTCGCGCGCAGTTTGCCCGGATACGGCAAATGCCTGACATTCGAAAACGGCATCAGAAGCGGTCCGTTGATCGAGTACTCTGTTTTCGCATCGTCGACCGTGCGGGCGTGTGCGAGCATTGTCATTCTGATCGTCTCCGGTAAGTGTTGGATCAAAGCCCTTGCCGGGCCAGTGCGATATGCGAAGACATGCCGCCATCCGCCGTCAGATTCGCACCGCGCAGCCAGCGCGCGCCATCCGTTTGCAGGAATGCCACCACAGGTGCGATGTCCGCCGGCGTTGCCGGGCGGTCCATGATCTTCATGTCCTCTTCGACCCGCTCGCCAAGCGTGGCGATGAAATCTTTGAGGATCGGCGTTTGGACCGGGCCCGGACTCACGCAATTCATGCGTATATTTCTGTCGCGCCATGTCCAACGGTTCATGAAGGTCCACGCAATCAGGTACTCTTTCGAGAAGAAATAGCTACGCGCACCTTCAATCTCAAACCGTTCGCAAAACGCATCGACAGTATCGAAATCGACCGCGTTGAACGCATTGATTTCGTCGACCGACCTGGCCCAGTCGAATCCCGCGAGCGATGCCAGGTTCACGATGGACGCACCGTCGGCCAGTTTGTCGATCAATTGCGTGGTAAGACGTTTAAGGGCCAGCACGTTGACTTTCAACACAAGATCCGGCGGCGCCGTAGGTGGCACGCCCGCGATATTGCACAGACCGTTCAAACCGGAAGGCAGCACGTCGACCAGTTGATCGATGGCTTGCGGATCGGACAGATCGGCATGATGAAAAGCGCTGCATGCATCGTGCGTGGGCACCACGCGATCTACACCCACTACACTCGCGCCCATCGCCTTCAATGTGACGGCCGTTTCCGCGCCAATTCCGGATGCAACACCGGTCACGGCGATGGTCTTCCCCTCAAGCATGGTTTCCTCTCTCACATGGGATGTGCGGACCGCGATACCGATCGGACCGCGTTCGCATGTTCTCTATAATGAACTCGTTCATTTAGAGGAACAACAAGGGTTCTCCCTGGAGGCTTATTCTTCGAGCTTGCCCAACCGCATGGCGCGTTTGAGCTTGACGCGCCTTTACATCAGCTATAGCCTGTTCCCATATGTGAACGTTTTAGGCAAAGACCATGAAGCACGACGTTGAAGCGGGCAGTTTCGTCAAGTCAGCGGACCGGACGCTCGATCTCTTTGAACTGCTTGCGCGCTGGGGTCGGGAAATGTCCCACTCCGAAATTGCCCAGGCACTCGACATCCCCAAGAGCAGCCTGACCAAGTTATTGCAGAGTCTGTCAGCGAGGGGCTACATCCGCTACATATCGGAAACGAAGGGATACTGCCTCGGCGACGCCGTCGTCAAACTCGCGCAGCGGACGACGCAGTCACGCGACCTCATTGCGAGCGCGGCGCCAGTTCTGGCGGACATTACGCAACAGACGCGCGAATCGTGTGCGCTCAATCAGCTCAAGGGCGATCAGGTCGAAGTGGTAGCCACGGTCAGCAGTCAGCAGAGATTGCTGTCGCATTTGCGTTTGGGCGATCTTGCGCCGCTATATGCCGTGTCCGGCGGGAAAGTCATCCTCGCCAATCTGCCCGAGGTGATGAGGAGC
Source organism: Paraburkholderia sp. PREW-6R (assembly GCF_039621805.1). Lineage (NCBI taxonomy): Bacteria > Pseudomonadati > Pseudomonadota > Betaproteobacteria > Burkholderiales > Burkholderiaceae > Paraburkholderia > Paraburkholderia sp. PREW-6R. Next base: position 365,083 of record NZ_CP155075.1, on the reverse strand, counting down.
GAATACCTTCGCTCGGTCATCTTTCAACAATTCACGCCCAACACCCTTTCGTCAAAAGAAGCGCTGATACTCGAACTGGATGAAATACGCGAGAAAGGCGTCGCATTTTCGATGCAGGAATACACGCCGGGCATTGTGGGGGTCGGCGTGCCGGTTCTATCGTCAACCGGTTTTCCAATCGGCTCGCTCAATCTGGCGATTCCGTCGGTCCGCTATTCTGCGGCAGTGGGATCACGCGCGCAGGCAATCCTGCAGGACGCGGCGAACCGGCTAAGGCGCCAATACAGCGCAGACCAATAATATCGATCCACTTCGCCGCTTGACGCGTGGCACGGATTCCGCTGCGCCAGGCGACTGTCAGTGCGGCCGTGGCCGTACAAATGGCAGGTCATGGCGCGATCACCAGGCATTGTCCCGCTCGTTCAAGCGCGGTGTGGCCTTCGCTCGCCGGTCTGGTTCGCGGTTACACCGCTAGTCATATTCGCGATCTACCAGACCGGCAAGCTTCCTTTGCGCTATTCAACCGCGCGCGCCCACTCGACAGAGACGCGCCGTCCGAATCGCCTATTTGCCGGCTTCATAGCGTCCAGGCGTACGGCCCGTCGTCCGCCTGAACATATCGATGAAAGCGCTGACGTTCTCGTAACCGAGCTCAAGCGCGATGGCCGTCACGCTGACGCCATCGGCGAGAAGTTCCATCGCGCGTAAGAGTCTTGCCTGCTGACGCCATTGCGCGAAGCTCATGCCCGTCTCCGCGATGAAACGACGGCTCAACGTGCGCGCCGACAGACCGGCCCATGCGGCCCACTCCTCCAGACGCCGCGGGTCAGCGAGATTGCACGCCAGTGCATCGGCGATGCGTTTGAGCCGCGCATCCTGAGGACTCGGTAGACGCAATAGCTCAGCGGGTGCAGCGGCCACTTCATCGAGGATGACTTCGGCGACACGCGTCTGTTGGACGTCGAGTGTCCTCCCCGGCCAACTCGCCGCCCGGTGCACGGCCTCGCGCAACAGCGCCGTCGTGCAGATCGCGCGCGGCACCGCAGGCAAATCCGCACAGCGCGACTCCGCGATGAACACACTCCAGCCGGAGAACGGTCCGTGAGAGCGCATGCCATGCACACAATGCGGTGGAATCCAGATCGCATGAATCGCTGGCACGACCCACTGTTCACGCTCGACGGACACGGAAACCAGCCCGCTCAACGCACCCATCAATTGCCCGCGCGGATGGTGGTGCATTGCCGTTTCCCGAGGCTCACTCTGCGTCAGCTCGGCCGCCGCAAGAAACGCCCCTTCGGGCGAAAGCACGAGGTCGGGGCGAATCAGCGGCGACGTCGCCA